>JBBROH010000153.1:0-10152 GCA_038229595.1 Chloroflexia bacterium | reverse complement strand
GCCATTAACTCCCGACCGCACCTCGATGCGGGCAGGGAAACTTTGCTTTAGCTCCTCGATATGGGTGATCACAAAGATGCACTCGAAGTCCTGCTTGATCGCCTGGATCGCCTCCACCACCCGCTCGCGGCCCTCGCCGTCCTGGGTGCCAAAACCTTCATCAATGATCAGGGTTTGCAGGCGCGCGCCCGCGCGGTGGGCTAGCAGCTTGCTCATCGCAATGCGAATGGCGAAGTTGATGCGGAAGGCCTCGCCACCGCTGTACAGTTCGTAGCTGCGATAGTTGCCGTTGTGGGCCACCTCAAGATCAAGCGTCTCCACCGTGCTGTCACCACGGCGGGTGTCGCGCTGGGTGATGAACTTAACCTGCATTGTGCCATCGGTCATGCGGCCCAGCAGATTGTTGCTTTCGTCCTCCAACTCTGGGATCGCCGACTCGATGATCATCGCCTGCACCCCCTTCTTGCCGAAGGCGATCACCAGTTCCTCATAGATAGTGCGTTCGTGGGCAGCCGCGTCGCGCTCGGCCACCTTCTCGACGCGGCTGGCGCGGATGTCGTAGAGGCGGCTGATCGCCGACTCCATTTGGGTGTGTTCGCGCAGGGCCATTTCCCGCTGGCGGCGCAGGGCTTCCAGGTCGTAGTGGGCGCGCTCAAGCTCGCTCTTGCGGGCTTCATAGTCGCTCAGTTGGCTGGCAAGGTGTTGGTGGTTCTTCTCGCGTTCGGCAATAGCGGCTTGCTTGTTGTTGCGCTCGGCTTGCACCTGGATGTAGCCAAGCTGGGCCACCTGCTCCTCACCCTCGGCCTTGCGAAGGCGGTCGTAGGCGGCCTCGTACTGGCGCAGGCTCTGCAATAGGGTGCGAAGAACAGCATAGGCGGCAGCATCGTAGCCCAACGCAGCGATAGCGGCTTGCAGGCGGGCCTGGGCGACGCGGGCGGCCTGGGCGTATTCCTCCTCGCGCAGCCGCTGCTCCAGGCGGCCAACCTGGGCCGTGAGTTCGGCAAGCTGCCTGCCCGCGTCCGTGGCCTCGCGCAGACGCAACTCGGCGGCGGCGGCCTGCTTCTCGGCCAGGCGGCGGCCACCAATACGGCGGCTCAGTTCGTTCGCCTCCTGCTCACTCTGCGCGATCAAGCTCTCGAACTCGGCCACCTGCTGCTCATGGGCGGTGACGGCCCGTTTGCGGCTGACCCCCTCTGTGGTGTAGTGCTGCTCGATCCGATCCAGGTCGCCCGCTTGCAGGGCATTGCCGCAGACGGGGCATTGCTGATGATCGCTAGCCTTGATCAGCCTGACGGTCTCGCGCAGGCGATCCATCTCGGCCTTGAGCGTCTTGATCTCGGTGCGCGCCTCGGTCAGCAGCCGCTGCAACTCCTGCCGCCGCTGGTCGGCAGCGGCCTGCTGCTGCTCAAGCAGTTCGAAGTCGGCTAGAAGCTGCTGCTGCTGCTCAAGCTCCTGGGTCAGCCGCCCGATGCTAGCCGCCTTGCGCTCAACCTCGTTGGCCCGCTCGTGGGCCGACTGCAGATCGCGCTCAAGCTCCTTGCGCTCGTTGGCAAGGTCGAACTCGGCCTGCTGCAACTGGAGGCTCAGGTCGGCATAGCGGCTCTGCAAGTCGCTGCCCGCCTCCACCTCCTGCTGCACCCGCCGCAGTTCGGCGTAGCCCCGCTGCACGGCATCGCGGTTGCGGAGCGTCTCGCGGGCGGCGGTCAGCCGTTGCTCGTAGCCGCGCAATTGGCTCTCGGCGGCCTCGCGCTCGGCTTGCAGTTGGTGGATCGCCTGGGCCAGGGCGAGCAGTTCCTCGTGCTTGCCCTCTAGCGTCTCAAAGCGGCGGCGCAACCGCTCAAAACCCGCGCTCCTGCCTTCAAGCTGCTCGTCCAGGTCGAGCAGACGGCTGGTGGCCGCGTCGAAGTTCTGCTCAAGGGCGGGCAGGGTGGCTAGCTCCTGGTCGAGGCGGGCCAGCCAGCCGTCTGCCTCCTTGACTTGCTCGTTGCAGGCGGCAAACGCGCGCTTGGCCTTCTCCTGTAGCTTATCGTAGTAGTCCAGGCCGAGGATGTTGGCTAGCACGTTCTTGCGCTCACCAGGAGCCTTGCGGGTAAACTCGTCGGCGCGGCCTTGCACCAGGAAGGCTGAGTTGATGAAGGTCTCGTAATCCATGTGCAGGATTTCGATGATCCGACTCTGCGTCTCGCGCACCCCCCGCTCGTTGAGGCTGCGCCAGGAATTGGTCGGCTCGTCGAAGATTTGCAGGCTGACCGTAGTACGGCTATTGAACTTGCGGGTGTGGGTACGCAGCACCTTGTACTGCTGGCGGCCAAGCTGGAAGGCGAAGTCTGCGCTCATATCAATCGCACCGCTGCCCACCAGTTCGTCGTCGGCCACCTTATCGCGGGCCTTCCCCCACAACGCCCAAGTGATACCAGCGAGCAGTGCGCTCTTGCCGCTGCCATTACTGCCAGAGAGACAGGTGAGGTGCAGGCCAGCAAAGTCTACCGTCACATCCTGGTAGCACATGAAGTTCTTGAGGGTGAGCTGTTGGGGGATCATCGCGTCTCCACTCTAATCTAGGCACAGACTGCGCCGCCCAGGTTTGGAGCGGCGCAGGGATATTATACCAAATCGGGGGACAGGTGTGCTAAACCAGCCCCAGCCGCAGCTTCCAGACCATCCACATCGCCTCAACGAAGATGCTGCGCGACATCTTCGATTGCCCAACGCGGCGATCTACAAAGGTGATTGGCACCTCCCTGATCTTGCAGCCGCTCTTGTAGATGCGGTAAGTCATCTCGATCTGGAAGGAGTAGCCATTAGACTTGATCCTGTCTAGGTCTATGCTCTCCAGCGTACTGCGCTTGAAGGCTTTGAAGCCGCCGGTGAGGTCGTTGATCGGCACGCCGAGGATCAGGCGGGCGTAGAGCGACCCACCGCGGCTAATGATCTTGCGGGCCACCCCCCAGTTGACGGTGCCGCCCCCCCGCACATAGCGCGAACCGAGGGCGAGGTCTGCGCCCTGCTCCAAAGCCTTGAACAGGCGGGGCAGATAGCGCGGGTCGTGGGAGAAGTCGGCATCCATCTCGCAGATCGCGTCGAAGTCGTGGCTCAGGCCGTGTTTGAAGCCCGCGATGTAGGCCGTGCCGAGGCCCAGTTTGGTCGGGCGGTGCAACACGGTCAGGCGGTCGGGGTACAGGGCGCAGAGGTCGTCGGCCACGTCGCCAGTGCCGTCCGGCGAGTTGTCGTCTACTACCAGGATGTGCAAGTAGTCGGCGGCGGCCAACACCTGCGCGACCAGGGCAGGCAGGTTGTCACGCTCGTTGTAGGTCGGGATGATCACCAATGCTCGTATCAAGTTCTTCACTTTCTTCTTCAACAGTAGATTTACGCTGCTGCCAACGGTCGTAGGCGAACCAACCGACGGTAAGTAGCAGAGGGATGGGGTAGACGAAAGCGGCGGAGGTGTATTGTATCTCGGCGGTAAAGTCCCGGCCCCGGCTCTGGGGGATGAAGACCCAGAAGTACAGCATGTCCCACACCACATAGTTAGCCATGCCGCTGATGCAGAAGACGATGGTACGACTGGCGACCCCCCAATGGGGGATGATCGCAGCGAGGGGGATGATCCAGAGGAGGTACCAGGGCTGGAACCAGAGGCAGCAGAGTAGCAGGTAGAAGAACAGCAACTCGAAGCTGGCCCGCTGCAAGCTGGTGCGACCACGCCAGATTTGCCACATCTGAAAGAGGCCGATCAGGCCAAAGAGCAGCACGGCGGCGTAGAGGGCGACGGCACTCGCCAGCGGTCTGTCCAGCCCGAAGGCGGACAGGAGCAGGCGCAGGGTATTGGGCAGGCTAGCCGTGAACATATCAGCCCGCCGCCCTACGCCCAGGGGGTCTGACCCCTGCCAGAATGGTATGTAGAACAGAAGGACGGTGAGGGCAGTGAGCAGCACGCTGACCGCCAGCACTAGCCAGCGGCGCGGCCAGCGTTGGCTTACATCGCGCAGACCCGCCACCCAGAACAGGGGGAGGAGCGGGGCGGCCAGAAACTTGATCAGCAAGCCCACTGCCAGCCCGAAGCTGGCGATGGGCCGCCCCCACCAGGCCCGGCTGCGATCTAGCAGCAGGAAGGCGGCTAGCACCGGGGTGATCATCAGCAGGTCGTTGTGGGCATTGGTGGCGATCTCGAACAACACCAGCGGGTTCCAGAGGTAGAGTACCATCCCGCGCCAGGCCCAGTGCGGGTGCCGCTTGCCGACGATCAGTAGGATCAGCACGCCGTTGGCGAAGTAGGAGAAGATAGCCAGACCCTTGAACAGGATGATGTTAGGCCACAGTTGCTCGCCGCCCAGGCTGGTCAACCCCGCCGCCAGCAACTCCCAGATCGGCCCGTAAGCAGAGGTCGCCTGACCCCAGGCTGCATAGGGGAAGAATGGGTCGTTGGGGAAGGCGGCGGGGGTGACGGCGAAGGGGCTGGCTCCATGCACGGCGAAGATGCGCGCCCGCAGGATGTAGTCGAACACGTCGGCAGCCCCAACCGGGTAGGCGAGGACGAGGACGGCGCAGAATACGGCGGGCAGAAAGAGGATCGCCGTCGGCACGGCTACCCCCGCACTCAGCCGCCTGGGGGCGAGCAGGTAGGCGACGATGTAGATGACGAACAGGGCAGACCAGCCACCGATCAGGTTCCAGCCAGAGGTAACGGTGTGCTGGCTAATCTTGGCGAGGTCGAGCAGTGGCACTGCGTAGTATTGTTGCAGCGAGTAGGGGATGCTCATCGTGCCATAGTAGAGGGCTGCTGCCCCAATGCCCAGTAGCCAGAAGATCAGGCCGCGCTCCCAGCCGCCCAACCGCTCCTCAACCATGTTGCTGTCGCTAGCTGCTGCGCTCACGCTCTCGCCTCTCTAAACCGAACGCCCGCGTTCGTACTCGCGTGCGTCGCTGACGATCACCATGCCTACGTTCTTGGGCGAAGCGGCCAACACGCGGCCTACTACCGCTGCCCTGCTGTCGCCCGCTTCGCGCAGAGCAGCAACCAGGCCAGCGGCACTGGCAAGCGGCACCGCAGCCAGCAGGCCACCGCTGGTCTCTGGGTCGAACAGCAAAGATTGCCAGACCGCGTTCACCCCAGCGGTGAAGCCGACTACCGGGCCGCCCGCTGCTGTCTCGCCCAGCAGGAACTGGCGGTTGCGGCCCATGCCACCGGGCAGGCAGTCTTGGGCCGCCAACTCGTAAGCCTCTGGCAAGAGGGGCAGGCGGTCGGCCCAGAACTCGATCATCACCCCCGCACTTTGGCGGCACATCTCGCTGGCGTGGCCGAGCAGCCCGAAGCCGGTAATGTCGGTGGCAGCGTGAACGAGGGTGCTGTCGCGGCCCAGCACGCGGGCGGCATTCAGGTTGAGGCGCAGCATACTGGCGACTGCCGCCTTGACCGCGGGATCGTCCTCCGTGCGGAGATTGCGCTTGAGGGCAGTAGTCAGCACGCCCACACCCAGTGGCTTGCTCAGGATCAGCACGTCACCCGCCTGCGCCCCCCCTTTGGTGAAGATGCGGGCGGGGTCAACGATGCCAGTGACACAAAGGCCGTACTTCGGCTCCGGGTCGGTGATCGTGTGGCCGCCCGCGATCACGCCGCCGCCCTCCGCCACCTTGTCGGCCCCTCCCTGGAAGATAGCGGCTACCACGTCCTTGTCCAGCCCGAAAGGGATGGCCGCGATGTTGAGGGCGAACAACACGCGCCCACCCATTGCGTAAACGTCGCTCATCGCGTTAGCGGCGGCAATGGCCCCAAAGGTGTAGGGGTCGTCCACCACCGGGGGGAAGAAGTCCAGGGTTTGCACAATCGCCTGGTTGGGGTTAAGCTGGTAGACCGCCGCATCGTCGCCTACGCTAGTCAGCAAGGCTGGGTGCGTGCTGCCATCGCCATGCAGTCGCTGCAAGACCTGCAACAGGTCGCCTGGCCCCATCTTGGCCGCGCAACCCGCCGAGGCGGATAGGCTGGTCAGGCGCAACTTCTCTGGCGCATCCATCGTTCTTCTCCTTCTGCCTGGCAAAGCAAGACGCTAGCGCACTGCTGGCTAGCGTCTATTGTACCATACGCAGATGATTAGTTGACAGGCGGACTAGCCAATAAACTTGCGTAGCTCGTCGTTAAACTTCGCCATTTCGTCGTAGACCAAACCATGGCCGCTATGCTCGAAGGCCACCAGTTGCGACCCCTTGATCTGCTGGTGGGTGTACTCGCCCAACTCGAAGGGTACGATCTTGTCCTTCTTGCCATGCAGGATCAAGGTTGGTACGCTGATCTTCTCCAGGTCGGCACGCAGGTCGCTGTCGCGCAGGTTGCGGGCGGCAGAGATGGTGCCGTGGGCAGAGGCTTCCATGTTGATACCCTGGAACTGAGCGGCTAGCTCGCTGCTGATGCTGCTGCCGAAGAAGTTCTTGCCAAAATCAGCGATGGTCTTGGCGCGATCGGCCTGGATGCCAGTAATCAGGCCGTCCACTGCCTCGGTAGGCACCCCGTGGTCGAAGCCAGAGCGTTTGGTGTAGCTGGGCGTAGCTGGGCCGGCCAGCACCAGGCGGGCGACGTGCTGCTGGTTATAGCGGGCCATATAGTGGAGGGCCACCCCGCCGCCCATAGAGAAGCCAACCAGGGTTGCGTTCTCTACGTTGAGCTTGTCCAGTACCGCCTTGAGGTCGCTGGCGAAGGTGTCATAGGTGTAGTTCTCGTCACCCCAGGGGCCGTCGGAGAGGCCGAAGCCGCGCAGGTCGGGGCTGATGCAGCGGTAGCCGAAGGGGGGGAGGGAGGTCTGCTGGTACTCCCACATCTTGTGGTTGAGCGGCCAGCCGTGGACGAAAACAATCGGCTTGCCCTTACCCAGGTCTTGCACGTACAGCTTAACATCCGATCCTACTTCTATATATGACATTCACATCCTCCTGATATGTTGGACACCATCACACGCCAAGAGCTAGGCAGCACAAGGCGTGCCAACAGGCCAGCTCACATAGTTCAGGGCCGCTCTACCAACTGCACCTGCACGTCACGCGCCCGCCCGCCCCGGATTAGGTGGACCGTCACTTGCTGGTTGACGGCGAACTTGCTTAGTACCTGGCTGATCGTATGGTCAGCATCAAGCGGGAACTCGTTGATGCGGGTGATGATGTCGCCGCGCTGGAGGCCCGCCTGCGCCGCTGGGCTGCCAGCAGTGACGCTCTGCACGTAGATGCCACCATCGAGCGGCTGGCCGTTCTCGTCATTGAGGTCGTAGGCCGAGGCTACCTGGCGCGTGATCGCCCGGCTCCGCACGCCCAGCAAGGGGCGCACCACCTTGCCTTTGGCGATCAGTTGGCTGCTAATATCGCGCACGGTATTGCTGGGGATGGCGAAGCCCAACCCTTCGGCCACATCGCCGCTGCTACCCGCGTCGCGCAGCACCGCAGTATTCATCCCCACTACCTCAGCATCCATGTTGATCAGCGGACCGCCACTGTTGCCATGATTGATCGCCGCGTCGGTCTGGATCATGTCGTCTTCGGTGCCGCTCTGCCCCTCAAGGTTGCGGTGCAGGCCGCTGATCACCCCGACGGTCACGGTATTGCGGAAGTCGCCGAGGGCCGAACCGATAGCAACAACCGTCTCGCCCGCCTTCAGCGAGTCGGAGTCGCCGAGGGTAGCAACCGCTGGCACGTCGCCCTGCACCTTGAGGACGGCTAGATCGCTGAGGGGGTCGGTGCCGACCAACTCAACCTGATCCGCGCTCAACTTGCGCCCATCGGCGTAGATCACTTCAAGACCCTGCTGCCCTTCAACCACGTGGTTGTTGGTGATGATGTAACCCCGACGGTCAATGATGATGCCAGTACCGAGGGCTTCGCCGCCCAGCCCTGCGCTGTCGCTGGCCGCCAGCTTGCTCACCACCGTCACGGTGGCCGGGCCAACCCTGTCCACGGCGCGGGTCACGTCGGTTTGGCGGCCCATACCCTGCGGCAAGGTGACATTGCCGCTGCCAGGGTTGGGCGTAGAGTCGCTGCTACTGCGGTCGGCCTGGGCAAGGGCGGTGGCGGTAGCCTTGAGCGGCGCGGCGGCGGCCTCGTTCTTCGCAGCGGTGGGGTTGGTCTGCGCCAGCGCAGTAGCGGTTGGCTGCCCACTGCTGCCTTCGGGCATGAGGTTGCAGCCCACAAGGCTGAGGCTGAGGACTAGCAGGAGGGTGAGCAGGGCGGTGGGTCGGATTGGGGCGCGCATGGATGAAGCTCCTTCTAAGCGGGACAAGGATAGCTACGTAATTATACACTGCTCTGGCACATTATGCGTGCCGCGAAGTTGATAGCCAGCTTAGGGGCTGGTTAGCGTTTGCCCTGGCAGCCAGTAGCTAACCTGACGGGGAACGACGGCCCCGCGCTGCCAACGCAGGTGTGGCTGTCGTTGCGGGCTAAACCTCCTCCATGATACAGGAGCCAGAGCCGCTGCCGTCATCCCACTGCCACTGGTCTACGATTTGCAGCCGGTCATCCGCGCCCAAGCGTAGCTGGTCTACCCCGCGCCCACTCTGGAACTGGCCTTGCTGGTTGATCTGGGTGTAGGCGTGGCGCACAGTGTCGCCCTCAAGCAGGCCGACCAGCTTGCCGTAGCGCACCCCACCACCCTCGTAGTCAGCGTGAAGGAGGTTGCCGACCTGCCAGAAGTGGAAGATCGTCGCGGTCGTCACCTCCGCACCAGGGCCGTCGTTTTGCACCACCCGGAAGGTTTTGTTGTCAAAGTCGTACATCACGCTCCTATGCAGTGCCGAACTGCCGGTCGCCAGCGTCGCCGAGGCCAGGGACGATGTAGCCAAGCTCGTTGAGGTGGCTGTCTACGGCGGCAACGTGGATTGGTACGTTGGGGTGGGCGTTAGCGAGGTGGCGGACACCTTCGGGCGCGGCGATCAGGCCAATAAACTTGATCGTGCGTGCGCCCCAACGTTTGAGGATGTCGATAGTGGCGATAGCCGAGCCTCCCGTCGCCAGCATCGGGTCTAGCACCAGGCAGAGGTCGGTAGTCGGCTGCACTGGCAGCTTGTTGTAATACTCGATTGGCTCTAGCGTGCTATGGTCACGGTATAGACCGATGTGCCAGACCTGGGCGTAGGGGAGGGTGTTCAGCACTGGCTCGATCATGCCCAACCCTGCCCGCAGGATCGGCACCAGGCCAACCCGGGTCTCGATCCGCTCGCACTCGGCGGTCGCCACTGGGGTCTCGACTGATACCCGCTCGGTCGGCAGGTCGCGGGTCGCCTCGTAGGTGAGCAGGATCGCCAGTTCGCTGACCAGTTCGCGGAAGCGTTTTGGCTCTGTCGCCTTGTCGCGCAGGAGCGACAGCTTGTGCTGGATCAGCGGGTGGTTGCTGACGTGCAGGTTGGCTATGTCGTCCAGGTTGCCGCCAGGGGGCGTGGTTGTATTGCGCGTGGCGCGGTCATCATTCATCTTCACCTCCGCTTGAGTAGCGCAGACTGCGGGTTGAGGCTTGAGTGGGGTACGCGAGGCAAGCAGCACCCCGCGCACGTGGGCAGCAGTGCAGACCCTTAACCCAGCAGCTACATCAGCCCTGGTACGGGGAAGCGGCTGGTCAAGGCTAGCACGCGCTGGCTAGCCTGCTCGCTTGCGGCGGGGTCAGCCTGCGCGCCCTGGGCGGCATTGTAGAGAGTGAGCTTGATAATCGCGGCCACCTCCTCCATCTCGGCCATGCCGAAGCCGCGCGAGGTGACAGCCGGGCTGCCGACGCGGATGCCGCTGGCAAGGGCGGGCGGGTTCTGGTCGAAGGGGATCGCGTTCTTGTTCACGGTAATGCCCACCGCGTCCAACGCAGCCTCAGCCACCTTGCCAGTCAGACCAATCGCGCTTACATCCACCAGCATCAGGTGGTTGTCGGTGCCACCACTAACCAGGCGCAGGGCCGCACCTTGCTCGTTCGGCTCGGCCAGCGCGTGGGCCATCGCCTGCGCGTTGTCTAGAATCTGCTGCTCGTAGGCTCGGAAGGTGGGGCTAAGGGCTTCCTTGAAGGCTACTGCCTTGCCTGCGATCACGTGCATCAGAGGGCCGCCCTGCACGCCGGGGAACACTGCCTTGTCAATTGCCTTCGCGTGCAGTGCCTTGCAGAGGATCAGGCCGCCGCGTGGTCCCCGCAACGTC
>JBBROH010000152.1:0-10235 GCA_038229595.1 Chloroflexia bacterium | reverse complement strand
TGTGTTCGCCAAGTGCAGGCTAGCAGCGTGTTCCCGCGCCCGCTCGATGGCGGTTGCATCCTTGTCTACCCCCAGCAGCCGAGCGTGAGGGTAGACCTCGCGCAGCACGAAGCCCAGTTGGCCCTCGCCACAACCCAGGTCGAGGATGCTCGCCACGTCGCTCCCGACCAGCCGCTTTGCGTTGGCACGGATGTAGTTGCTGAACAGCCGCGTCTGCGTTTCTAGCCGCTGGCGATCCAGAACGGAGTTGCCAAGCACATACGATTCTTCCATTACTTACTTGCCTCCCCTGTCGCATCTGGCACAGCCGTTGCGGTAAGCGGCAGCACCTTCTTGATCTGGTCTACGATCTGGCCGACGGAGAACGGTTTGCTCAGCAGTTCCTCGGCCCCCAGCTTGAGCATATGCACGCGGGCATCGGCAAGCGGCACACTGGCGGTGAGCATGATCACTGGGATGCTACGGGTGCTTTCGTCGTGCTTGAGCGTCTCCAACACCTGGGTGCCGCCCACGCCCGGCATCCGCACGTCCAGCAAAATCACATCGGGCCGCCGCTGCGTAACCCGACGCAGGCCGTCCTCACCACTGAAGGCCACCGTAACATCGAAGCCATAGCTCCGCAGAGCCACTTCAAGACCCTCTACTACGTCGCGCTCGTCATCAATGATCAGCACGCGGCCAGGATTGTCGGCACTAGGATGGACAAGAACCCGCTCGATGCTACGGAGCAGGGTGGCCCGGTTAACTGGCTTGGGCAGGAAGTCCGCCGCGCCGAGGGCGAAGCCTTCCTCATGCTCACTGACTAGGCTGACGATCACCACTGGGATGCCAGCCGAGTTGGGGTCTTCGCTGAGGGCGCGCATCGTTTCGAAGCCGTCCATCTGCGGCATGATGATGTCCATCGTGATCAGGTCGGGCAACTCTTGGGCGGCACTCTCGATGGCCCCACGCCCGCTATATGCTTTGAACACCTCATAGCCTGCGCTTTCCAGAGCAGCGGCCAGGCGGTCGGTCACGCTTGGGTCGTCGTCCACCACCAGGATGCGGGCCTTCTTGTTACCCTGCCGGGCTGCGACTTCAAACGGAGGCTCGATTTGGCTGTTGGGCAGCGTCTCGACGAAGGCGGGCATGGTGAAGTGGAAGGTTGTCCCCGTACCCAGGCTGCTATCCAACCATATCTGCCCACCCTGAATCTCGACCAGGTTCTTGGCTATCACCAGCCCCAGGCCGGTACCCTCCTGAATGCGGGCTTGTTGGTTGTCGGTGCGGAAGAACGAAGTGAACAGCTTCTCTTGATCCTTCTCAGCGATGCCAATGCCATTGTCCTGCACGTCCACCTGCACCGAGCGACCGTCGCTGCCGAGGAGGCAGCGCACACGGATTTGGCCGTTGTTCGACGTATACTTGACGGCGTTGGTGAGCAGGTTGGTCAGCACCTGCTCAATGCGGGCGCGGTCAACCTTGACTTCTGGCAGGTTGGGCTGCACCTCCACACTGAGGTTCTGGCCCTTAGCCTCGGCCAAACCACGCAGGTTGCTGGCGGTGGCCTCGACGATCTCGGCTGCCTCGTAATACTTGGTGTCAATCGACTGGGCGATCTTGCCAGTCTCGATGCGGCTGACCATCAGCAGGTCGTCGGTCAGCGTCTTCATCCGCTCGGCATTACGCTTGACCGCCAACATGATGTTCTGCTGCATGGGGCTGAGAACCCCGGCTGCACCCATCAGCAGCAGGTCTGTGTTGCCCTTGATTACGGTCATCGGCGTGCGGAGTTCGTGCGAAACAGTAGAGACGAAGTGCGACTTCTCCATCTCCACCTCCGCCTCGCGGGTTATGTCGCGCACGACGGCCACGATACCCATCGTATCGCTGCTGCTGGCCGTAACCGGAGAGATGTTCACGTTGACGATGCGCTCGCCGAGGTTGAAGCGGCGGCGGCTGAGGTTGGTTTGGCCGCCAATCCCCTCACCCGCCGACCGAATCACGCTCGTCACCAGGTCTAGCAGTTCGGGGCTGGCGTTAGTAATCTCACGCAGGTCGTCGGGGACTTGCTTGCCAACCAGTTGGCTGGCTGGCACACCGAGGATTTGCTCGGCGGCAGGGTTGACCAGGCTGATCGTGTTGTTGCGGTCGAACACTAGCACACCATCCACGATACTCTCCAGGATCGCCCGCGTCTTGGAGGTCTCCTGCTCTTGCACCAGCAGGTTGCCCGCCAATTGGTCGGCCTGTTCGCTGATCAGGTTGTAGAGTTCGGCGTTGTGCATGGCAATTGCCATCTCGGTGGCTACCGTGCTAACCAAGCGCAGTTGATCCTCACTGAAGTAAGCCACATCCTGGTGGCTAAGGTTGATCACGCCGTAGACATCGGAGCCAGTGACCAGCGGTACGGCCATGAAGCTACGTACATCGTCGCCCCAACCAGTCAGCCTGTCCCAACGCGCATCATCACGCACATCGGACAGCAGCACGTTGGTGCGGCTCTGCACTGCCCAGCCAGAGAGACCCTCGCCGATCTTCCAGGGGGTTTGCTTGCCGCCCGCTGGCACCCGCCGCCCGCCAAGCGAAGCGCGATAGACGAGATAGTTGTTGGCTGGGTCAACCACCATGATCGAACCACGCGTAGCCCCCACCGCGTCAGAGACCAGCCGCAGACCGCGAGTGAGGATATCTTCCAGGTCTAGATTAGTGCTGAGTTGGTGACTGATATTGTAGAGGTGGCTCAGGCGATCCTTCTCCTGGGTGAGTTGCGAGTTGGAGCGGGCCAGGGCTTCGGTGCGTTCGGCCACCGTGCTTTCGAGGGTGGAGTTGAGTTTGCGGATTTCGTCAAACAGGCTGGCGTTGCGGATTGCCACCGCTGCCTGCCCAGCCAGGGTGCCGAGGGCTTGCAAGTCCTCCTGGTTGTAAGCCCCAATGTTGCGGCTCTGCACTGAAATCAAGCCGATCACCTCGCCGCCGAGGAACATCGGCACCCCCATCCAGGAGCGTTCGTCGTGCGTGCCAGTGCGGGCGGCATGATAGCTCTCATACTGGTCGTTCATCGAAACAAGGTCGTCAATCAGTAGGGGACGGCGGTTGGCGATCACATAGCTCGCCAATCCTTCGCCTAGCACCGTAGTCTGCCCCTCGCTCTCGATCCGCACCTCATCTTCGACCATGAAGGGATAGACGATCACCCCTTCTTCGCGCTTGTAGAGGGCGATATAGAAGGAGGAGAGGTCGAAGAAGCGGCTCACGTGTTCGTAAATCTTCTGGAACACCGCCTCCTCGTCCAGCACTGCGCCGAGGACGCGCCCGATCTCGTTGAGGGCGTTCAGCATCATGATCCGGCGGCTAGCCTCGTCGAACAGGTGAGCATTCTGGATAGCAATAGCGGCCTGGCTACCAACCGTACTGAGCAGTGCCTGGTCGTCGTCGGTGTAGATGTTCTCTACCTCATAGCTCTGTACCGCGATCACGCCCAACACGCGGTCGCCCAGCACCATCGGTACGCCCAGCCAACTCTTGGCCGCGTCGCCGATGTGATCCCAGCCATGCTCGGCAGCGTAGCGGGCGGTATCGTAGTTGATCAGCAGCGGTTGGCGGGTCTCGATGATCTGCGAGACGAAGCCGGGGCCGAGCCTACGTGGGGCGCGGGGAACAGGCCGCCCATGCTCACGCATGAAGCGGAACTGAATCTCCTGCCGCTTCTCCTCGTAGAGGGCGATGAAGAAGTTACGAGTGCTGATCACCTGCGTCACCTGGTTGTAGATCACCTGCAACAGTTCGTCAATTTGCAGCGAAGAACTGATCTCCTGAGCCATCTGGTTGATAGTCGCAAGTTCAGCGATCTTGCGTTCGCGCTGGTTGAACAGGCGAGCGTTTTCGATAGCGATAGCTGCCTGATTTGCTACACTGAGCAGCGGGCGGATGTTGCCTTCGTCATACTGGTTGGGCCTGTAGCTTTGCAGGCTGAGGATGCCGATCACGCGCCGCCCGACCATCATCGGCACCCCTACCCACGAACGGGTGGCCTGGGGGCTACCATATTGGACGGGGATCAGGGTGGCGGCCAGGCCGGTGGCGTTCTCAAGGTCGCCGATCACCAGTGGTCGTTCGTTCTCGATCACCCACGAACTGATGCCCTCGCCGAGGGCAATCGAAGGGGCTTCCATGCGCTCACCCTGCTCCAGGGCGAAGGGCCAGCTAATCTCATTGCGCGCATCATCAAACAAGCCCATCATGAAGATGTCGAAGTCCATGAACCGCTTCATGTGTTCGTAGACCAGGACAGCTACTGCATCAATGTGCATACTGGCAGCCAGCATCCGGCTTAGTTCGTTGAGCGAGTCCAGTTCGTCGATCCGCAACTGCGACTGAGCAAAGAGGCTAACGTTCTCAAGTGCAATAGCGGTCTGGCTAGCAACAGTGTTGACGAAGTTAAGGTCGCTCTGGCTGTAGGCGTTCGGTTGGTAGGATTGCACGGTGAGCATGCCCAACACCCGCTCGCCGATCAGTAGCGGCACGCCGATCCAGGCACGGCTAGCCTGCTCGCCACCAATATGCACTACCTCCAAGTCGGGCGGCAACACATCGTTGTCTACGTCGCCGATGATCAGCGATTGGCGGGTGCGGATCACGTAGCCAGTGACGCGGTTGGTCAACGGCATGGGCTGCACTTCTACTTCCTTGCCCTCATCCCTCACCAACACTGGCATGATCGTGCTTGTCTGCTCATCGTAGAGGACGAGGCCGTAGAAATCTACTGCCACCGAGCCGTTGAGTTGCTCGTAGACGGCCTGAGCCACCTCTTTTGCGTCCAGCTTGGTCGTCAAGATGCGGCTAAGGTTGTTGAGCGAGTCCAGTTCGGCAATCCGCCGCTCGTTGCGTTCAAAGAGGCTGGCGTTCTGCAAGGCAGTCGCCACCTGGTTTGCCAGGGTACTGAGTAGAGTCAGTTGCTCTGGGCCGAAGGCGTTGACCCTGTAAGCCTGCACATTGATCATGCCGATCACCAGCCCGCCCCGAAATAGCGGTACGCCCATCCAGCTACGGGTATGCGTCTCCTTCGGCCCCACGCGATTATTGATGCCCAGCATCGGATGCTGCGCTGGGTCATCCGAGTCGCCGATCAACACTGGCTCACCGCGTTTGATCACCAGCCCGCTGATCGAACGGTGCAAGGAGGCTCGGTAGGGTGGGGTTAGGGTATCGCCCAGCCGCTCGTGAACATAAACCATCTCGATCTCGTCGCTGCCCTGCTCGTAGAAGGCGACCGACAGCGAGTCGTTATTAAAGAGCAACTGGGTGTCCTTGTAGAGTAGGTCATAGATTTGGTGTACATCAAGGTTGGCGGTGATCTCCTGGGCCACCTGGTTAAGGATGCCCAGGTTGCTGATGCGCTGCTGGTCACGCTCAAAGAGGAAGGCATTCTCCAGGGCAGTAGTAAATTGATTGACGAACAGGGTGAGCAACGTCACCTGCTCGGTGGTGAAGCTGTCGGCTGCGCTGGCCTGCAAGACAAGGATGCCAAGCACCTCGTTGCCACTGAGGAGCGGGACACTGAGCCAGGAGCAGGGGATCATGCTGCTGTCCGGTAGCTGCTCGCTAACAATACCAAGGGGCAGTTCCTCTGGATTGGTCACGTTGCCGATCAGCAGAGAGCGGCGGGTTCGCAGGGTAACGCCCGCCAGTTCCATTTCCAGGCTGTGCGGCTGGGGTGAGCTTGAGCTATCAGTCTCGTCCTGGGCGCGGCGGACGAAGGAGGGGGTCAGGGTGCCACTGCCCTGCTCGTAGCGCAAGACCATGAACGCATCGGCGTTGAACAGCTTGATCGCGCTACTGTGGGCCAGTTCGTAGAGGCGGGCCTCGTCGCGGGCAGCAGAGAGATCGCTGCCGATCTCGTTCAGTTGGGCGAGGTCGCCGACCCGCTGGCGGTTGCGCTCAAAGAGGGCAGCGTTGTCCAGGGCGGTGGCTAGCTGATTAGCAATAGTGGTCAACAGTTGTACATCACGGTTGGTGTAGGCGTAGTTGCCATACTGCTGGACAGAGAGGACACCAAGTGTCTTGTCGCCCACCCGCAGTGGCACGCCAAGCCAGGAGCGGGGGCGGGTCAGGCTGCCAACCAGCACTGTCGATTCTATAACCTCATCATTTTGGCTGTTGATCAGCACCGCTTCACCGTCGCGCAGCACCGCTTCACTGAGCGTCCCGACAATTGCTAGCGGGGGCGTGAGGACTCGCTCGCCCATGTCTACTGCCAGCACCGTTCGCATCTTATCGCCCTCTTGCAAGGCAATATGAAAGGCATCAATCGGCATGATCGGGGTGAGGCTGCGGTAGACCGCTTCGGCCATCGCGTCGCTATCAAGCTGGGCGGCCAGGTCGCGGCCAATCGAACTCAGGGCGTTCAGTTCGGTGATCCGTTCGCTGTAGCGGCGGAACAGTTGAGCATTCTCAACCGCGTTGGCCGCCTGGTTGGCAAACACTTCGAGGGCCTCAACCATCGAACGGCTAGGCCGCTGGCCGCTTAGGGGGTCGTCCACCGAAATCTGGCCGAGCAGGTCGCCAGTAGTGCTGTAGAGCGGGACGAAAAGTGCGTCTTCAGGCTGCCAGCTACCCGCCTTGTAGGCGTGGCTGGTGTCCATCAAGGTCATAGAGCTAGATGTGGGGAATAGCAGTTCGTCCTGATCCTCAAAAGGCAGGAAGTAGGAACGGCTGATGCGGAATCGTTCCTGGTAGCTGCGGAGCGTCTCCTCTACAGGCACCGTTTTGCGCCGCTGCTGCTCAAAGATAGCCAGTGGCACGCCAGCACTGGCAACTCGGCGCATGAAGTAGCCACCCTCCTCACCCTCCACCAGGCTGACCAGCACCATGCGGAAGCCGATAGTATCCGAGATGGCGTTGGCGACCTGATCCATCAGGTCATCCAGGTCGCGGTCGGGGGTGATCGAGTTGCCGATCTCCAACACCTGGTTCAACTGATCGGCGCGCAGCCCCAGTTGCTCGCTCTGGCGCATCTGCTCCTGATAGACTTTGGCGTTGCCGATGGCAATCGCTGCCTGGTTGGCTAGAGCTTCGATGAAATGGACGTGTTCCATGTCGAAGGCATTGGTCTCGCCGCCATTAAGGTCAATAAAACCCACTACCTCATCCACGTAGTTAATCGGCACGATCAGTTCAGAGCGCACTTCAGGCATGAACTCCACGTAGTCAGGGTCTCGCCGCACATCGTCAACCAGCACCGGCCCCTTGATCGCCAGTGAACGGCCAACCAACCCTTCCTTCACAGATATGCCAACAGATGTCCCGTTCGGCATAGGTAGGTCGCCGAAGAAGGAGCGGATAAAGACCCGCTGGCTATCCTGGTCAACCTCGCTGATGATCGTAAACATTGCGCCAGTCGCCTGGGCAGCCTCGGTTGCCACCAGTTGGAAGATTTCGGTGAGGTCGAAGGTAGAGTTCATTTCCTCGCCAATGCGCTGCAAGACGGTTAGTTCGCTCAGGCGGCGGGTCAGGCGTTCGTCCGTTCGCTCGTAGAGTTGGGCATTCTCAACCGCACTGGCGGCCTGGCTAGCTACCACTTGCAGCAGGTTGAGGTCGCTCTCGTCGTAGGTATTGTCAACTTCGCTGGACACCTCCAGCGTGCCAACCAGCCGATTACCGATCAGCATGGGCGCGCCGATGAAAGAGCGCACCGAGCTAGTAGAGACGATCCCGTACTGCGCCCGCTCACTGGGTTTGCGGATCAGCAGCGGTTTGAGGTTGCGCCCCAACCAGCCAGAATAAGTTGGCTCATCCAGTGCGTATTCGGCACTCAGATTATCCTCGCTAGTGGTGCCGCTGGTGATGTGCGAGACAAGCACGTTGCGGGTGCTATCGTAGATAGTTATCTCCCCTGCATAAGAGGTGATCAGGCGGCCCAGGCTGGTTAGAACCGTCTTGAGCGTCTCGTTGAGGTCGAGGCTAGCATTGATATTGCGGCTGATCTCTTGCAGGAGGCCCAATTCGCGGTTGCTCTGGGTTTCGTTCTCATGCAGGCGGGCGTTTTCGATAGCGGTGGCCGCTTGCTCGGCGATGTTACCCAGGATACGCACGTCATCTTCAGTGAAGGCACGGGCGCGCACGCTACCCAGTTCCAGTGCGCCGACTACCGTATCGCCAAGCAGCAGCGGCAGACCGACGTAGGAGCGCAGTGGTTCGCTCTGCACAGAGTAGCCGAGCTTGAGCAGGTGGGCTTCGTCGGCGGGGCCACCGAGGAGCAGGGGGTGGCGGCTGGCGACGATCTGGGCGGTGATGCTGGGGCCATCCAGCGGGTAGAGACGATGAGCATCCTGGCTGTCCGCCGTCAGGCCGCTGAGGTTGTGGGCCACGACCCTGGTCAGAGCCTTGCCATCGGGGTTCATCAGGCTGATTTCGGCAGCATCGTAGTACATCAAGCGGCGCACGGAGATCAGGATCGCATCGAGGGTGTCGCCCAGTTCGAGGCTACGGTTGATCATCTGGCTCACTTCGCGCAGCAGCAGGGCTTCCGCCGTCTTGCGACCCGCCTGCTCCTGGTAGGAGGAATACTCCATGCTGTTCGCGGTCTGGTAAGCTATCGCTTCAAGCAATTCCTGCTCGCCAGGGGTAAACTCATGTTCGCCCTTGTAATAGAGGTCAAGGGTGCCGAGCTTGCGCCGCCCACTGAGCAGCGGCAGCGAGTAGATCGTGCCGATCCCCTCGGCCCGCAATGTCTCGCCCACTGCGGCATCAGCAGCGGGGGTGAGGGCGGCCAGGCTGGGTAGCAGGGCAGGTGCGCCCCGGTACCAGGAGGCGACAGTCGGCAGCTGGAACTCGCCCTTTGGCTCGCGCCCTACTACTCCCTCGCTCTCAAGCACTGCGTGTCCTGTCTCGCACACCGAGGCGTTGACAGCGGTAAAGAGGCGGTCGCTGAGGCCGTGCAGCCCAGCGGCAATGAAGCGACGCTCGTTGGGGGGCAGCAGCTTCTCATACTCCTGGCGACTGGGGCTGACCCGCCAAATCACCACCCCTGCGCCGGTGCCTTTGGCGATCATCTGGGCAGCACGAGTACAGAGGACATCCACCTCGCTGATCGGGATCAGTTCGGGGCCGAGGGCAGAGAGCAGGTGGAGCAGGCGGTCTAGCTGCGCGTCCAGTACGTGGCTGCGGGTGCGACCCACAAGAATACCACCCAGCTTGCGGCTGCGGCGGGGGCTGCGGCTACGCCCAGCAGGGCGAACGGCAGCACCGTTGCCGTTGCCATTACCGTTGCTCTCATAGCTATCTTCTTCGCCAGCTTGTGGCCTCGTTTGCTTGCGCTCGTCCTCGATTAGCATCGCACGGCATCCTTCCGCCTTTGACATAGTGAACTTCTCTATTATACCCTATGCGGTCACTGGTATGGGGTACCCGCTGGTGGCGAAACCAGTTCCCTGTATTGGTATACTACGATGGGGGTGACTACGATGGGGGTAACAGCCACCGGCGTGCCTTGTACGATGAACTGATGTGTCGCCATGTCGAAGCTAGCGATGATGTTCGGGTTATATGCTCTAGCATCCACGGTGGGCCTGATTACGTCACCATCCTGGTGGATGAGGATATAAGGTGCCAGGTTGACGCGACTGCCGATCACGGAGACTATCCGCAAGTTATCAGTTCCTGCTGGAACCAGGTTAGCAGGTAGAGGGTAGGCAAACTCATTGCTGCTCTCACATGGCTCGAAGTCGTGGAAGTAAAACTCGTCTCCCCCAGTGGCATAGCGCACAGAGGGGGCTATGCTACACAACTTACCGTCAAGCACCATCACTCGGCAGCTACGGGAGTGATAAACTTCACGCTTGTTCGGAGTGCCACAACTATCATCAGTGATGCTCACGTCCCAGGTAGGGCTGGGTGGGCTTAAAGGTGCGCCAGGGGTACGGGGCCGCAGCGAGGGGAGCGCAGCTATAGCCGATGCCTCCATAGCAGCGGCAGTGCGCCATGCTGGTTTGGCCTCCATCGTCTCAGGCTCGGCTTTCTCAAACTCCTTGATCGCTACAAACGTCGCCACATAGGGAGCTACCGCAGCTTCGCTAGTAGCACTAGCTTGAGAGGCTGTGGCAGAGGCAGATAGAGGGGATGCACTACTGGCCTGCGCCACTGGCTGCACGGTGCAAGCCAGCAGCAAGCCAACAGCGCAGGTGAGGACGAGTGCAGTGAAGATTAGATACCAACTATGCTGTTGATCCAGGTGCGCCATGCTGCCCTCAATCATC
>JBBROH010000151.1:0-10294 GCA_038229595.1 Chloroflexia bacterium | reverse complement strand
GTGTAGCTGGCGATGCTGAAGGCAAGCGTGGCGATTTTGGCGAACTCGCCGCGCCGGGTGCTGTCATTGGGGCGGAACAGGCCGTTCGCGCCGCTGACGATGCCGCGACAGGCAAGGTACTGGATGTCGCCATAGAAGATATTGCTAGTCGGCACATCGCTGAAGCTAATCGCACACGGGGTCGCGGTCTGGGTCGGAGTGGCGGTGGCGGTAAGCGCGGGCGTGCTGGTCACGGTCGGGCTGAGCGGCGGCGTAGCAGTGACAGTGACGGTAGCGGTGAATGCGGGGGTACTGGTCAGGGTGAGGCTGAGCGGCGGCGTAGCGGTGGCGGTGCTGCCGCTGGGCGTGCTGGTCACGGTGGGCGTAATGTTGCCGCTCGGTTCGCTCCACTCGATGCGGTCAAGCCAAAGATTGGTGTCGTAAGTACCAGCGGTGTGGGTGATGCCTACGCCCACGCCAAGCACGTAGGGGGCGGGGAAGGACTGGGTGAGGACGAGCGTAAGCTGCACCCACTGGTTGGCGAACAGCAGGGGGCTGACGCTGCCGAGGTGAACGCCGCCCTGCGCGTCGATTACCCCGATTAGTGCGCCGCCATAGGTGCCAGCCAAGAGGTTGAGGTTGCTGACCCGCACGTAGCCAGTGATATTAGTGCCAGCCGTCACCGTCTGCACACCCGCGCCCGCCAGGGTGAAGCCGTTGGCGTTGTTGTCGCTGACCGCCAGTTGCAGGGCGTGGGTGCCGCTGTAGTGCTGGTTGGTAGTGTTGGTCAGGGTGTAGACAATCCCAGCCGTGCCAGTGATGCCAAACGAGTCGGTTATCGTCAGCCAGCCTTGCAGCGTACCATCCTCGAAGTCGTAGCCAAGTACAGTGTGGGGCCGCTGGCTGGCCGCCTTGCTTGCATCCAGGTTGGCGGCCAACGCCTTGCCAGTCAGCAGGGCTGCCGCCAGGATTAGCAGCGAGCCAACCACGATGGCGATGTTCTTACGCATAGTCACTCCCTCTTTCTCTAAAAGCTACCTGCCCATGCCACCCTCTGCCAGGGCAGCAATGCCATTATAGCACAGGCCAGGCTGACAAACGCCAGCCAGCCTACCCCCACTGGCTACAGTGGCTGGGCCACTTGTGGGGCAAACGAAACAGGCACCTGGGTCAGGTGCCTGCTGGCTGGCTGCGGAGCGGTTGGCTGGCTAGCCGATGGTGGTCTTGTCCTCATTGGTGGGGACGACGCTGGTGCTGGTAGTGGTAGTCTTGGTAGTGCCAGGTGGCAGAGGGGTGCCAGCCGACTCGCGGAAGTCCTTCACGCTCTTGCCGAGCGCGCTGCCGACGTTCGCCAGCTTGCCTACGCCGAAGACGGCGATGATGATTACCAGGATAATTAGCAGTTCAGGTATGCCGAAGTTCATCAGGATACTCCTTCTATGTCTGCGCCTATGCGGGGCTGCGGTGGGGCGGTGGGCCGCAAGGCTGGGCTAATTGCGACGGGAGCGATATGCGTGAAGGCCTGGCAGGACGTTTGGTTCGCTCTTATTATAGCACAGCGCGCACCTTGCCACACAGGTTATACGATTAAACGTTGGTCAAAAGTTTGCAAAGTGTCGGTTAACTGCCCCATGCCCCTGCGGCTGGTCACTCGCAGGTAGGCTTGCTGCTGGGGGTGGGTTGCACCTTGGTCAGCTTGCACTCGGCGCGGTACATACAGGCACAGTTGTGGCAGTAGAGGGTTTGGCGGCCATCCGACTGGGCGACCGGGGTTAGCCACCGCTCTTGCAGGTTGCGGGCCACCTCAGGCGGCAGCGAGTGGTAGCGGGCCGACGAGCCAGCCTTCTGCAACTCGCGCCAGAGCGTCTCCATTGTGTTCGCACAACCCATCGCAATCATCCGCCGCTGGTGATGGTGGCTGTAGCCGGTGCGTCGGTCGAAGCCCAGCAGGCTAGTCAGCATCTCGTCTGGGTAGATGTTGACCACGTTGGTGTCGAGCAGTTCGTCATCAGCCAGCAAGTGGTCGGTGGCGGGGCGGCCCTGCTGCAACTGCTTAATCGTGCGGATGTAGCGGCTGATGCGCTGGGCGTTGGCTGCGTCAGAGAGGTACTTGGCCCGTTGGCTGACGTTCAGGGTTCGCAGCCCGTACTCATAACTAAGCGACTGGTTAAGTTCTTGGGGGGTGAGGCTGCTCTTGTGTTCCTGCGCGTCGGCGGGGTCATAGGTCGGTTCGTCGGCCACCGCCCCGCCATCGTCGGTCAGGCGCACCCCCTTCGGCACGTCGGCCAGGTGGATAAAGTAGATGTGGTGGGTGGCGGCCAGGAACTCCTTCACCTTCTGCGCGGCGTTGCTGCTGCGTAGGGCGTGCAGGTGGTCGCGCAAGGCATCAATGGCATTGCCCAACGGGGTGACATCGGTCGCGCCCCCATCATTGTACTCCTCGCGGAAGCTGAGATTGCGGCTGCGAAAGAGCAGGGGATAGTAGGTGTGCCAGCTAGAGAGGACGCAGCGCAGCAGGTCGGCGGCGGCAATGCGGCCACGACGCACAGGCAGGCTGGTGAGCAGCAAGCGGGCAAAACCCTGCAACTGCGCGGCGCGGTCGCCCATCCCCTCCTGCATGGCGTGGCGCACCCAGGTGGCGGTGGCGGCGGAGCTAAGTCCGCTAACCCGTTCGCCTCGGCTGTGCGGCGGCTTCGTACCGATGTAGGTCAGGCAGAGGGTCATCACCTCGCGGAGAGCGGCGTTGTCCACGTCGTTGGCCGGGTCGCCATGCTCAGCGGGATTGACCAGCGGGTAAATCTGGTCAATCGTCACCGGCGGCAATATGGTTTGCAAGGCAGCACTCGCCAGCACCGCCCGCCGCACATCAGGGTTGCCCAGCACAAACTTGCTGCGGCGCAGGCGCAAGCCGTCGCGGGCAGTCATCACCGCCAGGCGCGTCTCCAGGCTGAAAATCAGGTCAACCAACCCGTTAATCTCACTCTGGCTGGGCTGCCAGCTATCAAGCAGTGCGTGGCCCTGCTGCACAGCCATCACCTGTTCCTCGGCAGGGTGCAACTGCCGCAGGCGCGCCTCGCTCTCGCCAGCGGCAGCCTGCTTGAGCGCGTCCAGGGTGGGGGCAGCCAGGCCAAACAGCTTATTAAACCAGGTGAGGGTATCCAATACTTCTTCTTCCAGCGACAGGCGGGCGGCCACCTCAAGCTGGCCGGTGCGGGCGTTGGAACGCGGGAAGCGCAACACAATGCCGCTCATCTGCTCATAATCGGCGAAACTAAGCGGTGGCAAGCTGACACGGGGCTGGCCATCGGCAGGGGCGGCTAGCTCCGCAGCAAGGGCGGGCGATTGCTCATCCACCGTCACGGCGGGGAAGGTAGTGAGTAGATTAACCACCGCCTGGTTGCTGAACAGCGACTTGAGGATGGGATCAGTCGGCCCCTTCGCCTCGTAGTAGCCAATCAGCGCGGTTTGCAGGATTGGGCGCAGGCGGCTGCGGATGTCGCTGCCCCGCAACTCGTTGCTCGGCGCGTTGCTTGGGCTAGCGTTCATCTGGGTCAAGCCCTTACGGATTGCATCGTAGAGGTCGTCGCCAGGGTGAAAGAGGCTAACCAGCACCGCAGGGCTGATTGCATAGGCAAGGCCAATGTAGGCGTTGAAGCGGCGCGCTTTGGCGAAGAAGCGGCGCAAGCCAGCCGCCCGCGCCTCTGGGTCGAGAGCCTCGTCGGTGAGGGCTAGCCAGAGATTGACAAGCTGACCAATCTCCACATCGAGGTTTCGCAGGTCGTGCAGGATTGCCTGCACGGGTGGATAGTCAAAGTCGATCACCTTCGCCTGGTTGATGTACTCCCAGAACAGGAGGAAGTGTTGCAGGTAGGTATCGGCCTCCTCATACTGTCCGCTGCCGCCTGGCAGGGTGGCGGGCTGTTCGCGGCGGCGGCTGTACTCAGCATAGACCGCAGCGTTAATCGAGCCAATCGAAGTGCCAACCAGCACGTCGAACTTGAAGCCGTTGAGCGCAAAGGCTTGTAGTACCCCCGCCTCGTACACCCCCATTGCCCCGCCACCGCTCATCACCAGCGCGAACTTGCCGCCGGGCGGTGGCTCGTCCAGCCCCTTGCTGCTGGTCGCTGCCAGCATCGGCTGCAAGGCAGCTTCGATATTGCTTGCGGCGCGGGCCGGGTCGTAAGGTTGCCTCTCTGCATCGGCCATTGGTGGACACCCCCCTCGTTTGCAAAATAGCGGTAGACGGAGTATAATACGGCAGTGCTTTTTTAGCAAACCGCTTGTTGGCGGGGCCGCACCCTAGCCGCCCCCCTATGTGACCAACGCAGGGAGAATATTAGACGACTATGCCCAAGAAGGAAATCAAGACGGCCCCTGGCAAGAGCAACCTCAACGCGGCAGAGGCGCGCAAGGCAGCCGAGTTTCGGCGGCGAATGCAGGCGCAGACTGGCACCGCCCCCCTCACCCCCAGCAATGGCGACGAGTTGAAGGCCGGTACCGCCCTCGCCGCGCTGCCGCCCACCGCCAGCCGCCTGAGTGCGCCCAGTCGCGGTCGGGCTGCGGCTGCTCCCCGCACTGGCCTTAGCTACGGTGGCCCCATAGGGCGCAGGAACGCAGCCGCTACCCTGTCGGTCGAGGACGAATTGGTATTCGTGCGGAAGGACATCCGCCGCCTGATAGTGCTAGCTGCCATCGCGCTGATAATCCTCATCGCCCTCTCCTTCTTCCTCTAACCCACCGCTAGCCGGGTGCGAAACAGGCAGGGGCCGTATAGCCTCTGCCCTTTTGTGCTGCCCGCCACCCGCTGCGTCGCTTACTTGCTGCCCGCGTTGTACTTGTTCATCGCTGCAACAATCCCTTCGCGCAGCCAGGTTTCGGCGGCTTCGGCGGCAAGGTCTACGGTGTCGCTGATGATCGGCTGCTCCTGACGGGTGAAGTTGTTCAGTACATAGTCGCGGCCCAAGCCCCGCTCTGGCCTGCCAATACCGAAGCGCAGGCGGGCAAACTCGTCGGTGCCGAGGTGCTGGATGATCGACTTGACCCCGTTGTGGCCCGCCGCCGAGCCACGTTCGCGCAGGCGCAACTGGCCGGGGGAGAGATCGAGTTCGTCGTAGATAATCAGCAGGTTCTTGAGGTCAACCTTGTACCAGCGCACAAGTTCGCCCACGCTCTGGCCGCTTTCATTCATATAGGTCTGCGGCTTCGCCAACATCAGCGGCTTGAGGGCGACCGTGCCGCGTGCTATCTCGGCCTTCAGCCTGCGGCTGTCGAAGGCCAGGCCGTTGCGCTCTGCCAGCCGCTCCACGCAGATAAAGCCCGCATTGTGGCGGGTGCGGCTGTAAACTGGCCCAGGATTGCCCAGACCAACAATCAGGTAGTTTTGTTCTTCTGCCATAACTCCTCTGCTACCGCTTGATAGACCACCAGCGTCTCTGCTGCGGCCCGCCGCCAGGAGAAGGTGCGCGCCTGCTGCAAGCCCTTCTCGCGCAGGTCGCGGCGCAGCGGTTCGTCTTCGAGCAGGCGGCGCATGGCGGCGGCCCAGCCCTCCACGTCGGTAGGGACAACCAGGATCGCTGCCGCGCCCGCTACCTCTGGCAAGCTGCTGCTGTCAGCCGCGACGACGGGCAGGCCACAAGACATCGCCTCCAGTACTGGCAGGCCAAAGCCCTCGTAGAAGCTGGGGCTGGCGAGCAGCACCGCTTGATTGTAGAGATAGAGCAATTCCTGCGCCGTCACCGCTCCGGTGAAGATTACCTGTTCGCGCAGGCCGAGCTTGCGAACCTGCTCAAACACCTCGTCGAACAGCCAGCCCTCGCGCCCGGCCAGCACCAGGTTGGGCAGACCCTCGCCCAGGGTGTCGCGCAAGATAGCATAGGCTTGCAGCAGGGTGGGAATGTTCTTGCGCGGCTCAATCGTACTGACAAAGAGGATGAAGCCACGTTGGTCGCCAATCTTCTCGCGCAGGCTGATCGTCAGGTGGCGGCGCAACTCCTGCCTGCCAACCGGGTGGTAGAGGGCGTTGGCCGCCTCGTAGACCACCGCTACCTTGCGCTCATCCACACCCAGCAGTTCGATGATGTCGCGCCGCGTACTCTCGGAAACAGCAATCACCCGCCGGGCTGCCCGCGCTGCTGCCCGCACCTGACCGTAGTAGCCCTTGCTCTCGCCGGTTAGCAGGCTGAGATGAGGCAGGCGCAGAAAGGCGAGATCGTGCATGGTGACAACGCTGGCGGGCCGCCGTATCCGCGCCAGCCAGAGTGGGGGGATGAAGTCGGGGCTGTGCAACACATCCAGCCCAGCGAAGCGGGCCAGTTCCAGGCTGAGGGCGGGCTGCTCGAAGCGGTGATGAGCAGGAGTACGGAGATTGACGCGCTGCTGGAACGGCGCGGTGACGAGCGGGAGTTCGTCGCGGCCCCGTTGGAAGATCACGTACTGGTTGCGCTCTGCGGCGGCCCGCTCCTGCTCAAGCTCGGTGAGGGCAGCCAGCAGGTTGATGATGTATTGGCCGATCCCCGCCTGCTGGTAGTAGACTAGCCGTGCGTCGAAGCCGATCCGCATCACACCTTCTCCCCCACCGTATGTACCTTGATCATGTTGGTGTTGCCCGGCACATTCAGCGGCAACCCCGCGCTAATCACGATCAGGTCGCCAGGCTGCACCATACCATGTTGCTGGGCAGCCTGCACCCCCGCCGCCAGCATCTCGTCGGTGCTGCTGAAGACAGGCACCAGGTAGGCTTCCACCCCCCAGGTCAAAGCCAACTGGCGGCGGGTGGTTGGCTGGTCTGTGATCGCCAGGATCGGCATGGCCGGACGGTAGCGGGCGATGTGGCGGGCGGTATAGCCGCTGCGGGTGATCGTCACGATAGCCCGCGCCCCAAGCTCGGTGGCAATCTCGCTGATCGCCTGACAGACCGCCTCGGTCACGTGGTTCTGACCGTTCAGCACCGCCGCCGACTCCGGGTCGAGGGTGAAGTGCTTGTCGAAGGAGCGCAGGTGGTGGCTGGCGGCCCAGATTTCGTGGGGGAAGGCTTGCTCGGCGCGGGCTGCGATGCGGCCCATCGTTTGCACCGCCGCGAGCGGGTACTTGCCGCTGGCCGTCTCGCCACTGAGCATCGTTGCGTCGGTGCCGTCGAAGATCGCGTTCGCCACGTCGGTGGCCTCGGCACGAGTGGGGCGCGGGTTGCGGATCATCGAGTCCAGCATCTGCGTCGCAGTAATGACCGGCTTGCCCGCAATGTTGCACTGGCTGATCATCCACTTCTGCAAAATCGGTAGCTCCTCCGTCGGCATTTCAGAGCCGAGGTCGCCACGGGCTACCATGATGCCGTCGGCAGCAGTAAGGATGCCCGCAAAGTTCTCCGGGCGCACGGCCTCGTGCTTCTCAATCTTTGCCATGACCAATGGCATAGCCGCCCCATGCTGGCGGATCAGCCGCTTCAGGTCGTGGATGTCATCGGCAACCCGCACAAAGCTGAGGGCGACGATGTCCACCCCCTGATCTAGAGCAAAGGCGAGGTCGGCGCGATCCTTGTCCGTAATCGTTGGCACACCGAGGGTCACGCCGGGGACGTTGATCCCCTTGTGCGAGCCAACCAGCCCGCCGATCAGCACCTGCGTCCGCACCCAGTCGCCGCCGGTCTCCACCACGCTAAGTTGCACCAGGCCGTCATCGATCAGCACCAGATTGCCGGGCTGCACCTCACGCGGCAGGGCGGGGTAGTCCATGGGCGCGCCCTTACTATCGGCAGAGTGGTGTGGGTCAGAGTAGAGGATGAACTCAGCCCCGGCTTGCAGGCTGATCGGGGCGGCAATCTCGCCCATGCGGATGCGCGGCCCTTGCAGGTCGCCGAGGATCGCCACGTTGCAGCCCTCAGCCTCGGCCAGCGTGCGGATGGTAAGAATGGTGCGGGCGGTAGACTCGTATTCGGCGTGCGAAAAGTTGATGCGCGCAACATTCATCCCTGCGAGGATCAGTTGGCGCAACTGCTCTGCCTCCCAGCAGGCCGGGCCGATGGTGCAAACAATTTTGCTGCGATGGTTCAGGGGCGTGGTCATGGCTATGCTCCTCTTTCCCGATTATGCTAGCCCACGCCATTGTAGGCCGCCGTTCGCCGCCTATTATAGCGCAAACTGGCGGTGGGCGAAACAAGGGGCAGCGCACCCTACTGCACTATGGGCCGAAGCCGCCCAGGCCTTTCACAACCGCCAAGCTGCTGCGTTCTCAAGCAGGAGAGGGCGGTTGTCAGCCCCACCTATTAGCAGCGGGTTGTGCTATAATGGCCGCGATGGTCGAAGGCTGAAACTGCTCAGAGAAAGGGTCAACCACCACTGATGAGTACCACCGCCGCCAATGTGCGCTCCTTGCGCGTCGAGGTTGAGGAGACGAAGCCAACGCTACTCTCCACCGCCAGTTGGACGCTCTACGACTTCGCCAACACGATCTTCTCGCTCAACATCGTCAGCAGCTTCTTCCCTGCCTTCGTCCTCACGGTCGCTGGGCCGAAAAGCGACTGGCAGTACAGCGTCCCGCAATCGATCTCGCAACTGATCATCGCCCTGATCTGCCCGCTGATCGGCGGCCTCAGCGACCGCGGTGGTGGCAAGCGGATGCCCTGGCTGGTCAGCAGCACCCTGTTCTGCATTGCCTGTACGCTAGGCATGGGCCTGATCGGGGCTAGCAGCTTGCCACTAGTGATCGGCCTCTACGTGCTGGCTAACGTCGGCTACCAGATCGCCCTCGTCTTCTACGATGCCCTGCTCCCCTCGGTCAGCACGACCGCGAACTGGGGTAAGGTTAGCGGCTGGGGGGTAGGTATTGGCTACGCAGGTGCGTTGCTTGGCGGCTTCCTCGTCACCAGCTTCTTCAAAACTGACAAGGGCTTTGAGCAAAACGGCTTCATCCCCACCGCGCTCCTGTTCCTCGTTTTCAGCCTCCCTTGCTTCTTCTTCGTCAAGGAGCGGCGGGTGCGGCTCAGTGCCGCTGGCCGGGTCGAGGCAGAGATAGCTGGGACAGCAGTCTTGCAGCCGGGAGCGCAGGGCGGGATCGTCGATCCGCTAAAAAGCGACCCGCTGGCGCAGGTGGAGCGCGCGAAAGAGCAGGAGGGGGTTGAGCCAAACGACTTTGGCCTCAACTGGTCTTCGCTACGCCACAGCCTGGCACAGACCTGGCGCACGCTGAAGGACAGCCGCAACTACCCTGGGCTGACCCGCTTCCTCGTCGCCAACTTCTTCTACACCGATGCGCTAAACACGGTGATCATCGCCATGGGGGTGTACGCGGTGCAGGTAGTCGGCTTCGACAGCCCATTCACGGTGCTGGCCCCGGCTATCGTAGCAGCGGTGATTGGCTCAGTGATCTTCGGCTTCGTCAACGACAGCTTCGGTAGCAAGAACACGCTCAGTATCTCGCTGGGGCTGTGGATGATAGTGCTGGTGGCCGCAATCTTCATCACCGAGCCGACGATCTTCCGCTTTGGCATTGCCCCGCTAGCTGGCATTGCGCTGGGCAGCACGTGGGTGGGGGCGCGCACAATGATGATCGAACTCAGTCCCCCAGAGCGGCTGGGTGAGTTCATGGGCATCTACAACATCACTGGCAAGTTTGCTGCCGTGCTAGGCCCGCTGCTGTGGGGCGGAACGCTGGCAGTCGCCGCCGCCTTCAGCCTCGGCAGGGTCGGCTACCAGATCGCCATTGCCACCCTGCTAGGGCTGATCGTGGTCGGCTTCGTCATCCACCAGGGTACACCCGATACCAGGCGGGGCAAGCGGGTGCAGAGTTAAGGCTAGGCCAGCAGAGCAGTGCGAACCTAAGGGCAAGTAATCCTCCAGCCGCACCCCGCCGAATGCTACCCGCCGGAAGTCTGCGAACTCCTGCTCACGGCGTGGCGTGCCATCGGGGTGCAGCCAGGGGATGGTCGCGTCCAGACCCATCTTAGCCCCCCGCGACTTCTGGCCCGCCAGGTGCGTAGCCGAGGGGTCAAGCGACGAGCTACCCGCATTGGCGACCACCACCAGGTTGCGGTCGGCCTGGAAGCGGGTCGCTATCGCCCACTCCACCTGCATCGGGTCGCGCAGGTTGATGTCCTCGTCTACGATCACCACGTGCTTGAGCGAGGGGTGGCCCTTGAAGGCAGCAGCGATGGCGCGCGGGCCGTCGTCTGCGCTCTGCTTGGCGATCTGCACGACGGCGTGCAGCCAGCTTGTGCCACCGGGGGTGATGTACACATCCAGGCAGCGGCAGACCTTGCTCACCTCGGCGAAGATGGTTGGCTCACGCGGCACGCCCATCAACGTCTTGTGTTCCAGACCGCCTG
>JBBROH010000150.1:0-10345 GCA_038229595.1 Chloroflexia bacterium | reverse complement strand
TGAGTCCAATCGCGCACTAGGCCGAGAGGCAGTTCGCCCCAAGTGTGGGCTGCTTCGGGTTTGTTCAGGTTAGGGTCATCCATAATCTGCCTCGCTTTTTCTGCCTTGCAAACGTTCAAGTGTGCTGCTGATTCGCATTATAGCAGAACTCTTGTTCGCCGTCAAGACTTTGTGCCAGGCTATCCAGCTTTTGTAGCAGGAAACCTGTCGTTTCTGCCTGCTCGTCACTTAGGAGCTTGAGTTCCTAAGCGAGAAAAGGCGGTGAATCCGCACATTATGCAAAGTTGGCCCCGGCAAGGTACTTGACAAACACGCCCACCTGCTGTATCATATAGACATAAGTGAGGTTCTGAAAGGCAAACGGGTGCCTCCACCTTGCCGGTAGCGATATCGTAAAGGTAAGCAAGTCCACTTATCCTCTGCCCTCTCATAGCCTGGGATAGTGGCTTCGACAGTTTAATCAGCCTAGACGAGAGTACGGATGGCCCCTGTACTCTCGTTTCTTTTTGCCTTGCGTCAGGTCATTACCTGCCCCCCCTCGTGTGTGTGGTTAGTTTTGTTCCACTCCTCTTACTAACGCCTCTACGTCCCGCCTGCGCCCTCTCAGCGGCCTCCTGGTGGCATGGCCTCCACCTGCTCGGCTTGCTGGGCGGTCGCTCATGCTGTCTCCAGCCAGTAGCGGCGGATCAGCTTACCGTCTAGCTCTATCTTGTTCTCTAGCTTGCCGCCATTGGCCTCGATAATCTTCCACGAGGCGGTGTTGTCGTCGTCGCAGGTGAGTAGCGCGGGGTTGATCCCTAGCTGCTTTGCCTCTGGCAGGACGAGGCGCAGGATGTGGCTGCCATAGCCTCGCCTGCGCTTGCTGGGGCGGATGCTGTAGCCAATGTGACCGCCTACCTGTCGTAGTCTGTCATTCAGCTCATGGCGTACAGAGATGCGCCCAATGTACTCGCCGCCGTCTACTAGCCAGAAGGTAGTGTCGGCCACCCAACCTGGCTCAAGGCTGCGACCAGCAGACTTATCTTGCAGGCGGAGTAGCCCAGCATCGAAGTCGTCGAAGGTGGGCCGCATGGTGTAATCTAGCGTTTCACCCGCAGACAGGTGTTCGTTAGCGGAGGCTAGCAGGCTGGCCTTGTATTCGGCTGTAGGCAGTACCAGTTTCATCAGTTCTCCTCCGCTGCAAGGACGACGAGCGGGATGTCGCGGATGCCTGCGGTGGCGGCCTGGTAGCCCGCATACTGTGGCGCAGTAGCGACGATCTGCGGCCAGAGGCGGGAGCGTGCTGCTGCGTCGGCGGTATGGGCCAGCATTGTGCGTTTGCTACCCTGCGTTTCCACCGCCACCTGAGGGTTGGCTAGCAGGTTGAGGTACCAGCCAGGCTGCTGGGGTTGGCCGCCATTGGAGGCGATTACTAGCAGGCGGTCGCTGTCGCGGAAGTAGGCAAGCGCATGGGTGCGGGGCTGGCCCGACTTGCGCCCAGTGGTGGTGAGTAGCAGGATTGGGTACTTGCCCAGCTTGCTGCCCACACTGCCACCGCTAACCCGCCAGACGAGCCGATGGATGCTGTCCACCAGCTTGCCTAGCAGCCGATTGACGGGCTTTGGTCGCGTCTGGCTAGTTGCCACTGCTGGTCACCTCCGCTGGCGCGAGGATGACAAGCGGGATTTCGCGGATGTTGGTGGTGGCGGCCTCGTAGCCTGCGTAGCCGCTCCACATCTTGAGGACGCGCGGCCAGAGGCGGGTGCGCTCGTCTGGACTGGCGATGTGAGCCTGGCGAGACTCCTTCTTGCCCTTATACTCGATCTCCACGTTGGGCCTGTCCTGGACGTTGAAGTACCAGCCTGGGTGCCTAGTGCTGCCACCGTTAGAGGCGATCACTACGTAGTCCTGGCCGTCGCGCAGGAAGATGAGGGCATGGGTGTGGGTTGCGCCCGACTTGCGCCCAACGGTAGTGAGCATCAGGACAGGCATCCCACCAATGCTGTTGCCCAGCCTGCCGCCAGTTAGCTTGTAGAGCAAGCGGTTGCTGTCGTCTAGCAGCTTAACCACAGCTTTGCTCCACCGTTTAGGCTTGACCTTGCGTTCTGCTTCGGCCATCACTTGCCCTCCTTCTCCAACCGCTGGTAGAACTCGACGATGGGGATGAGCAGGCGGCGGAGGTCGTCGCGCTCCTCGGCACTGGTGGGGATCACCTGGCCGCCCTCAAGGGCGCGGCCTATGTTGTTGAGGTCGGTGGCGAACTGACGGAAGCGGGTGCTGGCCCGTCTGGCACTCTTGACCTTCGGGGTAACTGAGTTCTCAACGCTCTCGCCCTTGCGGACACGGGCTACCGCTTCGGTGATGGTGAGGGTCGCGTCGCGGTCAAGCAGGCGAGCGGCCTGGACGGTCTGGTTGCCGCTGAGGTTGTGGCGGTTGACAGCCTGCACCAGGTCAAACATGAGGTCGGGCTGGTTCTTGAGCAGGCTGAGGCCGCGAGCGCGCAGTTCGCTGAAGTCCTGGCCCAGTTCGGCGCGCACCTCGTCGGGTAGCTTGAGCATAGCCAGGTAGTTACGCACCGTGCGCCCGCTGATGGTCAGCTTCTCGCCCACCATGTCGTCAAGCTCGTTGCTGTTCACGTCGGGGTTGACCTCACGTAGGTCGCGCTTGATCTCTTGCAGAGCGAGGGCCATTTCGTAGTCTTTGAGGCCACTGCGCTGGCGGTTCTCCTCTATGCGATCCAGCTTGATGTCCATCTCATCTTTGTTGGTATCCACGACAAGGGCAGGGATTTGCATCCAGCCAAGTTCGACAGCGGCCCGCCAGCGACGTTCGCCAGTGATCACCCGATAGCGACCGCTCTTTTGCCGCTGCACGGTGATCGGCTGCAAGAGGCCGCGCAGGGCGAGGGAGTTGACCAGTTCGCGGAACGGCTCAACCTCGAAGACCTTGCGTGGCTGGTTAGGGTCGTTGTCGATCAGCTTCATGTCCAGCAGGCGGGCGTTGGCTAGTGGCTGCGAACCTTCCTCTGGGGTAGCGTCTACCAGCCGTTGCACAATATTGTTGGGAACGAGGCTGCGCTTCTTACTGGGTGTACTCATCAGCGACAACCTCCTTCGCAAGGCTCTCGTAGCACTGGGCGACAGGCGAACTGCGGGCGTAGAGGCGCACTGGCACCCCCTGGCCTGGGGCTTCGGCAGCGGCCACGCCGTAGCGGATCACGCTCTTGAAGACGCGACCGGGGTAGACTTCGCTGATGGTGGCAAGTATCTCGCGGTTGAGGTTGCTACGGCCATCGTACATGGTGGGCAGGATACCGGCAACGCGCAGACCAGGGTTGAGCGGGGTTACTTCCTTGATCGTCTCCAACAGCTTGCTGACCCCGCGGATACTGAGCAGATGCGTCTGCAAGGGGATCAGTACCTCGGTGCTGGCGACGAAGGCGTTGATCGTGAGCAGGGTCAGGGTGGGCGGGCAGTCGATCAGGATGTAGTCGAACTGGTTGCGGAAGGGGGCAATCGCGTCGCGCAGGATGCGTTCGCGGGTATAGTTCTGCATCAACTCCATCTCGGCGGCGGCCAGGTCGAGGTTGGCAGGGGCGAGTAGCAGCCCCTCAATGGCGGTAGGGAGGAGGATGTCGTTCAGCTTGACGCTTCTCTTGACCAGCACGCTGTAGATCGTGTTGTCCAAAGTCTCCGGGTCGGCACCGAGCGAGTAAGTGGCGGCGGCCTGGGGATCGAGGTCGATGACGAGGACGCGGCGACCGAGGACGGCGAGTTCGGCACCGAGGTTGACGGTGGTGGTGGTCTTACCTACGCCACCCTTCTGGTTAGCGATAGCGATCACACGGCAGTGGTCGGCCTGCTCATCCTCAAGCGGTTGCATCTTGGGTTCGCTAGCAACCCCTTTTGGGGCAGCTTTCTGCTGCTTGCGCTGGGGGGCAGCCTTGTGGCTGGCTTCCTCCACGCGCTGGCGGGTGTTCATAGAGAGATACATAGACGCTACTGCCTCTCTGCGCCAACGGCCTGGGCGTTGCTGGCGGTCTGCTTCAAGCTCTGGAGGATGCTCATGGCGTGATCCAGTCGTTGGCTCTGGAAGGTCAGTACGTCAATGTCGCGCTCGATCAGCACGCGGTAGATGGTGGGCAGGCTGAGGCCAGCCTCTTGGAGCGCAATCACGTTGGCTAGCTGCTCGATATCCACCTCGGTGTAGACGCGCTGATGCTGGGCATCACGGCGGATGGGCAGAGCTAGCTTGTCCTCGATGTTGCGGATCACGCGGGGGGTGGTGATGTAGCCACGGTCGGCCAACACCCCCAAAGCCTCACCGCTGCTGTATCCGATAGAACTTGCCATTGCTTAACCGACCTCACATTTTGTTGCTGGCGCAGTAGTCTGTGCCGAAGAAGCTATTCTAAGGTTGCCTATCGCTTATTATACCCGAAACTAAAATGCTGTCAAATCGCTGCTACTCTGACTGCACCCCATGATGCTGGCATATTAGTACGTTAGCACGGGCAACATCATGGCTTCAGCCTATTGACAGCATTGGGGTTTTGGTGTAAGATTGACATTGCTGTAAGATTGACATTACTGTAAGGTAGGATGATGCTGGTGATAGGAGACGCTGATGGTTAGTCAGTACCAGAAGTTGGCGATGGCCTACTTCCACCCCGCGCTGAAGGAAGACCCTTTCAACCCAGAGGATAGCGCACGTTTCTTCTATCTGGGCTACCAGTATAAAGAGGCATACGAGATGCTGACCAGCCACATTGCGATGAAGCGCGGCTTGGCGATCATCTACGGCGACATTGGGCTGGGCAAGAGTAGCCTGCTGGGGTTGCTGCGTAAGCGGATCGTGGGCAACGACTTGTTCAGCAGCTTCCTGGTGGGTGAGGTACTCGACCCTTCGCAGCCAACCGACGCGGAGTTTACCCGCGAGATGCTGCGTGCCTTTGGTCAGCGGCCTATCGCCAGCACCCGCAGCGAATTGTCTAACGAGTTCATCATCTTCCTGCAAAAGACAGCCCGCGAGGGGAAGGTACCGCTGTTGTTGGTTGACGAGGCCCAGTGCCTGACCTACGATGCGCTAGAGCGACTGCGTATCTTCCTCAACTACTCGCTTGACGACCATCGCATCCTGCAAATTGTGATGTTCGGCCAGCTTGAGTTGCAAGAGAAGGTGGCGAAGAAGCGCAATCTTGGCAGCCGGGTACGCTTCACCAACAACCTGGAGCCGTTTATGAGTGCGGCGCAGGTTAAGGACTTGATCTACCACCGGCTGAAGGTAGCGGGCTTGCCGCCGGGTATAGAGTTGTTCACCGATGACGCGATAGCAATGATTTTTAAGCAGTCGGAGGGGGTGCCGCGCAGCATCGTCAACATCTGCTCGCTCTGCTTCGACGTAGCTCCACGCTTCAACAAGCGGAAGGTTGACACTGACATTGTAGAACACGTGGTGGGTACGATGATGCAGGAGTACAAAGGTCGGGCCTAGCCGCCAGCTGTCAGACCCGCGCCGAGCAAAGGTGGGGTTAGCAAGAGGAGAGTGAGATGGATTTCGACTTCGACAACCCACCGCGTAGCCGCCGCGAGGTAGAGGATGAGATGGCTGAGCAGAGGGCGCGCAATGGAGCCGGGCGGCTGAAGCAAGTGGCAGTCTATTACTACCCCTACCAGCTAATCCCGCTGGATGAGCAGCTAGCGAAGCTGAATAGCAAGACGCGGGCGTATGATGGGTTGAAGGTCAATCGCTCAACCTACCTGCGCGTGTGTGGCGAGATGATGTTGGAGTTGCTAAATGATCCTGACTTTGGCAAGCTGCTGCTAGAGCGGCTGTATGATGAGGAGGAGTTTAGCCGCCGCCTGCGTGACAAGCTGCGCGACCTGCTAGAGTTGCAGACAGCCTACAAGCAAGGGAAGCTGCGGCCAGTGCAGACGGAACTGTAAGCACAGACAAACATGATGGTTGAGGGGCGCACGTGGGTGCGCCTTCGGCGTGCGAGTCTGTTGGTGTGCTGGTAAGCTGGCAGATTGTCGCTGTGGCTGCGCTGTACAGAGTTTAGGAACATGAGTTCCTAGAGGCTGGTTAGGGTGCTGCACAAAGTTTAGGAGCATGAGTTCCTAACGCAAAGAGGGTGGATCAGCGTTCAGCCGATCCACCCTCTTGCTGTGCTGGTTGCTACTCGTTGGTTAGTGTGCCAGCGATGGCGAGTACATAGCTGTCGAGGTTGATGTGCTTATGCAAGGCGGCCATGATCTCCTCAGTGGTCATAGCCTGTACCTTCTGGAGGTACCGTTGTACGTAGTCACTGCCCAGTTCGTAAAGTTCAATGTCCATCAACTGGGCTGCGATTCCGCTGCTGGTCTCCAGCCGCAGAGGTAGGGTACCAGTGAGGAAGCTCTTGGTCTCCTCCAACTCCTCTGCCTCAATAGGAGCATCGGTTAGGATGCGGTTCGTCTCCTCCAACATACCCGCAATTGCCTTCTCGATGTTGGCTGGGTTCACCCCTGCCCGGATCGCCCACGAGCCGTTGCCAAAACCGCCCTCAAGACTGCTATAGCAGTAGTAGGCTAGCCCCTGCTTGTCGCGCACATTCTGACCGAGGCGACCGTAGAGACCAAGCTGGCCGAGGATGTAGTTGCCCATCATCAACGCCTCGTAATCGGGGTGCTTGCGTGGCAGGCTAGGGAAGCCGAGTACGATGTCGGCCTGTGTTTTGCCTGGCACCTCGCTCACCTCCCGCGTGATGCTTGCTGGCTTGCTCACCTCAGTCACTTCGATGCTGGGTGCTTCGCCTGCGCTAGGGTCTGGCTGCCAGCCGCCGAGTTCGGCCTGCAACTTCGCCAGTGCATCAGCAGCCTCAATGTCACCGACGATTACGATGGTAGTGGTATCGGGCCGGTAGTATCTCTTGTAGAAGGCCACCATATCTTCGCGACTAATCTTCTCGACCGTCTCGATGTAGCCAGAGCTAGAGTAGTGGTAGGGGTGGCCTTTAGGGTAGGCTAGTTCGTGGAACTTGCGCTCGGCCACGCCCCGCGTGTCGTTCTCGCGCTCCTTAAGCCCAGTCAGCACATTGCCTCGTACCTTCTCGATCTCCTGCTCAGGGAAGGTAGCGTGCTGCAACATCTCGCCCATTACCTCTACTAGCGTGCCGAAGTCCTCACGTAGACTGCGACCCCCAACACTAGCAAGGTGGCGGCTGCTACCGCTCTCCACACTGAAGGCCAGCTCGTCGGTCAGTTCGTTCAGTTCGCTAAAGCTGTATTGCTCCGTCCCCCGCCGCAGGATTGAGGAGGTGAAGCCCGCCAGCCCAGCCTGCTCTGGGGTTTCGTAGATTGAGCCAGCACGCAGGGCCGCTCGTACGATCACCGAAGGGTTGTCCTTCTTGGTGTAAATCAAAGCGGTAATGCCATTCGGCAACACCTTACGCACGATCTTGTCATCATCCAACCGGGCCAACGCCTGCTCCTGCGCGGTTGCCGCTTGTGCGCTTAGGAACACAAGTTCCTGAGCGTCTTCAGCGGGGAACAAGCTCGCAGGTGCGGGCTGGTGGTAGAAAGCTAGCCTATCGCTCGGTACCAGTTCGCTGATCGGGGTGTAGAAGTGGCCGTGACCCCCCGCTGCCGCTGCCTGGGCCACTGCCATCTTGTGGCTATCCTCGTCAGTCATTGGGCGGGGGATGAAGTGGCCGACGGTGCGGTTACTCTTTTTGAGGTATTGCCCAGCTACGCGCTGCACGTCTTCCGGTGTCACCTGCTCTAGCAGGCTGGGGAACCGATCAGCTAGGGTGTGGTCATTCGCCACGATCTCGAAGTAGCCTAGCAAGTAGCCCTGGTTGGAGACACTGTCAGCAGAGTAGACAAACTGGGCCTTCGTCTGTTTGATTACCCTCCGCAGCTCGGCCTCGCTGATCGGCTCGTCAGTTACCTGCTGGATCACCGCGTCAATAGCCTGCTCGATCTGCTCCAAAGCCACACCGTCACGGGCCATTGCACTGAACTCGAACAGCCCAGGGTCGCGGTTGAGGGTAAAGTCTGCACCCGCAGAGACGGCCAGTTGGCTGTCCACCAACGCCTTGTACATCCGTGCGCTACGTCCAAAGCCACCACCAGCCCCACTCAGCACCGACTCCAGCACCGCCAGCGCAGGCATATCCGGGTGGCTAGCCTCAACTGCGTGGTAGGCAATCTCAATATAGGCCGCCTGTCCTGGTCGCTCGATGTACGCGCGCCGCTCACCATCCTGCTCTGGCTCTACCCCGCGCACAGTTGGCGGTTCCTCACCAGACGGAATGCTACCAAAATACTCGGTGATCTTGCCCACCATCTCGGCTGTGTCGAAGTCACCTACCGCGACAATGAAGGCGTTGTTGGGCGTGTAGAACGTCTTGTAGTGCTTGTAGAGGTCCTCACGGGTAATTACTCGCAGGTCGCTTTTCCAACCAATGGTACCATGATGGTAGGGATGTACCTTGTAGGCCAGAGCCGTCACCTCCTCATTCAGGATGCGGCCAGGGAAGTTCTCACCACCCTCGCGCTCGCTGATGATTACGCTCCGCTCGCTGGCTACATCCTCTGCCTCAAACCGCGAGTTCACCATTCGGTCGCTCTCGATCTGCAAGGCCAGTTCGTAGCGGTCACTTGGCAGCGTCTCGAAGTAGTTGGTGTAGTCAACCCACGTAGTGGCATTGTAGCTCGCACCGTTTTTGCTCAGGAGGCGCATGATGTCCCCCTTCTTCAGCTTCTCTGTTCCCTTGAACATCATATGTTCGGCCCAGTGTGACACACCGGTGATGCCTGTCACCTCGTTGCGTCCACCCACCCGATACCAGACCCAGAAGCTCACCACCGGCGCACTACGTACCTCTTTGGTGATTACCATCATGCCGTTGCCGAGCATTGTTACCTTGACGCTGCTCTGCTCTACCGCTCCATGTTCGCTGGCACTCATGTTGTCTCCTTGTTCTCTTGATCCTAGAATACTGAAGCATAACATAGAACAGTCCCCTGAGCAAGGTTGAAACACAGATTAAACCAACCAGCCGCTTTAGCCAATAAGCTAACCTGTTAGCACGGTAGCTTGCTACCAGACTCGTAGACTCAATCCACCCGCTGGCAGATGTGCTATAATGCCAGCAACAAACAGATGGAGGCACAATCCAGTGGATGACACATCCCCTAGCCAGCCTTACGTCGGTCGTCGCCTGATGACCGTGCTGGCTCACCCTGACGACGAAACCTTCGGCGCATCCGCCACCCTCGCCAAGTACGTCGCTGGCGGAGCCGAACTGGTCATGGTCTGCGCCACTCGCGGCGAAGTCGGCCAGATAAGCGACCTTAGTGACGCGACTCCCGCCACCCTCGGCCAGGCCCGTGAGCAGGAGCTACGCAACGCCGCTGCCGCTGTTGGGGCCAAAGAGGTCATCTTCCTCGACTACATAGACGGCCAGGTGGCTGCCGCGGACTTCGCCGAGCTAGAGGCAAAGGTCGTCGCTCTCTACCGCCACTATCGGCCCAACGTAGTGATCACCTTCGGCAAAGAGGGTGTCTACGGCCATCCCGACCACGTAACCATCGGCAAGGCCGCCGTTGCCGCCTTCCAGGACGCTGCCGACCCGCTCAAGTTCGCTGACGACGAGCCATACCAGCCTCAGAAGCTCTACTTCCTCGCCCTCTCCATGCCCCGTATGATGCGAAGTATGCAGCGAGCCATCGAACTCGGTGTACCAGCCGTTGGCATGGCCGCCGACTTCACCGCTGGCCGCAATCCTGGTGAAGGTGACGTGCGGATTGGTGGCGACGCAGCCCCCGCTGGCGCACCAGTTGGCAGCCCCGAAGAAGACATCACTACTGTGATCGACACCACTAACTTCACCGACCAAAAGGTACAGGCTATCCAATCCCACCGCAGCCAGCTAGCCAAAGACCTTCCCTTCCGCTACGTCACCCCCGAAATTGGTCGTCAAATCTATACTGAGGAAATCTTCAGCCATGCTGACCCTAGCGGCAACATCATTCGCCCCTCCGACGGCCAGCCAGAGACTGACCTGTTGGCTGGTATTTAGCACTTAGGAGCTTATGTTCCTAAACCACCCAGCACAAAAGAGCCGCCACCTGTCTCCAGGCTGGCGGCTCCTGCACCTCATGAGGGATCGTCCAGAAGATACTAATCCCCTGCCATCCTACTTGCTGTAGGTAAATACTATCGTTACGTTAGACTGCACGCTCAACTCACCCTGGGCGATTGGCACGTTGCCAGCCGCATCCATTGCCACCTTGCTAGCCATTGGCGTTGCGTCCCCGTAGCTACCCTCAACCACGCTGCTAACCCCTGTGATCCGTACCCCCAACTGCTTGGCAATAGC
>JBBROH010000149.1:0-10409 GCA_038229595.1 Chloroflexia bacterium | reverse complement strand
CACACTATCGTCGCGGGCATCACCGGCAGTGGCAAGACGCAGGGGGTGCTGATTGAAGCTCTGCGCTGGCTGCTGGTAGACCCGCAGATGAGTTACTACTACATAGACCCGCAGAACGGGGTTGCCAGCTTCGTCCGCGCCGTCGGTGGAAGTATCATCAACTTCGGGCCGAGAGGCGGCGCACGGATCAACTGCCTTGACCGCACCACCCCCTCCGGCTACAAAGTGCCTTTGCCAGAGAAACGTACCTTTATCGCAGGCTTGTTCGAGCTAATGATCGGCGAGTCGCTGGACGCACTGACCCGCAACAACACGCTACCGGCAGCCCTCAAGACCCTGTACGCCCACTTTGAGGAGGGGCTATCCACCACTGGCGCGATCAGCCGGGCGATCCTGCACGAACTGCGGCTAGGCTGGACAAGCAAGAATGAGCGGGCCGCCACCGCGCTGATCCACAACCAGCGCGGCATCGGTCAGCCCGCATGGGTACAGCAGCTAAACCAACTAGCCGGGGGACAGGTGCGGCAGGCAGTGACCGAGCGTGTCGCTGACTACGCAGTGGTCGAACACAGGCGTGGCACCCCGATCTTGAGTGACCTGATCCCCTACCTGCTTGAGCAAGGGGCGGTTGATCTGGTGGGCAAGCTGCGGCTCTACGTTGACCCCAGCTATGAAGGCGGCAGCTACAACGGGCCGACCAACGTAGACCTGAGCAACCGCTTTGTCTCGTTCAACATCCGCGACGTAGACCGCTACCAACGCCCGCTGGTGATGTTCATGATCATAGAACACATCTGGCAACAGATCGTAGACAAGCCGCAACGCCGGGTGTTGGTCATTGACGAAATTGGCCTCTTGCTAATGCAGGAGTATGAAGCGTTTGGGCAGTGGGTGGCCGAGTTGTTCAAACGCGCCCGCGCCCTGCAACTCAGACTTATCGCCATAGACCAGAACCCGGTCACGTTCCGCTCGAAGTACGGGCGGTTGATGTGGGAGAACACCTCCATCTTCCGCCTGGCGCGGCAAGGCCGGGGCCAGGCCAACACGCAGGAGATCGCAGCGGAGCTTGGCTGGGGCAGGGGCAGGCGGCGCAGCTAACCGCGCTGGAGACGGGGCAAACCCTTGAGGTGGTAGACAACAAGGTGCTGCACATCGTCTACGCGATCAGTCCGCAGCAACTGCGGCGCATCGAGACCTTCGTCGAAGGGCGCACGGCTGAGGATGAGCGTCGCGCCGCCGAAGGGGGTGAGGCATGAGCGCGAAGGTAAACGCCACGAGCCAGCCAGAGCTAGACCCGGCCTTGCGCGAAGTGATCCTGCGCTACAGCGTGGCCGAGTACGCGCAGGCGTTGGCCTACCGGCTACGGCTGGCCGAGGCCGAGCAGGAGCAAGCGGATGCGGTGAAGCTGGCAGCCCTAGAAGCGCGGCTGCGGGTGCTGTATGACCGCCGCGACCGGCTGCGCGGGGAGCAACTGCCCGCCGGGGAGCCGTCTTCATGAGAGTAGTTGCTATCATACTGACCATGCTGCTGCTAACCCTGCCAACAACAGCCCAAGCGCAAACCAGCAAGGGCAGTCGCTACGAACTGCGGCTACTGGTGTTGTTGCCAGAGCTTGCTGGCGACGAACGCACGGTACTGCTGGGGCTGGGCCGCAACCCCACGCTGCTGCCCGCCCATACTGAAGCCGGGGGTCGCTACAGCCTGCAAGCAGCGACCAACGTGCGGAGTGCAGTGGTGTACCTGCTGCGCGGCGGGGTCGAGGAGCGGCGCGACTACCTGACCTGGCCGGCTTATGGTGGGGAACGGCAGACGGTGCAGGCGAGCTACCGCCGCAACGCAGTGGGTGGGCTGGAACTGGTCGGCGTGCAGCAAGCGGCTGGGTTCGTGCCGACGGTCGCCAACGGCGACGCTCCAACAACCGACCCCGCTGGGCTACCGACCGACGAGAGCAGTCCGTTTGAGCAGCCTGCCAGCGTAGCGACTGCCGCGCCGCTGACCAGCACGCTGCCGATCAGCCGCAGCCGCGTAGTCAGCACTACCAGCGTAGTCAACAGCCGCCCGCCGGTCACTTCAACGCCGGTAAGCAGCCCGCCGCTAGCGATAGACAAGCCACAATCAGCCGTCATAGATGGCAAGCTGTTGCTTGTGGCCCTCATCATCGGGTTCGTGGTAATGCGGGGCTGGCGGTGGCTGCCACAGGGTAAGCCCCAAGCCAAACGAAAGGAAGGGGAAGATGAACAAAGTCAAGCAAAGCCTGACGATCCTGCTGCTCCTGCTGCTGGCTTATACGCCTGCACAGGCCGCGCCAACCGACAGCGTAACTGCCCACATCGTGGGTGGCAACACAACCGTCGCGCTGGCGGCTCTGCTACGGGGCGACGACCGCCTACTGCAAACAGCCGTCGTCAGCCGCAAACAGAGCAACGTAGGGTTGGTTAGCTTCAGCGTAGATCGCAGCACTGGGCAGCAGGCAGCGCAGGAGCGTGGGTTGCAGTTTGTGGGCTGGGGGTTGCTGCTCGAAGGACAGGTTAGCTGCCAGCTTACCGTGCAGCCCCCAGCCCGGCAACTACGTAGCACGTGCGAGGCTGGCTGGATCGTGCGCGACTGGGAAGCGGCACCGGTCGATGGCACTGGTGTTACCTTTACCTTGCTCCAGCAGCAAGCACAAGGTCGCCAACCAGCCCCAGCTACCATGCCGACGACAACCCCGCCAACCGCAACGCTGGTGTCGCCAATCATACCGCCGACGGCAACCATGCTGGTTGAGCCAACCACTACAGCAACACAGGTTGAACCAAACGCTACCCCAACGCAGATCGCAGCAACCGCTACCCCGCCGCTGCTGACCATAGCGGTCACAACCACCATCATCGCCAGCAGCACGATCACGCTAACCGCAACCCCAACCGCGGCCACCGTGATGTTGGCCGACACCCGGCCCTACCTTGAGCAACCACCCAGCAATGTAACTGCCGCCGTTGGCTTGTCGGTCGAAGTACGGCTCTGGACGGCCACACCGTTGCCACTACCAACCTCAACCCCGTCGGTGTCCGCACCGCTAGCTGACCGTAAACCAACCTCTGATCCCCGCTTCTTTGGCTGGCTACACCTCGATCTTTGGCTGCTACTCTATGTAGCTATAGCCCTAGCAACCGCAAGCGGGGTGCTGGGAGTACTCATCCACAAGAAGATCATAGACCGGGACAAGCTCTCGAAGAAGCTCCAACTCATCGTCACTAACCTCAAACAACGAACAGGCAAGCAGGCTCAACCATGATTGCACGCACAATCCTCTTTCTACTCCTCCTCTGGCTGGGGGTAGCCAGCTACAGCATAGTCACCCTCTACGGCCCCGCACTGGGAGTCATCGCGGGCAACATCGTGCATCCCGACCCAACCATGACCACCAAGATCGCGCAGGCCGATTGGCACGAGATCGGGGCCGCTCGCCTCAGCCGCCGCCCGCAGGTACGACAGGTGTGGCAACTGTCTGGGGCTGGCACCGCCCTGGTGGCTGCCTTCTACCTGCTCGCCTACCTGCTGCAACGCCTGGCCCGCCGCCGCGCCGACAGAGGGGTGGTCAGCTACCTGCTGCAACCAACCGTCGGTGGGGTGGCCGGGGTCGCCGAGTTCCGGCAGGTGTTCTTGGGGCTGCATCAAGGGCTGCGTCGCTCGTGGCTGGTGCGGGTGCTGGGCCTTGCACCGCACCTGGCCTGGTGCGACCTGGCCCTGCCCGACACCGCCTACCAGTCGGCAGCCTACCTGCGGGTGGTCGGCGACGCACGGGTGCAGGCGGCGGTACGCAAAGCCCTGTCCGGTTACCCCGGCATCATGGTGCAACCCGCTACCTACCCGGTCAATAATGACGAGCAGCACAGCTATACCGCCAAAGTAGAGATGCTACGCCCATCACGCTACCCGCTGCTCACCGACTTTGCCGAAGGTACCGACGTGCGGCAGGTACTCGCCCGCCATCTGCGGGCCGAAGGTGGCATCGAGCGCATCGAGATCGTCTACCGGCTGCGTCCAGCGGGCAGTGGCTGGGCCGGGTCAGCCCACAGCCGTGCTGTGCGGAAGCTGGGCGGCACGGAGCAGGGCGAGTGGCGGGCGGCGCAGGAAGTCAAGACCTACGCCCGCCGCGCGCAGCTACCCTACGCCGTGCTACCCTCGTGGATCAACAAGGTGGTGGAGAGCCGCGACTTCGGTTGGGCCAGCAGCATCACGGTCACGGTTGTGGGTGACAGAGCGGCTGCCTACGCCGCCATCGGCGAGATCGGGGAACACTACTTCGGCCACTTCAAGGCCGAGAACGAGCTACGCCTCGGCTGGACACGGCACCGGCCAGCCAGTCCCGGCTACCCGCCTTGCTTTGCTGATAAGCAGGTACTCAGCCCGGCAGAAGCGGCGGCCCTCTGCCACCTGGCTCCGGCGGAGAGTACCCCCGGCGTGGCGGCCAGTGCCGGACGCTACATCGAAGCCGAGCGCAGCCTCTACAGCGGCGACTACCCGCCATCAAAGGTGGTTGAGCCGCTCAACCCGCCTGCTGACCGCACGCGGTTGCCGCTAGAGCCAGCCGCTAAAGAAGCGGCCTTGCAGAGCTTGCAGACGTGGGAGGCCGGTCAGCGGTCGGTGCTGGGCAGACAGGGCCAGCGGCTGCTGGGCATCGAGCGTGGGGAGCGACCCAAGAGCCTGCTGGTCAGCGGCCCGCCCGGGGTCGGTAAGTCGGTGCTGCTCACCCACCTCACCCTCGGCGACATCCAGAGTAGTCCCGACAGCAGCGTGGTGGTGATCGAGCCGCACGACCTCTGTACCCGCATCATGGAAACCCTGCACCCCGACGACTGGGATCGCCTGATCTACTGCAACCCGCAACGCCTGTATGAGCGGGGGCGGGCCATGACCCTCAACCTGCTGGCATGCTCAGAGCCGACCCGCCGCCCGGCAGTGCAGGCCATGTTGATGGAAGTCTTTCGGGCGATCAGCGGCGACCACTGGGAAGGCAGCGGGCGGATGCAGCAGCTACTGGAATCGGCGATTGGCATCGTGCTGGCGACCGTGCCGCAAGCCAACCTGCGTGACCTCTACACCTTCCTCACTAGCCAGAAGTACCGGCAGCAACTCTACGGCAAAACCGACGAAGCGGCCAACAAGAGTTATTGGCAGCACTACTTCGACCGCGCCGACGAGGAGACCCAGCAGCAGATGATCGGGCCGGTGCTGCGCCGCATCAACAAGCTGCTACAAAACCCCTACGCCGCCAACATGGTCAGCAGCAGGCAATCTACCATAAATATGCAGCAGGTGGTCGAGGGTGGCGGGGTGCTGCTGGTCAACCTGCCCGGTGCCGCCGGTAAGCGCGGCGGCGACCAGACGATGGCCCTGATCTGGCAGCTCCTCATTGTCCGCTTCCGTATCGAGGCCGCCCGCAGGCTGAAGCAGCCAGACTATGCCCGCAAGCTGTGCTACTTCACGATGGACGAAGCCCACCTCGGCATCAACGGCGATGTGGAAGACATGGTAGCCCAGTACCGCAAGCTGAACGTCTGCCCAACCTTCGCCTTCCAGAGTATCAGGCAACTAGACCCCGATGTGCTGGCGGTGCTAGCGGGCATCGTCGCCAACAAGATCATCTTCCGGGGTGAAGGGTCGGATGCAGAGGTGCTGGCGACCGAGCTACTCAACGGTGAAGTTACCGCGCAGGACGTAGCCCAGCAGCGCAACTACACGGCGTATGCGCGGCTGATGCACCGGGGCAGCCCCCTGCGGGTCTGCACCCTTGAGACCTTGCCGCCACCACCCCTGCGCTCGTTCGACCAGTACCCAGCAGACGAAGCTGAAGGCTGGCGTGAGGCAGTGCAAACGCACAAAGTGGACAGCGAACGGGTAGCGGAGCTACTACGACTTACCGAAGTGGCCTTGACCAGCAGCCAGCTAGCCAGCCAGAGCCAATCAGCGACGGCCAGCGAACGAGCGGCAGCCGCAGAGCAGGCAGCAGTCAGCGCGTTGGTCAAGGCCAGCAAAGCCGACTTCGACGAGGCGTGGCGGGTGCAGTGTTTGCGGGAGCAGGCGTTGGCCGGGTGGCTGCGGCTCAACCCCGGTGCGTACCCGACGCAGGTGGCGTTCCTTGAGCGGCTGAGTGAGCTACGCCACAGCGTGCCTGCGGTGCTGGTCATGGCCGAGGCGAGGCGCGAGGATGCGGCCCTGCGGGCGGCGGGCTACTTCCACCAGCCCCCACCCGGCCGCACTAGCGGGCGTAGTGACAGAGGTCGGGATCGGCGTAACAACCAGCCGCCTGAGCAGCCAGCCCTGCCATCAGCGCAGGCCGAATGGCAGCCAGTCGCCAGTCCCGCCGCTGATCCCGGCAACCAGCCCGCGCCGCCAGCGGCGCAAGCTCAACCACCGCTCATCGTGCAGCAACCACGTTCGTCGCACCGCAACGCCGACCCGCAACCCCTGCCGCAGGATCAACACGGTGGCCGCCAGCCGAAGGGCAAGCGGCAACGCTGGCACAACAATCACAGCAGCAACAATCACAACAATCAGCAGGAAGGTAGAAGGTAACAGGCATGGACAATAAAGCAGCAACTAGCGGCTACGACGAGCAGAGCCGCCGCGCCGACGACCATGACAACCCGCGTCCTGACCAGCACATGGTGCGCGAACTGACCGAGCGCATGGCTGCCCTCAACCTGCACCGCGCGGACGGTCGGCTGACTCGCCCGCTCGTGCGCAGCCCCGCCGTGCGTCGCAACCAGATCGTCCACGCCCTGGCCCGCTACAACGTGCTGCTCGGCCAGCACTTGCTCGACCTGTTCTATGCGGGCCTGACCTACGACTCGGCGGTACGCCTGTTTCAGCGCGAGATACGCACGCTGGTAGATGCAGGCTGGGTCGAAGCCGAACGCCACCGCGCCCGTAACGACACCGCTTACTGGCCGGGCTACTGGAACCGGGTGTTGCAGGCGGTCAATGGCCGCAAGCGGTGGGGCAACCGGCGGCTGCTGTGGGATCACGACCTCTTGACCGCTGACTTCATGAGCGGGGTAATCGTCAGCAGCCGCAGGCATGACGGGGTGGCCGAGTGGTGGGGCGAGTACGAAAGCTGGCTGCCACCGGAAGTGCGGCCCGACGCAATCGGCAGCGTGCAGCTAGCCGGTGGGCGGCTCGACTTCCTGTTGGAAGCGGATACTGGCAGCGAAGTGGAGCGGGTGGTGGCCGACAAGTACGAGCAGTACCTCAGCTATTACTTCGACGGCAACTGGCGGGCGGCGTTCACCCGCGAGAGCTTCCCGGCAGTGCTGGTCGTCACCAGCGCGGGCGAAGGGCGGCTGCACAACATGGTGGGGGCGGTGGCCGAGCGGATGGCCGCCGCCGGGGTGTGGCTGCCATGGTTCTTCACCACCGAAGCCCGCATGGTAGCCGCGCAGGAAGAAGCGGACAGCCCCGGCGTGCTGCACCAGCCGCTCTGGTTTACCGCCCCACAGGACGAAGCCCAAACGATCTGGTCGCTATGACGGCACAGTAGCACACAAAACGCACAGAACAAGGAGAACAGCAATGCCAACGACGGCAAAGGTAAAGGTCAACGAGATAGAAGCGATCAGCCAGCAGCCACGCAAACAGGTAGGGGACGTGAGCGATCTGGTACAGGACATCCGGCAGACGGGGCGGTTCTACAGTGCAGTGACGCTGGAACGCACACCGCAAGGTAGCCTGCGGGTAATCAGCGGGTCACGCAGGCTGAAGGCGGCGCAAGAGGCGGAGCTAGCCGTCGTGCCAGCGATCATCTACGAACCAGACGAGATGGATGCGGTGACGCGATTGCGGATGCAGATTGGCGAGAACACCACGCGCCAGCCACTAAGTGCAATGGAGACGGCCCTGAGCTACCATGAGTTGAAGGTACGCATGGATTGTATGTACCTGAGCGACCAACTGGGGGTGGCGATGCCCGAAGCGGACGACCTAGCGGGCTGGGAGGCGGCCTATGCTGCCTTGCTCAAGCAGGCTGAAGGTAAGAAGCTGGCGCGGGTGGACGAATCGTGGGCTGAGTTCGAGCAGTACAGCGGGTTGAGCCGTGACACGCGGGTGCTGTATATGCGACTACTCAAGCTACACCCGGACGTGCAAACGCGGCTGATTGGCAGCGACCTGTCCTTGCGCCACCAGCTTGCTTTGGGCGACGCACCGCCGCCGGTGCAAGGGGAACTGCTGACCGCCGTAACGGACAACCCCGGCGACATCCCGCCGCTGAAGGTAGTGCAGGCTGCTGCCCGCGTGCTGGCTGCGCTGGGGGAGCAGCGACCTCCAGCAACGCAGGTGCTGGCTACCACCCGCCGCCGCTTGGGGAGCGACCCCGGTCTGGCGGTAGACGCGCTGAAGCAGGCGGTGAAGCAGGAACTTGGTGGCCCGCCGCCAGCGACCGCGTCGTTGACCCCGCGCAGCAACGATCAGCCTGACGAAATCCGGCATGGTAGCCATAGTAATCAAGACTTTAGCAGCGCAGGGGCAGATGAGGGCGAGCGGTCAGCAGCACCAGCGGCTACCACTGAGCTACCCGCTAGCGCAGGTGAGCAGGTTGATCCGCTTGCTGCAGAGAGCCAACCAATGCCGCTGCCAACTAGCCTGCGCCCGGAGTTGATGAGCGCGGAAGAAGCCGAAGCGATACGGCGGGGCAAGCAGCCGCCAGTGCGAGAGTTGAGTGCTGAAGGCCGGGAGTTCCAGCGCATCACGCAGGCAGCACAGGAACGGCTCAACCAGCACATGGCTGCGCTGTTGCGGGACGGGCAAGTGGCTGACCTGAACGAGCTACTGACTGGCTGGGGTAACTGGCTGGGGCAGGCGCGGCTGCAACTGGAAGCAGCGGCCCGCCACGAGGCGCGGCAAGGGACAGAGGCAGGATGAGCAAGATTTTTGCTACATATCACGGCAAGTGCTATAATAGGTGGCTCCCCTGTGTGAAGGAGCGGAGACTATGTATAGGAGAGACACAATGCCAGCAGAGAACATAACAGCTGATCAGCCAGCAACCAACCAGCTTGAGGTGTATGAAGTCGGCACCCTACCCGAACCGGCCTTGCAGTTCGTTGGCGACCAACTGGTGACGGTAAAGGGGCGCAACCACCTGCGGCTCTACGACCGGGAGCTACGTCCGGTCGCTAATCTGCGGCACAAGGGGCGGTTGCACCACAGGCTGGTGGCTGACCCCGGTGGACGGTCGCTGGTGACGATTAGCCAAGAGGGCGAGGCCGCATGGCAGGCGATGCTCTGGCAATGGTCAGCCGAAAGCAGCAGTTGTGTGCCACTACCGAGCGCAAGATCGGTGCTGCAAGTCACCTACAGCAGCGATGGTAGTCGGATCGCCACCGCCGACGACAGTGGACTAATCCGGGTGTGGAACGAAGCAGGCGGCTACCTGTACGAGCTTGCAACAGACGCAACCCCGGTTGCCTTGAACTTCCAGCCGGGTATGGCTGACCGGCTGCTGGTGCTAACCAGCGGAGCATCTGGCAGGCAGCAGCTACAACTCTGGCAAGGCAACAAGCCAGCAGCAATCTACCCGCTACCGCCGAATGTGGGCTACAGCGACGTGCAGTGGAGTGCCGATTGTAGCAGCGTGCTGGCCTACGGGTTGCGGGCGTTCGCATGGCTGCAAGCCGACGGTAGGCTGCTGCTGACCGGCACGACCACCGACCCGGATACCGGCTACCTCCACCTTGCGCCGCTGGACAGTGGCTGGCTGCTGGTCTGTGACCGCGACGGACGGCTGCTGGTCTGCTCGGTGGAGCGCAGCCTGCTGCTGGCCGACTTTGGTGCAGAGTTGCGGGCGGGCAGCTACCCTGACAACTGCTTGCTGGATGTTGCCGCCGACGGGACGAGCAGCAGGCTGGTGGCAACATCCACCGACCGCCCCCCATACCTGTTCGACCGGCGGCAGCAGTGCGGCGTGTACCTGCTCCACTTCGCAGCGGCGGGCGTACACCGCACCGGGCTGGTGGCAGTGGACGTAGCGGTAAGCAGGCACGGCGACTTGCTAACCACCACCAGCAGCCGGAGCGCAGAACGACAGCTGAACTACACCAAACTGTGGGCGGTGACTACCAGTGGCGACGAGCGAACCTGAAGGTGCAGCCGCACAACCCCGCCTGGCAACGCTGGTGCTGGGCCACACCGCCAGCGGCGAACTGGTGAAGGTCGGGGTGGGGGAGCTTGCAGGCGTGTGCGTCTGGGGTGATCACGGCAACTACCTTGCGCGGCTGGCCGGGCAATTGGTGCGGCAAGGCATGGGCGTGACCTATGTCGGCAAGGCTGAACGGCACGCGCAGGTACTGGCCGCTGCTCCAACCTATCAACCAGCCTCACAAGCACCGGGCTGGATAACCGCCCACCATGTAGCGGCGTGGGTTAGT
>JBBROH010000148.1:0-10547 GCA_038229595.1 Chloroflexia bacterium | reverse complement strand
GAGGAAGATAACCCGCTAATCAACCTGCTGACCAACTACCGGGTGGGCGACGAGATCGCGCTAACGGTAGTGCGCGGCGAGCAGCGGCTAACCCTCAGCCTCAAGCTCGCTCAGCGGCCCCCACAGCCGCAGCAGCCACAGCGGTAAAGAGGGAGAGAGGAGGCGGTGCCGCTAGGTACTGCTTCCTCCTACTTTGTCGCCCGCTCAACCCTTGCCGAAGTTCTTGCTCACAAAGTCGGCTCCTGCCCCATTGTCGGTCAAGTCATCGAGGTTGACAACGCGGCTACGGGTGAAGGATTGTTGCAGCAGGCGGTTATAGCCACTGCTGTCGCCCGCCTGCAAGGCTGCCACCATACGCTCGAAGTCGGTGGTGGCTAGCGGCCAGGTGACGGCAAAGTGGCCGCTTGCCACCCGCAGCGTAGTGCTAACCCGCAGGATGTCGGCGGTAGGATAGTAGGCACGCAAGGCGGCCCAGCCGTCGAGCAGTTGTTGCAGTTGCGCCCGGTCAAGGTTGAGCGAGGCGCGGGGCATCACCACCTCGGCAGCACCATCCGCCGCGACCACGCCGCTGACCAGAGAGCCGCGCTCGGCCAAGCGGTCGCGGATCGCGGCCACGCTGGGCTGGAAGAAGGCGTTAACTTCGCTCACCGCCAACATCTCTGCGCCAAGCATCATCTTCAGCTTGCCATCGAAGACTTGCATCTGGGTAGCAACCACCAGCGCGTTCCAGGCTGCGCCCCGGTTGGGGTTCGCCAACATTGCTGTCCAGGCAGCAGTCGGCAACAAGCAGATCACTGTGTAGCGGCTATCATAGACCAGTTGCACGTTGAGGCGCGCGGGGGCGTAGACCAGCGCAAGGGTAGCGAAGGCACGGTAGAGTTGGGTGGAGACGGCCACTGAGGTGAAGCTGCGGTCGGCGATCTTCAACTGCACCACCCCGGTCAAGCTGCCATCTGCCGCGGCCAACAGGCTACTATCGTTGACGCTGTAGCCAAAGGCTGCCAGTTGGCTCCGCACCTGCTCGCGGGCAGCCTGCGTCGTCTGCGCTGCGGCGGGCGCAGGGAGCAACAGCAGGAGCAGCAGCAGGCTAAGTCGGAAGTGGCTTCTAATCTTCAGTTTGGGCAGGCGCATAGCAGACCTCGTGGGCAGATTGGCCCGCCTTGATTATACCACGTCGGCTAGATCAACCGCTCGGCCAATTGCAAGGCGATCCCCTGCTCCGCCGCTAAGCTGGGATAGTAGACGCTGTTCGCCAGGCCAACGATCTGCACGGCATCCCAGGCCAGCGTCCAGGCCGCCCAGCGGCTGAAGTTGTCATCACCGCGTAGCCTCGCATTGCGGAACTTGGCCCAGTGTTCCAGGTATTCCCCGACGATAGCCTCGCGCAGGGCTTCAGCCAGTACCTCCGTTGGGATGTTAGCCGCGATCTGCTCAAGGTGCGACCAGTAGCCAGTGGGGTCGTAGAGCGGCAGCACACCAATGAACTGCCCACCCCGGATCGGCCAGGTGATGTCCACCGCGTAGACCTCCTGCAACAGTTCGTCGGGGGTAACAAAGTTGACCTCGTTCTTCCAGCCCTCCTGCTTTGTTCTCCCCTATAATACCACGAAGTGGGCAGGCAAGTTCAAGCCCTTGACAGCAAGGTGCAGGTGGGGTATAAAGTAGCTTATGGACAATCCCTCGGAAGCAAAGATACCGATCTACGTCGTCGCGGGCTTCCTCGGTAGTGGCAAGACGACGTTGATGGAGCGGCTGCTGGCTTACGCAGTGGCGCACGACCTCAACCCCGGTGTGTTGGTTAACGACTTTGGCGCGGTCAACATCGACGCAGCCCAGTTGCGGGCGCGGGGGTTGGCTGTCGCCGAACTGAGCGGCGGCTGCATCTGCTGCACCAATGCCAGCCAGTTGCCGCCCGCCGTCAAACGGCTAATCCGCAACGGCTCGCGGGCGATCCTGGTGGAGACCAGTGGGCTGGCGAACCCACTCGATCTGCTCGACCAGCTAACTATGCCCTGGTTGCTGCCCCAGGTGCAGATTCGTGGCGTGGTCAACCTGGTGGATGCCGCGCATTGGTTCGGCCTGCCCGCCGACGCAGAAGCTCTTGCCCGCCAGCAGGTACAGATCGCCGATCTGCTGATCGTCAACAAGCAAGACCTGACCAGCCCTGCCACACTCGATCTCCTCTGTGCCGACCTCCGTATGCTCAACCCCACCGCCCTACAAGTCGTTACCAGCCAGGCCGCGCTTGACCCTGCCCGCGTCTACCACCTCGAACATAGCGCGCAGGTGGGCAGCCAAACAGAGCGCATCCACCACAACGCCCGCATTGCCAGTTGCAGCGTGCGACTGCCTGCCGCCCTCAACCGCGACTGCTTCGCCGCCTTCGCTGCTAGCCTGGGGGGCAACGTGCTGCGGGCGAAGGGGCTGGTGCAGATTGCAGGGATGCCAATGACTGCGATCTGGCAGTATCTACCCGGCCAGCACGAGATCATCCCCTTTGACATAGCCGAGAGCGGTCTGCTGGGCAATGTTGCCGTCTTCATCGGTGAGGGGCTGGACGCGCTGGAGTTGGAGCAGCAGGTGGCAGCGTGCGCGGCATAGTAGGGCTTACGCTCCCCGCTTGTTCACCTTGCCGATGGCCGCTTGGTCTAGAGGCTTGACGATCATTTCGTCTATGTTGACGTGTGGCGGGCGGCTGGCGGCCCAGACGATGCACGCGGCAATGTCGGCGGGGGTGAGCGGGGTCAGGCCAGCGTAGACGTTCTTCGCCCGCTGCTCATCGCCCCGATAGCGCACCACGCTGAACTCCGTCTCCACCAGCCCTGGGTCAATCGAAGTGACGCGTATCCCCTTGCCCAGCATCTCCAGCCGCAAGGTCTGGCTGATCGCCAGCTCAGCGTGCTTACTGGCGGCATAAACGCTGCCGCCCTCGTACACCCCATGACCAGCGACGCTGCCGAGGCTGATCACGTGGCCGCTGCCCTGGGCCAGCAGCAGCGGCACCACCTGCTCTGTAACGTTGAGCAAACCCAGCACATTGGTCTCCAGCATCTCCCGCCAGGCGGCCAGCTTGTCGTCTGCGGCCTCGGCGATCTGGTGGCTGCCACGGGCCAGCCCTGCAGTATTGACCAGGATATCCAGACGGCCAAGCTGCTGCACCGCCGCCTGCACGAACTCGCTAACCGAAGTGCGGTCGGTCACGTCTAGCGGGGCGGCGTAGACCAGCCCGCCCGCCGCCCGCAATTCTGCCGCCAGTAGTGCAATCCGTTCGGCCCGCCGCGCTCCAATAGCCAGTCCGCAACCTTCAGCAGCGAAGGCCCGCGCCGTAGCCTCGCCAATACCGCTGCTCGCGCCCGTCACCATTACTACTTTGCCACGCAGACTACTCATCTACAACCCTCCTTTTAGCGTATGCTTTGTAGCGATCATAACCGGGGCGGTCGGCAACTGTCAAGGCACAGCTCTTGCCTTGACAATCTGCAAGATCAGAGTTGTTATGGGGTAGACAAGTAGATTGGTGGTAGATTTTGGCGACAAATGCAGGTAAGCAGACACAGTTGCTGGCGAAGGCGCGGGTGGCTATGCCGCTGCACGAGTTCTGGCTAGCCCTCAGCAATACTGGGCGGCTCAACCCCTACGTGGGTATCCCAGCGATCAAGTTCACCCCCGTGCCAGGGCCAGACGGTACTACCGCTTATCTCAACGCCCGCGCTCGCTACCTGGGCGTGCCAGTAGTCTGGCGCGAGATGCCGTTCGAGTGGCAGGAAGACGACTTCTTCCAGGTCGAGCGGCAGATGACTGGGCTGGCAGGGATGTTCTTCGGCAACCTGATTAGTGGGGCGCGGCTGCGGGCGGCAGGCGAGAACGAAACCCAGGTGGAGATGTTTGGCACCTCGGACACGCGCAACCCATTTGGTCGCCTGCTCTACAAACTGATCGTCGGCAAGCAGTTTCTTGGCGCAATCAGCAAAGCCTGCCGCACTATCGAGAAGAACTACCAGCAGCTAGCGGAGATGGCCTATACCCTCCCCCCACCAGAGAAGCCCCAGGTCAACCGCCGTCAGCTATTCGCCCTCTGCGCCAGTCTGCGCGAGAGCAACACCGCAGAGGAGATAGTCACCCTCCTGCGCCGCCACCTTGCTAGCGCGCCCGACGACGAGGTGGTGTTGATGCGCGCCTTCGCGCTGGCCGACAAGTGGCAGCAGCCGCGAAAGGCCGTCCTGCGCGCCTGCCTCAAGGCTAGCCGCCTGGGGTTGCTGGACGCGACCTGGGAGGTGATGTGTCCAAATTGCCGTGTCAGCAAGGGCAGCTTTGCCAGCCTGCGCGACCTCAAGCCAACGGCGCACTGCGACACCTGCAACATCCGCTACGACGTGAACTTTGACCAGTACGTGGAGTTGCGCTTTACGGTCAGCGAAGCGGTTCGCAAGACTACAGACAATACCTACTGCATCGGCGGCCCCTACGTCACCCCACACATCGTCGCGCAGAGCCGCATCACGGCGGGAGCGCAGGGGGAGGTGGCGATCAACCTGCCCGCCGGTCGCTACCGCTTGCGCCTGCGGCAGGCCAGTGGCTGGCTGACCCTCATCCTCGCGCCCGACGGCCAGCCTACCGCCGACCTCGTGCTTGAGGGTCAGCCCTTGGGCGGTGAACTGAAGCTGCAACCGCAGAGCAGCCTGCGCCTGCACAACCAGGGCAGCGAAGATATGCTGCTGATCATCGAACAGGAGGCTTGGGAGAACCAGGCAACCAGTGCAGCCCTGGTCACTGCCCTGCAAGAGTTCCGCAATCTGTTCTCCTCCGAAGTCCTTTCGCCCGGCACCAACATTGCAGTGCGTAATCTCACTTTCCTGTTCACCGACCTGAAGAACTCCACCGCCCTCTACGAGCGGGTAGGGGACTCGCCCGCCTATGCTCGCGTGCGCGACCACTTCACCTTGCTGACCGATGCGGTGGCCCAGCACAGCGGCGCGTTGGTCAAGACTATGGGCGACGCAGTGATGGCCGTCTTTAGCGAGGCGCAGGACGCGGTAGCCGCTGGGCTGGAGATTCAGGCGGCGATCAACCACTTCAACACCCAGCATCCCCAGGGCGAGCCACTCTGCGTCAAGGTTTCGTTGCACAGCGGCCCCTGTCTGGCGGTCAATGCCAACGAAACGCTCGACTACTTCGGTACGACGGTGAACACCGCTGCCCGCCTGCAAGCTCTCAGCCAGGGTGGGGATATGATAGTCAGCGGCAGTGTCTACGCCGACGAGCAGGCCTACGATCTGCTAACCCCCTACCCCACTGAGCAGCAGACGACCAGCCTGAAAGGTATCGCGCTGCCGATCCAGTTCTACCGCCTTGACCTCAGCAAGAGCGGTAAGCCAGCCAGCGAACTGCTGGTCGCTGGCGGGTAAAAGTAAGCGGCCCACCACCCAACCCAAGCAGCCAGTTGCCGCCCCGACCAGTAGCAACAGCCTGGCTGGTATGAGGAAGGTGCAGCCGCTGGCAGCTAGCTTAGGGAATGCGGTCGTGGTAGCCGGGGTCGTCCAGAAACGACGTGATGCAGGCAGTCAGCCCCTCACGGACAGCCCGGAAGGCCAGCAGCTTTGTATCATCACCACCCACAACCCTGGCGGGATCAGTGAAGCTCCAATGTAGCCGCTCGGTTGGCCCAGGGAAGTAGGGACAGTTGTCACGGGCGTTGTCACAGACGGTGATCACGTAGTCGAACGCCTGGGCCAACAAGCTGTCTACCAGCTTGGGCTGCTGCTGGCTAATATCGATGCCAACTTCAGCCATAACCTGGACGGCGTAAGGGTTGATGTGGCTGGCAGGCGCACTGCCTGCACTCTGCACCACCGCGTTAGTCCCACCTATAGTGCGAAACAAACCCTCAGCCATCTGGCTACGGGCCGAGTTGCCAGTACATAGTACCAGCACGTGGATCACCTTGTCTGCTTGCACAATATGCCTCCTTTGGGTAGGCAGAGCCGCCCGTCGGCGGCCCCACCCCGGGTTGGTCAACTAGCAGCAGGTCTTGCTACCACCACAGCAACTCTCGTCGTCGCAGCACTTGTCGTCCTTGTCACAGCAGATTGCGTTGATCATCGTCATTCACCTCCTTTCGGCTTGAGATCGGTCGCTAGTTTGTCCCTGCTCCGGAAGCATTGACGAACTTCGATGTGTATGGCTTAAAAGATTGCTCCCTGCGGAGCGCGAAGCGAAATTAGGGGCGTTCGGCCAACGCCAGCGGTATGAAGCTGGCGGTCTGCTGCTCTGCTGGGCTGAAGATCGTCGCCAGCATTGTTTGTAGCTCGGTCAACCGCTCCCGATTGAGGCTGTAGTAAGACCAGATGCCCTCACGGTTGCCAAAGACCAGACCAGCCTCGCGCAGAATAGCCAGGTGGTGGGAGATGGTTGGCTGCCCCTTGTCGAACTGGGCAGTCACGTCACAGACGCAAACTGGCTCCTGGTTGTTCGCCAGCATATTGAGGATGCCCAGGCGGGTTGGGTCGGCCAGCGCATTCAGGGCGGCAGCGTATTGCTGACCAGTGGAAGCGTTGATCGCTGGCGGGTTGGCTACAGTGCAGCAGGCGGTGGGGCGATTGCGTAGGTTGTTCTTACGTTCACTCATGCCCCTAGCATACCACACTTATCGAAGTTTGTCAATAGATTAGTCGCAAAAAGGCTTCTCTGCTGTTGAGAGGAGCCGATTGCCAGCGGTCAGAAGCGCGAGAGGACGAGCAAGGCGACGCTAAAGCCGACCGCCACACCACAGATCACCTGGGCTGGCGTGTGCGCCCGCATTACTATGCGCGCCCAACCAACCAGTGGGATCAGCACGAGGACAGGCATGGCATAAGGGCCGAGCAGCCAGAGGGTGGTAATCACCGCACTGGTTGTGGCAGCAGCATGGAAGCTGATCTTCCAAAAGATCGTCACCCCAGCCAGCAGCACTGTGGTCAGCAGGGTACCGTAGACGAGCTTGAGCATGGTCGTCTCTGCGCCGCTAAAACTAAGCAGTAGGAGGGTGACGATAGCACTGAGCAGCGAGACGAATAGGGGCTTGGCCCGCTGGTTACGTTGCGAGATGTGCAGGTCGCTGATCGCCCCGCGCCGTACCTGCGTAACAATATAGGTGGCTGGCACCGCCACCAGCCCTACCAGGGCAAGTAGCAGGTGGAAGAAGCCGAGGCTGAGTGGCTGTTCGCGCAGGGCCGCCACAAAAAGCAGTGGGATGGCAACCACCAGCGGGTTGATCAGGTTCGAGACGTGGCGGGCCAAAAGCGGCGGGGCGGCGGGTCTAGTCACCACCAAAGCTGCTACCCTTACCTTCGCCCTGCTGTCCTTGCTTATCTGGTTCAAGACGCGCTCCTCTCCAATTTGCCAACTACCAATATAGTACAATACGCCCTTCAGCTCACCCACAAAAAATCAGCCTGCGAACAGGCTGACAGCGATCACGATGCTGAGACGAGAGCCAACGGGGCGGAGTAGGGCTAGAGAGATCAGCAACAGGGCTACAGCGGCGGCGGTTGATGGTCTGCATTGCTACTTCCTCCAAGACTGGGTTGGGCGGAGAGGATGTAGCGCACAAGGAAGCTAGGCCACTTCTTCCTCGTCCAACTCATCATCTTCTTCTTCGTCAAGGTCTTCGTCATCATCCTCATCATCGAGGTCTTCGTCATCATCCTCATCATCGAGGTCTTCGTCATCATCCTCATCATCAAGGTCGTCTTCGTCATCATCCTCGTCTTCTTAGTCTTCGTCGAGGTCGTCGTCTTCGTCGAGGTCGTCGTCTTCGTCAGCCAACTCCTCATCGGCGAAGCTGACAGGTTGCAGTATCTCCTCGGTCTCCAGTACGGTAGCAGTGGTCATTACAACCTCCTTGAGTTTTGGGTGGCTTATTGCCGTTCTGGGGCCATCGCGTTCCGACGCGCCCAAAAGCATTATATCACGCTCACCCAGTGCTGTAAACAAGCAGTTTGCCACTTGCCAACCGCCGAGGCGGGGGGCAGCGTGCGTGGAGGACACGCCCGCTACCCAAATTGCAGAGGATGTTTGTGGGGAGGTAGAGGGGTTGGTCGGAGATGTGGCTGTTGCCAGCGTTAGTCAATTGTAAAGGTCAGCCAGTGCTTCTTGCGAATGCACCAACTGACCTTATTCTAACCGTCCTACATTAAGTGGCGGTTAATTGTGGGTTAAGATAGGTTTAACGTCTGTTTAACGTTCGTCAGTGGCAGTAGGGCGGGGGCGGCCCTGCTCTGCTGGCGTATCGGTCGGTGGGGCTGGGGTGTCGGTTGGTGGCGGGGGTGGGGTGCTGGTCAACGTCACAGGTGGGGCTGTATTGGTTGCCAGGGCTGTGTTGGTTGGCAGCGGCGTGCTGGTTGCTGCGCTCGTGTTCGTTGCTGCGGGCGCACTGGTTGCTGCGGGCGTGTTTGCGGTTGGGGGCGTGCTGGTTGCAGGCAGGGATGCGGGTGTGCTGGTTGCAGGCAGCGGGGTGTCAGTTGCGCTGGGCTGCACTGTGAGCGTCGGGCTGGCGGTGGCCGTCACTGTACCAGCCGCAGTAAGGGTGCCAGCCGCAGTGAGCGTGCGAGTGCCTGTGATAGTACCACTGAAGGCCGCAGTAAGGGTGATCGTGATTGTGCCGCTGATCGTGGGTGGCAACGAGGGGGTGATCGTCGGCTGGAAGCCCGCACCATAGATCGCGCTGCCATTGACGTTGAGTTGTTGCAGCAAACTATTCGCCCGACTGAGGATGAAGGCTGGCAGCGGCACGTATTGCTGGTTCAGGTTCACCGCCTGCCCAGGGCCGAGCATCCAGCGCACTGCATTGACCAGGGCTATCGCCTTGTCCGCCTGCGGCTGGTCGCGGTAGAGCAGGACCCAGCTTAGACCGACAAGCGGGTAGGCGTTGTCGCCCGCCATGTTGCTGAGGTCAACCTCCAGGTTGTTTGGCACGCTTTGCAGGGCAGCGAGGGCGGCCTGTACGTTCTCCAGGCTGGGAGTAGTAAACAGGCCCGCCTTGTTCTCCACGTCACCGTAAGGGATGTTAGCCTGGGTTGCGTCGGCCAGCGAGAGGTAGCCCACGCTATACTGCACATCACGCAGGCTGCTGATCATCGCGTCGCCATCGCGCACCGCCAGCCCGCCACTGAAGTTGGGCTGTGGGCTGGCTCCGTAGCGGTTGGCCCAGGTGCGGTTGGTGCCGCTTAGATAACTACTGAAGATAAAGCTGGCTCCGCTGTAGCCCTTCTCATGCAGCATCTTGATCGGCTTGTTGGGTAGTTCGACCCCAGGGTTGTCACCACTGATCGCCAGGTCGTTCCAGCGCACTATGCTGCCACTGAAGATGCCCGCCAGGGTGCTGGCCGAGAAGCGCAGCCTGCTGGTGAGGGTCGGAAGGTTGTAGCCAACCACCAGAGGCACTGCCGCCACTGGCACCTGCTGGATTACGCCACCGGTGCCGGTCAATGGCGGGCGCGTGGTGGCGGTCAGCGGCACTGCGGTGCTGCTCAAGACGAGGCTGCTGGCTGGCAGTAGGGTCTGCCCAGGCAGGGGGGCTTCGCTAACCGCGAAATCTGCTGCGCCGCTCTGCAACTGCCTGATCCCTTCGCCCACGTCGCTGGCATAGTAAGCCAGTTCGAGCTTGTAGTCAGTGCGGAGGCGGTTAGCGTAGGCAGTATAGAGGGGGGCAGGCAAGCGGCTGCCCACCCCGTTCAGCTTGCTTGCTCCCCCGCTGCTCAGCACGAAAGGCTTGCTGGGGGTAAGGGTCTGCTGGCTGGCTGGGGTCGTGCGCGGCACCAAAGTAGACTGGTTGTTGGGGACGTAGGTTGCCTTTGGTGGAGGGGGCAGCAGGTCGCAGGCGGCCAGGCTGATCAGCAGCAGGACGAGCGAGAGCATGGTGAGCAGGTTAACCGGTCTACGCAAAGTGGCTCTCCAATCAAGTGTACCTCTGTTCAAGCTGGTAGTCGGTGATCCCATCGCGCGCGAGGGGCATAGTGAAGCGGAAGGTTGCGCCAGCGTCGGCTTCGCTCTCGGCCCAGATGCGACCGCCCTGCCCCTCAACGATGTGGCGCGCGATTGCCAGCCCCAGGCCCGTGCCACTCTCCACCTTCGTCTGGTCGAGCAAGGCACTACGGGCGCGGTCAACCTTGTAGAAGCGTTCAAAGACACGCTCCAAATCTTCCTGCGGGATACCAATGCCCGTATCGGTTACGCTCACCTCCGCGAACTGGTCGTCGGCCACCCGTGCCTGGATCGTGATCTGACCACCGGGTGCGGTGAACTTGATTGCGTTCTGCACCAGGTTGCCCATCACCTGACTAAGGCGCGGTTCGTCGGCCAGCACGGTTAGCCTTGTGGGTAGCACTTCCAGCACCAGACGCAGGTCGAGTTGGGCGGCCTGTTCGCTGAAGCGGCCCACTGCGGTCGCCAGCGTTTGGGCAAGGGGCAGTGGCTTTGGCTCAATCGGGGTCTGGCCTGCTTCGATACGCGCCAGGTCGAGCAGTTCGCTGACCAGGTGGGTCAGCGCGTCCAGTTCCTGGTTCGCCTTG
>JBBROH010000147.1:0-10622 GCA_038229595.1 Chloroflexia bacterium | reverse complement strand
CTTCTGCTTCTGCTCCTCGGTGCCGTCCAGGTAGATCGTCATCGCGCCAATGCCGATATGTGCGCCGAGGATGGTGGTGGTGCTGCTATCTACGCGGGCGGTCTCCTCCATCATCAGGCAGTAGCCAAGCTCGCCCAGGCCCGCGCCGCCGTACTTCTGGGGGAAGGGCAGGCCGAACATCCCCGCCCGTGCCATCTTCCGCAGGTTCGCGTCGGTCTGCCGCTCGTGCAGGTCGGTGTCGCGGGCGACCGGGGCCAGTTCGCTTTCCACAAACTCGCGCAGGCTGCGCTTGAGCATCTGGTGTTCTTTGGATAGGGTGAAGTCCATCTTTGTGCCTCTCCTAGCGATCCGTAAAGTTAGGCCGCCGCTTCTCGACGAAGGCTTTCAGCCCCTCGCGCTTATCCTCGGTCTCAGCGATCTGGCCGAACAGCTTGCGCTCAAGAGCCATACCCTCGTCGCGGGTGCCGCTCATCCCTTGCTCGACCGCTTGCAGGATGGCAGCAACCGCCTTGCCGCCCATAGTGCTGATCACCTTCGCCAGCCCCTTCGCCTCGCGCAGCAGCATCCCCTCAGCGGCTACCTTGTTGATCAGGCCGAGGCGCAGAGCCTCCTGCGCGTTGATATTGCTGCCAGTGAGGATCATCTCCAACGCCTTCGCCTTGCCGATGATGCGCGGCAACCGCTGGGTGCCGCCGAAGCCTGGGATGATACCCAGCTTGATCTCCGGCTGGCCGAAGGTGGCGTTCGCGCTGGCGATCCGTAGCGGGCAGGCCATTGCCAGTTCGTTGCCCCCGCCCAGGCAGGCACCGTTGATCGCCGCGATTATCGGCTTGGACAGGCCTGCAATCTTGTTGAACAAGTCCTGGCCCTGCTTGACCGCTTCTTCAGCGTCAGCAGCCCCTTGCAGCCCCGCAATGTCGTTAATGTCGGCCCCAGCGACGAAAATCTGGCCCGCCCCAGCCTCGGTGCCACCAGTGAGGATCGCCACCTTCGCGGTTGGGTCGGCAGCGAAAGCGTCTACCGCGTCGCTCAACTCTAGCAGCACAGCCCGGCCCAGGGCGTTGGCGGGGGGATTGTCCACCGTGATGATCGCAATCCTGCCGCCGTCCTCAGTCGTCAGCTTGATGTACTGCCCATTGTTCTCCAAAGTCATCGCTCGCTCCTTGCTCCACTGCTTGAAAGTTGGTGATGGTGTTTGCCGCCGCTAACTATATTCCTGGAAGCCCTTGCCGCTCTTTTTGCCGAGTTCGCCCGCCGCCACCTTCTCGCGCAGCAAGGGAGCGGGGGTGAAGCGTGCGCCAAACTGCTGCTCATAGGCTTCCAGCCTGCTCAGGATTTCGTCCAGACCACGCTCATCAGCGAGGGCCAGGGGGCCGACGCGCATCCCTGCGCCCGCCATCATCGCGGTATTGATATCGCCAATCCCGGCCACCTGCTCTTGCAGGGCGTAGATCGCCTCGTTGACCATTGGCAAGATGATGCGGTCAACCGCGAAGTCACTGGTCAGGTGGTTAGTCTCACGCTGCACCTCGGTGATCAAGTCTTCGAGGCTGGGCGGGGTCTCATCGCTGTAGGTGTAGAAGCCCGCGCCCGACTTCTGGCCTAGCTTGCGGTGCTGGTAGAGCTTGCCCATGATCTCCGCCGGGCGGAAGCGTTCTCCGTAGGCCTTGTACATCGTGCCAGCCGCATCGGAGCAAACATCGAGGCCGAGCATATCCGCCAGCATGAACGGCCCCATCGGCATCCCTGCGCCTGTTGCCTGGCCGTCGATCTGGTTGGCGGTGGCGGCCCCCTCCTGCAAGGCGTAGGCAGCCTCATTCAGGTAGGGGCCGAGCAGCCGATTGACCAGGAAGCCCGCGCATTCCTTGACCACCACTGGTATCTTCCGCAAGTCCTGGCTGAAGCTGACCACATCCTGCACCGTCTCCGCGTCGGTCTGGCTACCAGGGATCACCTCAACCAGCTTCATCACATTGGCGGGGTTGAAGAAGTGCATCCCGATCATCTTGTTGGGCCGCCTGGTGGCAGCGGCCATCTCGCTGATGCTCAAGGCCGAGGTGTTAGAGGCAAAGATCGCTCCGGGGTGGCAGGCTGCATCAAGCTCCTTGTAGACGGCCTGCTTGATGCTCATCTTCTCTGGCACGGCCTCGATCACAATGTCTACGTCGTCAAAGCCCGCGTAATCAAGCTGGTAGCTGATCAGGGCCATCTTGCTGGCTACCTCAGACGCGCCCATCTTCCCTTTGCGGACGCGATCCTGGTAGATCGACTCGGCCTTCTCGCGGGCAAGGTCAAGGGCGTGCTGGTCAATATCCTTGACGACGACGGGCAGGCCGCTGTAGCTGATTACCTGGGCAATACTGCCACCCATCGCCCCGGCTCCCACGACTGCTGCTTTGAAAATGTACATCTCTCCTCCTCATTGAGTAGCAACAGGAAGGGGCGCACGACGTTGCGCCCCCCTGCAATTTACGGACGTTCCAGCACAATCGCGCCGCCCTGCCCACCACCCACGCAAAGGGCAGCGAGGCCATACTTCGCGCCAGTACGCTTCATCTCGTAGGCCAGGGCAAGGACGAGCCGTGCGCCGGTCGCGCCAATCGGGTGGCCGAGGGCGATAGCCCCACCGTTGACGTTCACCTTCTTGCGGTCAAGGTCTAGCAGCCGTTCGACAGCAAGGTACTGGGCGGCAAACGCCTCGTTGATCTCAATCAACTCAATGTCGTCCAGCTTCAGCCCCGCCTTCTTCAGCGCGAGCGGGATTGCTTTGACTGGGCCGATACCCATGCGGTCTGGCTCTACCCCCGCGTAGGCGTAGGCCCTGATGTAGGCAAGCGGCTCGTAGTTTAGCTCCTGCGCCCGTTCCGCAGACATCATCAGTAGAGAGACGGCAGCATCGTTGAGCGAACAGGCGTTGCCAGCGGTAACGGTGCCACCATCCTTCTTGAAGGCTGTTGGGTACATCGCCAGCGTCTGCAAGGTGAGAGCAGCGTTCGGCCCCTCATCCTGGGTAACGGTTTCAGGGGCGACCTGTTGCCCGCGAGCCTTCTTGGGGATCATCAGGGTCATAATTTCTTCGTTGAACTTACCCATACGCTGGGCGCGAAACGCCTTCTTGTGGCTCTCTACTGCAAACTTGTCCTGCTCCTCGCGGCTAATACCGTAATCGGCGGCCAGGTTCTCTGCTGTACCGCCCATCATCAGGTTGCATACGGGGTCGGTCAGCCCCTCCCACAACGAGTCGATCATCACCGAGTGCGTCAGCTTCTTGCCATAACGCATATCGCGGTTGATGTAGGGGATGTTTGACATACTCTCTACCCCGCCCACAATCTGCACGTCTGCGTCGTCGCACTTGATGTTCTGGCAGGCGGAAGTGACGGCCTGAATGCCACTGGCGCAGTTGCGGTGGACGGTCATGCCGGGGACGGAGACGGGGACACCGGCCAGCAGGCCGATTACACGAGCAATATTCGGCGCGTCGCTACCCTGCCCAGCACAGCCGAAGGTGATCTCCTCGACCAGGGCCGGGTCAAGGTTGGTACGCTTGAGCAGTTCGACGGTGGCAAGGCGGCCCAACTCCTGGGCGGTGAGGTCGCGCATTGCGCCGCCCATCACGCCGATAGGGGTACGCACACCGTTGACGAGTACAGGTTGCTTCATCGCAAGCTCCTATCTAAAGTAACAAGTACAACTGCCGATGGTGATAAACTACGGCTCGCCAGTACTATCTTCTTCCTGGCTGACGCGCTCCATAGCACGCAGCACGATAGCGGTTTCCTCTGCGTCAAGGCCGCGCAGGATCGCTTCGGAAATCGCCTGGTACATCCCGTCAAGCTGCTTGAGGACGGCTCGACCAGGGCCAGTAAGATAGATGAGGGTAACGCGGCGGTCGCTGGGGTGGGGGCGGCGTTCAAGATAGCCCTTCTCCACCAGCTTGTCCACCGTCCAGGAGGCGGTGCTGAGCGGCATGAACTTGCCGTTGCCTGCAATGTCGCTGACCGTGTGCAGGCTATACCAGGCGATGCGCTCGATCACGGCCACCTCCTGCTTGTTCAGGTTGGGGTCGGCGGCGATCACCTCGTCAATACGGGTAAGATAGCGGCGGGCAAGCTGCTCGATGGAGCTTTTCAGGCTCTCGATAGCCTCTTTGCTCACTGGCTTGTTGAGTGGATGGATAGACGGCATTGTTACCTCTTGCACAATTGCTCCAAAGTCTGAACTGTCCAATGGTTGGATATTCCAACCCTTGTAGGAAATATGATAGCACAGCAGTGGAAAAGAGTCAATAGTGTAAGCTAACACAAAGATTGCGCGGGGCAACAGAAAGATTGCACCACGATCTCACACAAAGATTGCACCACCAGGTCTTCAGGGCGGAGCTTGACGACAACCTCACCGCTTGGTACACTCTAGCTGGTGGCAATTGGCCTTGCCTTGCTGGCAGTGAAGGAAGGACTTGAGGCTTTGCACGAAAGCAACGCTGCTGTAGCCTAACCACCATCGCACCAGAGACACCCCTGAACTGGAGGAAGCCTTGCGTAGATTTAGCGTGTATGTGGCTCTTGCCCTGGCGGTAGCCCTGCCTGCCCTCGTCCTGCGGCTGACCAACACCCTGATTACCCCGCTACTTGACACCCTCATCTTCGCGGTCGCCTTGCTGGGGGCAGGCTTCATGCTCACCTGGGGCGCAGAGGCGGCGGAAGAACACGTCTCGCAAGGATTGGCCCTTGCGGTCCTAGCCCTCGTCACCGTCCTACCGGAGTACGCGGTGGATATCTACTACACCTTGCAAGCCGGTCAACACCCTGGCTCGGAGTACGTCCAGTTTGCTGCTGCCAACATGACCGGAGCCAACCGGCTGCTGATCGGGCTGGCCTGGCCGCTGATCGTGCTGCTCTACTGGTGGCGCAGCGGCAGGCGGGTAGTGGAGCTACGCTGGTCTAACGCGGTCGAGGTCTCTTTCCTCGCCCTCGCCAGCCTCTACTCCTTCGTCATTACCTTCAAGGGCCGGATCGACCTGTTCGACATGGTGATCCTGCTTGCCATCTTCGGGGCTTATCTCTGGCGCGTAAGCAAGCTGCCGAAGGGTCGTGGCAATGATGCTAGCGATGATGGCGATGATGACGATAGGGAGGTAGGGCCAGCCGCTGCGTTGAGCAAGCTGCCGAAGGGTCAGCAGTACGCGATCATGGCGGCCCTCACGATTGCGGCGGCCCTGATCATCCTGGCGGTCGCCCAGCCGTTCGCCGAGTCGCTGATCGCCACCGGCCAGCAGTTCGGCATCAACAAGTTCCTGCTGATCCAGTGGGTGGCCCCGCTGGCCGGTGAAGCCCCGGAGATCATCATTACGATCCTGTTCACCCTCAGCTTGCGCCCGACCGCTGCGCTGGGTGCGCTGATCAGCGACAAGATCAACCAGTGGACCTTGCTGGTCGGCATGATCCCCCTGTTCTACTCCATTGGGGCAGGTAGGATCGGGGCGTTGCCGCTCGATGCCCGCCAGCACGAGGAGTTCTTCCTCACGGCGGCGCAATCGCTGTTTGCGGTCGCCCTGCTCCTGCGGCTGCGCCTTACCTTGCGCGGCGCACTGGCTCTGTTGGGCCTGTTCCTGGTGCAGTTCGCGCTCGGCTTCGCTTTCCGCAACGACGAGGCGACGGCGATCACCATCCTGACCTACCTGGCCTGGCTCTACCTGGTGCTGGCAGCAGCTATCTTCCTCTGGGAGCGCAAGGGTCTGGTCAACTACATCAAGGTTGGCCTCCTCAACCGGCCCCAGCCAAGCGGGGTGGGAACGGTTGAACCCGCTGCCAGTAAACACGTAGAGCAGGTGAAATCAAACGCTGGTTGAGGGTATGAGGCTCACCGGAGCCACAGGTATCGGCCAACGATTAGCAAACAAGCACAATGGCTGGTACACTTGAGCAGGTACTTACTTTTGTACTACTCCCGGTTACTGCTACAGCAGTTGGTGGGGTGACTGCTGCCTACCGTGTACCTGGCGCACGCCTGAGCAGCATGGTGCAGCATTTTGCTGCTGGGGTGGTCTTTGCCGTCACTGCCGGGGAACTGCTGCCAGAACTTAAAGGGGAACGTAACCCCGCAGCTCCAGTTTACGGTTACGCCTTTGAGGTGATCGTTGGTTTTGCTCTCGGTCTGGCGGTGATGCTGGGATGAAGGAGTTCTTCCACTGGTTTGGTCAGCGCGGCAGCGGCCAGACGGGCAGGCAGCAGCACGGCCCGCCCAGCTACCACTACCCCTTGCAGCCTCAGCTTCCCCGACGTGGCAACCGGCTACATCTTCTACAACGACATCAGCTTCATCACCTGCCGTGGCATCGTCAACGGCTACGTGGACGGCCTCTACCGGCCCAACAACAATACCATCCGCGGCCAGTTCGCCAAGATCGTAGTGCGCGGCTTCGGTATCCCCAGCTACACACCCGCTAGCCCAACCTTCAACGACGTGCCGACTGCCTACACCTTCTACCCGTTTATTGAGGCTGCTGTCCAGGCTGGGGTGATGCAAGGCTATGGCAGCAGCACCTTCGGCCCAGATCGCGCGGTCAACCGGGTGGAGACGGTCGTCACTCTACAGCGCATCCGCAACTACCCGCTCTACATCCCGACCACGCCAACCTTCAGCGACGTACCGGCGGATAGCTTCGGCTTCAACGAGGTGGAGACGTTCTACCATCGGGGCATCCTCAGCGGCCAGCCTTGCAAGGCAGGGAGCGGCACTTGCTTCCGCCGCTTCGACTACATCATCCGTGGCGAGATGGCGAAGGTAGCCCGCCGCGCTATCGAAGACACTCCGTAAGTAGCTAATCATATCTAGCAAGTAGTGGGCGGGGCTGGTCTACACAACCAGCCCCGCTCTACGTCTGGTGCTGTGCTGAGCGCGGACAGCGATTGACACTTTCCCCTCTCTTGTGGTACGATCCTGGCGACAGATACGCTGATGATCAGGAGCAAAGTTCGATGGCTGACCAACCGCAGAATGCTTCACTCAACAACCTCTCCCCCGCTGCCCGGCCCTGCTACGATCAGGCGAAGGAGACGGCCTGGCAACTCAAGTCCACTACCCTCAACACCACCCACCTGCTGATCGGCTGCTTGCGTGGTGCGCCCGATACCTTCGCTAGCTTGCTCCAGAGCGGCTACAGCGGCGATCAGCAGTTCGCCAGCACTACAGCCCTGGCCGGTGCTATGCTCGCGGCAGTGGCCGCTGGTATAAGGCTAGCCATGTCAGCGAGTGAGAGATCGATCAATCTCGTACGAGATTTGCGTGACTTCATCGCAGAAGCGACAGACACAGACCCGGTGCCGCCTGAGAAGCCGAAGCTCAAGCCGACTGCCAGGCTGCGTGCTGCTATCGTGGCCGCCAACCAGCTTGCCAGCAGCGACCTGGTCGAGCCTGTTCACCTGCTGCTTGCAGCCCTCGCCAACCAGGAAGACGACAGCCTGCTCCGCAAGCACGGCTACGACGCAGCGACCTGGACGCAAGTGCTAGAGGCACAGGCCGCTACCAGCAATCAGAGTGCGCCGAGCGACCCGCGTGAGGCAGAGCAACTGCGCCTCAACCAGCAACCTACCCCCTACTTCGAGAAGTACACCCGCGACCTCACCCAAATGGCCCGCGACGGCAAGCTCGGCCCGGTTGTGGGCCGCGAACGAGAGATTCGGGCGGTGATTGAGGTGCTATGCAAGCTGAACAAGAACAACCCTGCCTTGATCGGCGAACCGGGGGTGGGCAAAACGGCTATCGCCGAGGGGTTGGCGATCCAGGTTTCCAGCAACGATGTGCCACCACAACTACGTCACCGCCGCGTTGTCGCCCTGGATATGTCTTCACTAATCGCCGGGGCTACCTACCGGGGCGAGTTTGAGGATCGCTTGCGGGGGGTGATCAACGAGGCGCGTAGCAGCCACGCCATCCTCTTTATTGACGAACTGCACACCCTGATTGGGGCGGGCAGTGCGGAGGGCGCACTGGATGCTGCTAACATCCTCAAGCCACCCCTGGCGCGAGGCGAGATCGCCTGTGTTGGCGCGACGACGGCTCATGAGTACCGTAAGTACATCGAGCGCGATGGTGCGTTGGAACGCCGCTTCCAGCCGCTCACCATCAGCGAACCGACCTCAGAGGCAACTATCTCCATCTTGCAAGCGATGCGCCCCCGCCTGGAAGCGCACCACAACCTCAGCATCACCGACAACGACATTCGCACCGCCGTTGACCTGGGCCGCGTCTACCTGCGTAACCGCTTCTTCCCTGACAAGGCGATTGACATCCTGCAAACCGCCGCTGCCCGCGCCGAGATCGCCGCCTACGAGCAGGCCAAAGCTCCCAGCAACAAGGGCGCAGTCCGCCTCGCCGACTACCTCCGCTCTGTGGTCAGCGAAATGGCGAACCTGCCGCTGGAGAACTTTGATGACGAGCAGCTAGCCAAGTACGCGGACATGGAGAAGTTTTTGGATACGCGCGTGGTCGGGCAGGAGGAAGTGGTAGCGCGGGTCAGCAATGCAATCCGCCTTTGCAAACGGCGGCTAGACATCAATCCGATGCGGCCCGACGGCGTGTTCCTCTTTATGGGGCCGCCAGGGGTCGGTAAGACCGAGTTGGCGAAGTCGCTGGCCGAGTTCCTCTTTGCCGACCGCGAGCGGATCATCCGTCTGGATATGAGCGAGTTCAGTGCTGAGTTTTCGATCACTCGGCTGATCGGTGCGCCGCCGGGCTACGTCGGCTACGACGAGGGCGGGCAGCTTACCGAGAAGATTCGTCGCCAGCCCTTCAGCATCATCCTGTTGGACGAGATCGAGAAGGCCCACCCGCAGGTGCAAAGTGCCTTCCTGCAAATCTTCGATGATGGCCGCCTGACGGATGGGCAAGGGCGCACCGTCTACTTCAGTGACGCAACGATCATCATGACCTCCAACGTCGGCAGCGATCTCTCTACCAAAGGTCGCTTCGGCTTTAAGCCGACTGCGGGTAAGGTAGCGAATGGGCATGAGGAGGTAATGGAGGTGCAGATCAAGGATGTCTACGCCGAGGCTCGCAAATACTTCTCCCTGGAGTTGCTCAACCGGGTGGACGAAATCCTGCTGTTCAAGCCGCTCAATCGTGAGGGGGCGTTGGTGATCACCCGCCAGAAGCTAGACCTGCTGCGCGACCAACGCTTCAAGCCAGAGGGTCTGGTGGTCGAGTTCGCCCCTGGCGTGGCCGAACTGATCGTGGCGCGGGGCTTCAGCACGCAGCAGGGCGCACGCCAGCTTGAGCATACGATTGACGAGCTTATCCTCGGCCCGATGGCCCGCGCTATGTTCCGCAAGGAGTGGAACAACAGCAAGCAGATCAAGGTTAGTATCCAGAACGACGAGATTACCATTGCCCCTCTAGCAGTATAGCCACAGGAGGTTACAGGATGGCAGGATACAACGTTACCAGGGAAGATATCGAGCGGTTCTTCAACGAGGCGGGTTGGAAGTTTAGCAAGACCGACGACGACTGGGAAGTGCGCTATCGTGGCGATGTGCGCGACTGGATATACTACGTGCGCCTGACCGACTACTGGCTCTACTTCTACGCCACTGTGCTGAACAAGGTGCGCGACGAGTGCAAGCCTGCCTTGCACGAACACATAGGCTATCTGAACTACAAGATCAACCTGGGTAAGTATTCGATCAACAATAGCGGTGGCATCAGTCTGGGGGTCGAACTGCCGCGTGAGAATATGCAGCAGAGCCAGTTGAGTGACGCACTGGCCGCCCTGTCGATCAACTCAGACGAGCAGTACATAGAGTTGCTCAACCTCGCCAACGAGCCGGGCAAGGTCTCCTCGCTGCGGCCCAATCCAGCCCAGGCTGCTACCCCACCCTCGCCCTCGGCCCCACCGACCCCTCCCAGCAGCGGCCCAGCAACCGGCGGCGCAACCTCGCTGGCCGAGGATAGCGATCTTGACCTCAGCGATGAGAGCGACAGCAGCCCCAACCAGCCAGCTAGCTAGCATTAGCCCGCCCTGCCACCTGATTGAAAGCAGGGCATTACCTTGCGAATGGAGGATCACCACATGGATGCCACGGCTGAAGATATCGAGCGTTTCTTTGCTGATGCGGCCTGGTCGCACAGCCGCCTGGAAGGAGAAGATTGGGAGACACGCTATTCTGGCACCCACACCAACCAGGTCTTCACTATCCGCATGACTCGCTTCTGGGTTTACTTCTATGCTACACTGATCAATAAGATCGAGGAGAGTTGCCGCCACAACACCTACGAGTTCCTGGTGATGCTCAACTACAAGATCAGCTTTGGCAAGTTTTCGATAGACAAGTCGAACCGCATCTGCTTGGGGGTCGAGGTACCGCGTGAGAACCTGCAATCTAGCGTCTTCAAAGATGCGCTGAACACTATCAGTTACCTGATCGACGAACACTTCCGCGAGTTGCTCAATGTAGCGACCGACCCGGCCTACGTCACTAGCCTCAAGCGCGAGGAGCAGGAGGCGGGCAGCACGACCACCCAGCCAACCACCATCGCAGCCAACGACGAAGATGTGGACTGGAGTGACGATGACCTGGACGACGATCTTGACAGCGACGATGACGATGACGACGACGATGACG
>JBBROH010000146.1:0-10768 GCA_038229595.1 Chloroflexia bacterium | reverse complement strand
TGAACCAGCTAAGCGGCTGAGAGGACTTGCTGTTCTTCACACTGGCACGCTTTTTGCAAGCAGAATCCATATTACTTGAAGCCTATTATATCTATGCAACCAAAAGGACAATCTAGCAATGGCGCAATCCAGACCATCACTTGCCGAACAAAGTGATGTCCCCAACGACGACCGCCTGCAAACCCTCGCCCGCATTGCCCGCCAGATCAGCGGCAGGGTTAACTTCAGTGCGGTCGCCCTCAATATCGTGCAGGCTGCTGCCATGCTCACCCAGGCAGCCGGTGCCTCCTTCATGATAGTGGAGGAAGATGCGGGGCGGCTTTTTGTGCGCGAAGGCCACAATATTGACCGCCGCTTCACCGCCGACCAGCAAGTACCCTGGGGTACGCGCCTGATCGACCTGCTCACCGTCGCGGCTCGCCCAATTACCAGCACGGACATCACGGCGACCGAGCCTTCTCCCTTCCGCGACTTCGCCGCTGCGGTTGGCTTCGACAGCTACTACGGCCTACCCGTGCGCTCTGGCACCCTCACTGCTGGCCTGCTCAATCCATATTGGGCCGACTCCGACCGCCAGCCCTCAGCGGCAGAGGAGACGATGCTCGACGGCCTGGCAGCCCTGGCCGCGATGCTGATCGACCGCTCGAACCTCGACAAGGTGGAGGAGGCAAGTCAGCGCAAGCAGGATTGCTTCGCCCGCTACAAGAAAGAGTTTGCTTCGCTCGTTTCGCACCAGATGCGAACCCCGCTCACCTCGATCAAGGGCTTCGCCCAGTTGTTGGTGCGCCAGCAGAACACGACCACTGGCGGTGCTAACGTCGCCCGCTATGGCACCACGATCCTCGGCGAAACCAACCGCCTGGCCGACCTGATCACCAACATGACCGATCTCTCGCAGATGGAGATGGCGATGGTGGAGATGCGAGTGCAGGTGATCAACATCAACAATATGATTAACGAGTGCCTGTCGGATGTCGCAGCGACCCACAAGCCAGTGGCGGTGCAGCTCAACCTGAAGCCAAACCTGCCGATCTGCGAAGGGGACAGCCAACATCTACGCGTGCTGCTAACCGACCTGTTGCACCGCTTTGGCCGTCTCGGTCCTCTAGAATTGACCACTACCCAGCTTAACGAGGAGGGTACTGAGATAGCCAGTGCAGTCGCTGTCCGCTTCCTGCTGGATGCGGAGGTGGCCCGGCAGGCGGGGCTGATCACTGACGTAGCTGGTTTCCACCTGCGCCAGGCTGTTGACGGCTCCGTGGATAGTGATAACAAGGCGATCTACATAGCTAAGAACCTGCTTGAAGTAATGGGTGGTGTACTCAAGGCCGAACAGGTAGGCGACGATCAGGGGCAGGCCAGCCTGCATTACACTATCACCCTGCCCACCCTGAGGAATCGGTTGGCTAGCAGCGGTCTGGCGGCGAACAATCCCTGATCCAGGAGGCTTGACTTCGGACCAAGCGAAAACGCAAGGAGAGATTATGAGCAAAATACTGGTTGTTGACGACGAGCCAAATATCATTGAGGTGATTGAGGAGAACCTGAAGCGTGAGGGCTATCAGACTGTGCGGGCGCACTCTGGCGAGGAGGCTCTGGCGATGATGCCGCAGGAGCAGCCCGACCTTGTGCTGCTCGACCTGACCTTGCCTGGCATGGACGGCTACGAAGTGTGTCGCCAGATGCAGCAGGATGTGCGCCTGATTCATATCCCCGTGATCATGCTCACTGCGCGCTCCTCTACCCCAGACAAGGTGATGGGCTACCAGAAGGGGGCTGACGACTATATTACCAAGCCCTTTGACGCAGACGAGTTGCTGGTGCGGGTGCGCTCTCAACTGCACCACCTCTATCATGAAGATGTCTCTGAGCTAACTGGCCTACCTGGTAGCCAGGCAGTTGAAGACGCGATCCAGGGGCGCACCGAGTCGGCAGAGCAGCCCTGGTCAATCGTCTATATCGATATTGACCGCTTCACCGACTTCAACGAAACCTTCAGCTACATCGAGGGGGACGAGATGATCCGCACCGCCGCCACTATCCTGCGCGAAGTGGTGGATCAAGCGGGTAGCGGCAGCGACTTCCTCGGCCATGAGGGGGGCGACGACTTTGTGATCGTCACCACCCCCGAACGCACAAAGGGGCTGATCGAGGCGGCCACTGCTCGCTTCAACCAGGCGGCCCCGGACTTCTACCCGCCCGATGCACGCACCAATGGCTACATCATGGTGACGGCGCACGACGGCAAGTTGGAGCGTAGTCCACTGGTTTCGTTGGCCTTTGATGTTGTAGATAATCAACCACTCGCCTTGACAGATGAACACTAGTGCGCTATAATTGTGCTGATCGCCGACGTAGCTCAGTGGCAGAGCAGCTGTTTCGTAAACAGCAGGTCGTGGGTTCAAATCCCACTGTCGGCTCCAGCACACTGGACAGCCTTACGCTTGTGGGTCTTGTACTAAGTACAAGACCTTTTTGCTGCCACCAACTGGGCCTACCATCCGCTGGCTGTGGGCTGTGCAAGCGTAAAGTGCAGCCAGAAGGCGGCAGGTTGCGCCCAAGCAGCGGGAAGTGTGGTATAATCACTGCCATGAAACTCGTACTTGCCGTAATTCAGGGGCGTGATGTAGACGCTGCCCTCAGCCGCCTGGCCCAGCTACGGATTGGGGCAACGGTGATCACCAGCACGGGCGGTTTCCTGCGCGAGAGCAACTCTACTTTGATGATCGGGATCGCCGACGAGCAGTGGCCCATCCTGGTGCAGACCTTCGGCGAAGTCTGCCGCACCCGTAGTCGCTACCTCAACCCGATGCCAACCCTGATGGAGCCAAGCGAGTTCTTTCTGCCCCAACCTATTGAAGTACAGGTTGGCGGGGCTAACCTTTTCGTGGTCGAAGTAGAACGTTTCGAGCGCATCTTACGTCTTGCCCTGGCAGCAGAGGGCCGGGTTGTACTATCATCCTCTCCGACAGGGGGAGGGTAGGGGGGCCTGGATGAGTTGTCCCTTTGTTGGCATTGCTACCCGAACAACAGTAGAGAGCGTGCAGGTCAGCATCCGCATCTGCGGCGCAGTGCCGTATGAGCGCGACAACGACCCGGACGACTTGCCCGCGCCTACCGTCTGCTTCTCCGAGCGCGAGTTTGAGGGCTGCTACCACTATCAGACGATGATGAAGCGGCGCGCCTTCTCCCGCCCACCACTAACCGATGGTGAGGGCAACATCCGCTTTGCCTGGCTGCCACAGGAGATGGCCGACTTCGAGACCGAGGACGATACGCGGGCGGCCCATACCAGCGAAGCACAGGAGCTGGGCGCAGAGCCAACCCCAAGCAAGGAGTTAGTTTTGGAGCATCTTTTGTCATACCCCATCTTGCAGGCTACGACCAGCACCAGTAGTAGTGCTGGCGGCATCAACTGGCTACAAATTATTGCGGTCGTCCTTGCCTTCTTCGGTGCCTACCTGGTTGCCTTCTGGCTCAGTCTGCTGGTCTGGACCTTCAAAGACATTACAGCCCGCAGCCACGATCCGATCTCAGTGGTGATGGCGATGCTACTTGCGATCCCACCCTTCATCGGCTGGCCGCTCTATATGATCCTGCGGCCAAAGGAGACACTGGCCGAGTCCTACGAGCGTAGCCTCGAAGAAGAATACCTGATGCAGGATATTCAGGAGGCAGAAGTCTGCCCCACTTGCCGCTATCGGGTGCAGGAAGATTGGATGTACTGCGCGAACTGCCGTACCCGCCTGCGCCGCGATTGCGAGAACTGCCACCACCCGATCAACCTGCGCTGGCAAGCCTGCCCACACTGTGGCCGCGCTGTCACCGACGTGATGCACACCAGCCGCCTCGAACGCCAGAAAGACGTGCGCGCCCGCGCTACTACTGGCCTGCAACCGATCCCCACTGGCAGGCTGGGTGGCCCACCGACCCGCAGGGTGAATGGCACGAATGGCACGAACGGCACGAACGCCACTAGCGCACTGAACGGCAACGGTAGCATAGCAGACACTACAGTAGATGCCGAGGAACGCCGCTAATCGCTGACTGCCACCCCTCTCCTGCTTTCGGGAGAGGGGATTTTGTTGGCTCAGCACTGCTGGTTGGAGACCGACTCGCCATCTGCCAGTTGTCAGCCGGGAGTGGCTGTGCTACAATCAGGCTAACCTTGTGGAGAGAGACCTGTGGAGAGTAATTTGTCGCAACCAGCAACAACCGTCACCGCCCGAACGGGTCTGCGCCTGGCCCACCTCTGGCTACTGGTTCCTCTGGCCCTGATCTTCGTCCTCGCGGCGCGAGATGTGATCGAGACCTTCGACTTCTGGTGGAACGCCAAGAGTGGCGAGTGGATGGTGCAGCAGGGGCAGATTCTGCTCAAGGACATACTGGTTTACAGCCCGGCGCGGGCGGGAACGTACTACAACCCGCAATGGCTAGCCCAGGTGATCCTCTACCTGCTCTATGCGGCTGGCCCTGCTACCCTGCTCCTGTTCCGCGCCCTCTTGTTCAGCTTCGTGGTTGGGCTGGCGATCTGGCACAGCCTACGGCGCAGCAACTCCTACCGCATCGCCAGCCTGATCGGGGTGCTGACTATCTTCACCGGCTTTACCAACATGGGTATCCGCCCGCAGATGCTCGTCTTCCCCCTCTTTATCGCCTACTACTTCATCCTCTTTGCCAGCCCATACCGGAGCAGCATCGCCAACAGCGGCCAGCCCAGTGGAGACAGCCTGCTGGCGGAGCGCGGTAGCGTCTTTGGCATCGCCAGCGGGCCGCTGCACCCCAGGCTCGGCTGGAAGGTCTTTCTGCTGCCACCGTTGATGGTGTTGTGGGTTAATATACACGGCAGCTACTTCCTCGGCCTGATCCTGATTGGCATCTACGTAGTCGCCACCCTGATCGACCACCTGCGCGAGCCAGCAGAGCGGGCCTGGCTACGCAGCGGGGAGGCCATTCGGCAGGCCATGGCCTTCGCCCTCACTGGGCTGGCGGTGTTCGCCAACCCCTACCTGTTTGGCATCATCGAGTACTTCTTTGTTGCCACCAGCGATCCAACCGCCCGCCGCCTGAACAGCGAGTGGCAGCCACCGACGATCTACAATGGTACAGGGATACTGTTTCTGCTCAACCTGCTAGTCTTTGGCCTCTCGCTCTACTACTCGCGCCGTCGCCTCAACCTGGCCGACGCACTGCTCACCCTAGCCTTCCTCTACCTCTCGCTCCTCTCTTTGCGGAACGTAGTCTGGTGGGGGCTGATCAGCGGCCCGATCATCGCAGCTAATCTTGCCTACCGCAGCCACCAGCCCGCGCCCGCCCAGCCCCCTGCCGATCAGCAGTCAGAGGGGGAGGAGGGGGAAGCGGCAGAGCCGTTGGCTGGCACGGTGGAGAGGCCGCTGTTCAACTACCTGATCGCTGGGATGCTGCTGGCGGTCTGCCTGCTGTTCGTCCCCTACTGGCGGGTGCCACTGGTTGCAGACAGCGAAGCGGGCTACTACGACGCATCGCGCCCGAAGGCGATTGCCGACTACCTCAGTGCGGAGGTGGAGGCGGGCCGCCTGGAGGGGCGCATCTTCAACTACATGGAATGGGGCGGCTACCTGGAATACCGACTCTACCCCCGCAAGCAGATGTTCATCGATGGCCGCTTCGAGGCGCGCACCGAGAATGTCTGGCAGGACTACATCCGCATATCGGCTGGTTTTGCCGATTGGCAACTGCTACTCCGCAACCCCGACTACGGCGATATTCGTTGGCTTGTGCTGGACGCGACCTACCAGAAAAACCTGGTCACCCTGCTCAACCGCCAGGGTAGCGGCTGGCGGCGGGTGCTAACCGAGTACGTCACCAGCAGCCAGCAGCAAGAGCCACTGGGCTACCTCTACCAGCGTATTCGCTAACTTGCCGCTGGCGATCAACTATGTTATCATTGCCTTGACGTAGCAGAGCAGCTACGCAAGGAGGAGCGACGATGCAAGTAGAGAGCTTCGTGGTCAGAGGGCTGGGCCATTCGTCCTACCTGATCTATGCCGAGGGCAGCCAGACGGCGGCAGTGCTAGACCCCAAGCGCGATGTGTGGGACTACCTGGCGGCGGCGGAGCGGCGGGGGGTGCGGATCACCCACATCTTTGAGACGCATAACCACAACGATTTTGTCTCTGGCAGCCTGGAACTGGCGAACGTGACCGGGGCGCAGGTGTGTGCCGCCGCCGCGTCGGGTATCAGCTACCAGTTTCTCCCTTTGCGCGAGGGGCAAGTAGTGCAGGCGGGCGGGCTGGCCTTCGAGGTGATCGCTACTCCCGGCCACACCCCCGCCCACATCAGCTTCATCGTCAAGGACGGGCGCGAGGAGGTACTGTTCAGCGGCGGCAGCCTGCTGGTCGGCACGGCAGGGCGCACTGACTTGCTCGGTAGCGACCAGACCGACGCACTAACCCGACTGCTCTACCACACTCTGCGCCGCCTAGCCCAGTTGCCTGCCAGCACCATCCTCTACCCCACCCATGGCAGCGGCTCCTTCTGCGCTAGCGGCAGCACCGGCGACGAACGCAGCAGCACGATTGGTCGTGAGCGGCTCAGTAACCCCGCTTTGCGCGACCTCAGTGAGGAGCAGTTTGTGCGGCAGCAGACCAGCGGCCTCGGCTCCTTCCCCAGCTACTACCAGTTTATGCGCGGGATCAACACCGCCGGGCCGCGCCTGCTGCACCGCCTGCCTGATCCCCACCCCCTCAGCGTTGAGCGGGCCAGGGAACTGCTTGACCGCGACCATCTGTTGGTAGACGGGCGCAGGCCGCCTGACTTCAACGCTCAGCATATCGCCCGTGCCTACAATGTAGAGCTTGGCGACCAGTTTGCCTCCTGGGTGGGCTGGATTACCCCCTTCAACGCCCCCATGCTGCTCGTCCTCGGCAATGAGGAGGAAGATTGGCCGGAGGCAAACACCCAGTTGCTTCGCATCGGCTATGAGCAGGTGGCGGGCCACCTCGCAGGTGGGCTGGAAGCGTGGCGGGCGGCAGGTCTGCCAGTGCAAACTACAGAGCAGATCAAGGCCCACGACCTGCTGCCCTACCTTGAGCAAAACCCTGAAGTGCTGCTGTTGGATGTCCGCAACGAGAGCGAGTGGCAGGACTTCCACCTGCCCCAGGCCCAGCACCTCGAAGCGGGCTTGCTGACCGAGCGGCTGGCGGAGTTGCCGCGTGACCGGCCCATCCTCACCGTCTGCGCTGCAGGCTTCCGCTCCAGCATCAGCGCGAGCATCTTGCAGCACGCGGGCTTCCCCAGCGTAATGACTACCAGCGGTGGGATGAACGACCTGCGCGAGACCGCTCGCCAGCTTGCTAGCGAACACGAGCGGCAACACGCCCAGGGGGTAGCCCACGACCATTCGGATGACCACGAGCATCAGCACTAGGGCGGGGTGATCCCAGCCCTGCTCACCAGCAGGCAAATGTGCTATAATCAGTTATTGGCTTGCGATTGTCGCGCCAATCGGAGCAACAAACTGCCTTTGAATGAAGGAGACCGCAATGGCTAACACCCTGACTGCCTCACAATTTGCCGAGCAATTGGAGACCCTGACCAGCGAACTACGCGGCGACCAGGATCGGGCCGCCCGCGAGTATAATGAGGTTGACCTGTTGGTGCGCCAGGTACAGCGTGAGGTGGACAGCCTCACCAACCGCGAGACGGCGGTCAACAACCGCATCCGCGACATGGAGATCAACCTGGAGAACTATACCCGCGAGAACATCAAGCAAATCTACGACCAGTCGCAGGAGATACAGGCCCGCCTCTCCATGCACCGCGGCCAGATTGAGCAGTTGCAGGCCAAGCGGCAGGCTCTCAGCGACCAGAAGCAGAAGATGACCCACATCCTCGACCTGTTGAGCAGCACGCCGGAAGGCTTCGCTCCCTCTCGCGTGGGCGGGGCGCGCACCGCTAGTGACCTGGGCAGCGACGTTACCCAGCAGGAGATGGTGACGCAGGTGATCCAGGCCCAGGAGAATGAGCGGCTACGTATCTCCCGCCAGATGCACGATGGCCCGGCCCAGTCGCTCTCTAACCTGGTCTTGCGTGCCGAAATCTGTGAGCGGCTGATAGACAAGGATGTGGTGCGGGCGCGGGGCGAACTCGCCAGCCTCAAGAATCTGGTGAACAGCACCTTGCAGGCTACCCGCCAGTTTATCTTCGACCTGCGCCCGATGATCCTCGACGACCTCGGTCTCGAACCGACCCTGCGCCGCTACCTGACCAGCTTCACCGACAAGACGAAGGTGGAGGCCAACATTCAGGTTTCGGGCATTAAAGGCCGCCTGCCCCAGCACGTAGAGGTGGCCGTCTTCCGCATCGTGCAAGAAGCCCTCAACAATGTTGGTAGCCACGCCAACGCCAGCCTGGTCAACGTCGGCCTCGAATTGGAGGAGGGCGATCTGACCGTGACGGTGGAGGATAACGGTGGCGGCTTCAACGCCAGTGAGCGGCTGAAGCAGGGCCAGGGTAAGGCGATGGGCATTGCCAATATGCGCCAGCGGGTGGAGATGATGGGCGGTCGCTTTGAGATGGAGAGCGAGGTGGGGCGCGGCACCAAGCTGACCACCCTGATCCCGATCAGCGCGTGATGTGGCTGCGGCCCGGTTTCAGGCTGGACTTCCAGCCCGATAGCGTCGTCTTCGACATGGACGGCGTGCTGATGGACAACGCGGCGATCATCGCCTTCGATGACGAGGCCGTGCGCTTCATCTTCAGCCACCTCTACGGCCTGACCGATAGCGGCGTTCCCCTGCTACCGCCAGCGGCAGTCAAGGCGTTCAAGGCTGCTGGTGGCTTTAATGACGACTTCGATATCGTCTATGCTGCCAGCAGCCTATACAATGCAGCCCGTCTCGCTCAGCCACAGGTGGCTAATACAGCGCAGCTACTTGCCGTTGGCCCCGACTTTGGCACCCTAATGGCTCAGCAGCGCGGCGGCCTCAACCCCCTGCTAGCCACACTGCCCGCCGCTGCCCGCCCCGATTGGCCGACGATAGAGCGCATCTGCGCCGAAATCTACTGGGGGGCAGCGATTGTGCGCCAGCACCTCGGTCAGGAGCCGCTCTACACCGACCATCCAGGGCGTGTCTACGACGACGTGCCGCTGGTGGGCCACGACCTGTTGGCGCGGCTGGCCGGGATCGGCCTGCCCAAGTGGGGGATCATCACAGGGCGGGTGACGCTGGAACTGGATGCTGTCCTCGGTCTGCTACCCCACCCCTTCCAGCAGCCGCCAGTGCGGGTGACGAGCGATATCATGCGGAAGCCCAACCCACAGGCTCTGCTCTATGTCGCGCGCAAGCTGGGCAGCAGCGGTGGTTTCTACGTCGGCGATAGCGCAGATGACCTCAGCCTGGTGCAGCACTACGCGGCGGTGCTGCGGGGCGAAGCGAACCCTTATGCAGCGCAGACTCGTCCAGAGCGCAGCCTCAGCCTCGGCGAAGTGCCATCTGCCCTCGGCGACCTCAGCTTCGGCCCACCCATGCCCCCCTTCCATGCAGTGATGATCGCCCCAGCCGGGCAGTTCGCTACCTGGCAGCAGCGTGGGGCCACCGCCATAATCGAACACGTAGACCAGTTGCCCGCTCTGCTAGCCGGTCTGCTGGGGCGATTACTGCCCCGCTGTGCCTCCGTCCACATATTCCTTAGCCTGCTCCACGCCTTGCAGCACGCGCCAGCCGCCAGCCGCCAATGCTTGCATCTCCAGGCTGCCGGGGTAGACGATCAGCGGGGCGATCCAGTCCACCTGTGCGCTGATCCAGCCCATCAGCATGGCCGAGTAGCAGAGCGAGCCAGTGAAGACCAGCGCATCCGGGCGGCTGCCGAGGGCGGCGGCCATGTGGCCCACCCCCTTGCCAATATTGTAGGCCATTGCCCGGTAGACTAGCTCCGCCTGCTGATCGCCCGCTGCGATCCGCCGCTCAACTTCGCGGGCATCGTTCGTCCCCAGATGAGCAACCAGGCCGCCGCGCCCTGCTATCTTCTTCATCACCTCGGCATAGGTGTGCTGGCCGCTGAAGCAGATGCGGGCGAGATCGCCAACGGGCAGGCCGCCGCTTCGTTCGGGCGAAAACGGCCCTTCGCCGTCCAACGCCTGGTTCTCATCTACCATCTGACCCAGACGGTGGGCGGTGACGGAGATACCGCCGCCCAGGTGGGTGATCACCAGATTCAGTTGGTTGTAGGGCTTGCCAAGCTGCCGCCCGGCCTTGCGCCCCGCTGCCTTGACGCTGAGGACGTGGGCGAGAGCGCGGCGGCTGATCTCCGGCCAGCCAGTCAGGTGGGCTATGGGCGGCATCTCATCCACCGGCGGCGGGTCTACGATGAAGCGTGGTACGTAGCGGCTGCCCGCCCCGGCCTCATCCGCGAAGCTGGTGGCGAGTGGCACGCCGAGGTTGCTGGCGTGTTCGCGCTGGCCGCCAGGGTCGCCCGCCTGCATCTCGTCTACCATCGCCTGGTTGATCGCGTAGGTGCCGCTGCTTACCTGGGCGCGAAAGAGGCCGCCTCGCCCGACTACCACGCCAACCTCCGCCAACTGAGTCTGCTTCCTGTCGAGCAGGGCAGCAATGTCAGCCCGGCGCATCGCAAATTGGTCAGCGATGCGCGGATACTTCGCCAAATCTGCCGCACTGTGGGTGATCGTCTCCGCCCACACCTCGCGCAGCGGCTCATCTACCCCTTTGGGCTGGGGCGCAGCAGGCGCAGCGAACAGGGCCACTTTGGTACTGGTACTACCGGGGTT
>JBBROH010000145.1:0-10780 GCA_038229595.1 Chloroflexia bacterium | reverse complement strand
TCAGGCTGTCGCTGATGCTAGCGACCGGCAGGGCAACGATCTGCGTCGCCCCAGCGACAGCCAGTTGACGACAGGCGGCGGTAATGCTCTCCGCGTGATGCAGGATGGCGGTGGCAACCCGTGCTGGCTGGTAGCCGCTCTCGATCAACATCGCACACAACAACTGCGCGAACTCCTGCTCCTCTGCTCGCGCCCGCGCCAGCAGCAACACTCCCCCACCCTGCTGCGGGTCTGCGCTCTCGCTGATGCGCCGCACGAGGCCACGCAGCAACGGCTCGGCGTTCGCCAGCGGGGGGGCATCGCGCACCGCCACCCCATGCTCCTCCAGGTTGAGGCCGCGCAGGAGAATAGCAGTGCGTTCACCGCCACTAGCCACTGCAAGGCGCGGGCGCACTACGATCAGGTACTGGTAGCCGTCAGCCACTGCGGTCGCTGCGATTTCTTCCAGCCAGGGGTGGTCGTCGCCAAAGGCCAGGTAGACACGATAGCGGCGGCCCAGCCTCTCCTGCACCCTCTGCGCTACCTTCGTCTGGATGTGACGCTGGGGGGACTGGCCGAGGGCAGCATAGCGGTCACGCAGGCGGCTCATGGCGAAGGGGCGCAGGAGAGTGAGGGGGGTAGGCAAGCCCTGGGCCTGTCGCTGATTGTAGAAGCTGGTCTGCTGGCGGGTCTGATAGCCCTCTGGCTCTGCCGTGGCATAGTAGATCACAGCAGGGCGCAGCTTACCAAGCTGATCAATCTGCGGGCGCAAGGCCGGGCGGTCAAGGTCAGCGCGGGCTGTGTTGCGCTCATCCTCGCGGCGGCCCAGCACAAAGTAGGCGGTGACAGCGTAACCGAGGAAGAAAGAGAGCAGCAGGCTGGTCGCGCCAAGCAGCACCTGGAGGCTGGCCTTGCCCCATTCGGCGAAGTCAGTGCCGAGCAGCAGGATGGTGAAGCTCAGGGCGGTGAAGCAGAGGGTGAGCAAGCTGAATAGCCGCCGCGTTCGTTCGTGGTCGGTGATCAAGTAGAAAACAAACATCCCGCCGGTTGCCAGACCGACCATCACACTCATCGCCAGCAATGGATTGACCAGCATATGCCACCCCTTATGCCATCCGCTCTGGCGCACATTATATGTCAAGTGCGCCATCTTCGCAAGTGGCCGCTGAACCAAAAGGCGCGCGGTGCCGTATATCTGCTATAATAGCAGCGCAGCAGCCACACCGCCGCTGGCAGCACGTCTCCTTGAAAGGTACTACAATGGACAATACCCGCAGCAGCCAACAACCGCGCATCAACTATGTCGCTCCGCTTGTCGCCGCTATCCTCAGCAGTAGCTTCCTGCTACTACTCACCATGCTACTGCTCTATCTAAGCGTGAGCAACGCCCTCAACACCAGTGAGGGGGGGCTGCTGCTGATTTGCGGCCTGGGGGCGATCCTCTTTCTGGTCGCTGGCTGCTTCTTCGCCGTCGCTACCTTCAAGGGCGTGCGCGACCTCTTTACCCCCCTGCAAACTATCGCTGGCACCGTAGTTGGCCTCAACAATCGAGGGCAGGACGTGCCGCAGATGATGCCCACCATGCCCAGCTTCCGCCGCAATGCTGCCCCCGATGCCCTCAGTGGCGACAAAGGCAGCCGCCGCCAGAGTCCACCCTTCTGGTTGGTGATCGATCCCGACCTGGGTAGCCGCCTCGAAGCAGCCACCCCGCCTCCCGCACCACCAGCCAGCCAGTCAGTTGCCCCCAGCACGCGTCGGGTTTTCGGAATCAGCGAACCAGCCACAGAGCAGCCTGACCCTGCGCGCAAAGAGCCTGACCCGCCCGCCAGCGACGATCTCCGCCTCGTCCTTGCCAATCGTGCAGCCCACAGCCGCCAACTGATCCGCTTCCGTGTAGACCGCCCGGCCTACGAAGCCGTCCACACTGGCAATCGGGTGGTCATCGCCCACTCGCGCTACCTCGAACACGTCTACTACGTACAGCGGCTCGACGAGTTTGGCAGCCAAACGATCCTCAACAAGTCGCTGCTCTAGCCACTGGTCAAGTGGACGTGTTACATCCGCCCACGCGGTGTGTTGTCAACCATCCGTTCGCTGCGTTGCACTGGTACAGCAAGGAACTCGCCCAGCCGCTCTCCCAGGTCGGGGCCAAAGGCGGGAGCGTGCAGGTACTCTAGCCAGTCGGTCAGCGACTGGCGATCCTTGCCGTGTAGCAGCAAGTCGTGGATGTGCTTGTGGCTGTAGCGGTCGAAGCTATCCCGCGCCTCAACAGCGGCGATCTCGCTGAGGGCGCAGAGCGGCTTGCCGTCGTAGCTGAGGCTACCCTTCGCCCGGTCGAACACGGCAGTCTCCAGACCATCGTCACCAGTCTTGAGGTAGTATTCGTAGAGGGTAATCGCGGCGAAGATTACTACGCCCAGCCCGGCCAGCAATGCGCCACCCAGCCGGATCGCTGACCAGATGCCACCGGATAGGGAGAGATAGCGGGAGGCAAAGTATAGCCCTCCACCCATGACAATGAGGCCGCCAATCCAGGGGCCAAAGCGTTTGTTGAAGCGGTCAGCCAGCTTCGGTCGCTTGCGCTGGATGGTCAGGCGGTTCTCGTCGCTCTCGCCCTTGATCACCTGCCAGAGAGTGGAAGTGGGGCTGTCGCTCGGCCCCCCAGCCGGGGATGCACCATAGTCCTGCGACAAGTCCCAGCTTGGGCGACCGATCTGCGCGGCTGGCTCGCCTTCGGCTCCGCTGCGAACCGTCCCCTGCCAGTCGGCATAGTTCTGGGCGGGTTCCGCCGCAGCCTCCACTTGCGTGGTCGCAGCGTAGTAGTGGGGGGGTGCAGTTTCCTCTGCTTGCGCGCCCGCGCCGTAGTAGCGGGGTACTACTGGTTGCGCGAAGTTGAGGGTCGGTGGCGACTGGGCGGGCGGCTGGTAGAGCGGCTGCGCTGGTGGTTGGTAGCCTGCTTGCTGGTAAGTTGGCTGCTGATACAGCGACTGCTGATAGCTGTTGGGCTGCAAGGGAGCGGGAGGGGCTGTAGCTGCCGTCTCTGTAGCTGGTACTCCCAGGAAGCGAGCCAGGGCGGTGGCGAACTGGCGGGCCGCCTGGGGATTGGCGTAGCTACGCAGTTGGGCCGTCCCCATGGTGCTGCCGAGGGCGACCAGGCTGCGCCCGCCAGCCATCGTCGTCTCCACCTGGGCGATCTGGTAGAGAGGGAGCGGGTCAGCCCCCTCAACCTGGAAGCTGCTCGCCTGCCGGTCAAACAGCCCCGGCTTCTTCGCGCCGTCCTGCTCGACGAGGATCGCCAGCTTGCTGCCGTCCTCGCTCACGAAAGTCTCTGGTGCCTCATAAGGTAGCCAAGCCATAACCGCCGCCCCTCTCTAAGCGTAATGTGCAGCTTTATTATACACCAACTTGCCTGCGGCTGGCTAGTAGAGGGTGACGGTTGACGCTGGGGGTGGTTGAGCTTGACCCAGCCAGCGGCAACCGCTATTACCGGCGCGGTTAGGTCTACCGCTACAAGAAGGATGACAAGCAAGTGGCTCTTATCAACTTCCCGAAGGGGCAGACCTGGCCTACCCGACCCGTGCCACTCGCTCGTAGGCTGCTGGCTAGTCGATCAAGCCCAGGTAGAGCATCTTGCTGATCTGGCCGCGCGTGACATTGCTGTTCGGCGCAAAGTGGCTGGGGTCAGTACCGTTGACTACCCCCCGGTTGTAAGCCGTCTCCACTGCATCGTAGAAGAAACTGCTGGCTGGCACGTCGCTGAAGTGCGGCCCACCCGTCACGTTGGTCGCCCAGCCAAAGGCGCGTACCACGATGATCGCGGTCTGACCGCGGCTGATCTGGTCGTTGGGCTTGAAGCAGGGCGGCGTGGCTGCCCCACACTGGGCCGCCTGCGCGTAGCCAGTGACCGCTCCGTTAACGGCGGCGGTCTCGATGTAGCGGTAGAGGAAGTTGCTGGTTGGCACGTCGCTGAAGGTCGGGGTGGTGGGGTTGACGATAGTCCAGCCCCGCGCCAAGCTGATCATCTTGGCGAACTGAGCGCGGGTGGCGTTGGCGTTGGGGCTGAAGATGTGGTTGCCAGTGCCAGCCACGATGCCCGCACAGGAGAGGTAGCGGATTGGCCCCGCCGCGAAGTAGCCCGCTGGCACGTCAGCGTAGTAGTCCAGGCATTGCGAGTAGTAGTGGATCGGCCCTGCATTGCCGACCGCCCAGCCGTCAGTAGGCGAGGTGAAGCTCAAGCTGTAAATTGACCCGCCGGGGTTATTGACTGGCTGCCAGCTACCGCCCGTATAGTGCAGCAACGGCCCCGCACTTGCGTAGTATTCGCCAGTTCCACCAGCCCAGCCCTCGGTTGACGACAGCATCTTGATGGTATTCAACCGGGCGAGTGGCACAGTCGTCACCGTCCAGTCGCTGCCGTTCCAGTGCAGCAGCATGGAAGTGCTAGCGTAATACTCTCCGCCCACTGCCCACACATCGTTCGGGGCGACTGCGTAGATCGCCGCAAGGTTGGTGTTTGTAACTGGCACACTCACCTCTAGCCAGCTAGTGCCGTTGTAGTGGAAGATGATAGGTGAGCCACCATAAACACAGTTACCCACAGCCCAGCCATCAGTTGGGCTGTCGAAGCTGACCGCCTTAAGGACGTGGTTCAGGCCACCTGTCAAGGTATAAACCTGCCAGCTACCGCCGCTATAGTGGGCCACTGCTGCGTCATCCTCTTTAGCATTGAAGTCCATGTAGCTACCAACCGCCCAGCCGTTAGTACCGGTCAGCATCTGCATATCGTCGAACAGGTAGCGGTCGGTCAGTACCTGCGTCTGGTGCCAGGTACTACCGTCGTAGTGGCTGAAGTAATGGTCGGGGCTGCCAACTTCGCCTGCATAGGCCCAGCCGTCATTGGGCGCAGCGAAGGCGAAGGTCTTGGCTCTGGTGCTGGTCACTGGCAGCCAGGTGGTACCAGTGTAGTGATAGAGCCGATGGACGTTGCCGTAACCTCCCTGCGCCAGCCAGCCGTCGTTGGCAGCAAGCATCTGAATCTTGGTGCCATAAGTGCTGCCACTGGCAACCACTCTGCTCAGGTTGCTACCATCCCAATGGTAGATGCCGTCGCAGGCTGCTGCCCAGAAGTCGTTGGCCGCCACCCCAGAGAGCGAGAGCATGGGCGTGGCGGTACGGCTGATCACCGCACTGTTGTGGATCAGGTAGTACTGCAAATCGCTATCGTTGTCGAAGGTCTGACTGGCGAAGTAGTCGTTGCTGGCGAAGGAAGTCAGGTCATTGCTGCTAACGGTAGCGTAGCCACCAGCACCTTCAGGAGCCGCCGCTGTGTCCGCCAGCGTCCAGGTACCAGTGTAGTGGATGATCGAGGAGCCAGGACTGAGTTCCGGTGCAAGAGTCGTGCGGTTGGCAAGAAAAATCCGACTGTCATATAGGCCGATCCAGCCTTCGTTAGCAGCGCGCATATAGATGCTCGTCGCCCCTTGCCTATAGTCGCCTGCCGCCTGCGGGGGCAAGGCAGCAGCTGTCCAGGTACCACTCTGGTAGTGGAAGGCTACATTGCCGATGTTGTCGGCAACCGCCCAGCCGTCCGTAGGTGATAGCCACGACATTTGGCTGAGGTGCGCCGTGCTGCTGATACCAGGGGTGCTGGCAATCGCCCAGCTAGCACCATTGAAGTGCAGCAAGAGGTTTGGTCTGGCTACGCCGTAGTCGCTACCCAGGTCGGCGATAGCCCAGGCCTCTCCGGCGGCCACTACCTTCAGGTTGGTGATCGTGACGGTGAGCGGGGCAGGACTGCTAAACCGCACCCAATCGCTGCCAACCAGGTGGATCAGGGTGTTGTCTGCGCCGCCAGCCCAGGTGTCGCCTGCGTGGGCATCCACCGTCGTCAGGGTATTAGTCACTGGGCTGAGATAATCGCCCCAATTGTTGTTGTAGTACCGCTTGATCGTGCCGCTGGAGCCGACGACCCAGCCAGCGGTAGCCGAGGTCATCTTGACGCTGTTGTAGGAGGGGTAGTCGTTGTGCCAGGCGGGTGGATCGGCCACCTGCGGACGGCTCTGCTGCTTGCTGGCGGGGCTGGCTGGTTGATCGCTGGTGGGGCCACTGCTGGCGGCGGCATGGCTGCTGCCACTAAGTAGCAGGATGATCACAAACAGGGCTAGTAGCCCATTGAAGCGGTTGCTGGACATGATTGCTCCTTAGTTGGTGCTTCGCACTAGCACACCTTACTTAATATACATCCGCCCCCGCTTTGCTTCAACCGTCCACCAAATGGAAAGAGCTACCCACCATTGGGATAGCTCCTCTGATACGCTATGTCTCTTTGATCACAGTGCTTCCGAGGCAGTCAACGGAAGGAGCGAAGCAGGTGAGTACCCCTCTAGCAAGTGTGGAGTCGGAGCAGGATGTTGGCCTACAAGAAACTAGCAGCGCAGGCATTTGGCCGAGCCTGGATTATGAGCAGTGGAAGGACACCTACGCAACCCTGCATATGTGGACGCAGATCGTTGGTAAGACGCGGCTCGCCCTCAGCCCTATGCTCAACCATTGGTGGCAGACTACCCTCTATGTTGCACCGCGTGGTCTAACTACCGCGGCGATAGCCTATGAGAATCGCACCTTCGAGATAAACTTCGACTTTATAGATCATCATTTGAACATCCAAACCAGTGCTGGGCAGAGCCGCTACATGGGCCTGTACCCACGCACTGTAGCCGACTTCTACGCAGAACTGCTGGCCCTACTACGCGCGCTCGGCATCAAGGTAAACATCACGCCGATCCCCCAAGAAGTAGCTGAGCCGATCAACTACGACCTTGACACCACGCACCAGTCTTACGACCAGGACTACGCCAACCGCTTCTGGCGCATCCTGGTGCAGACAGATACGGTGTTCAAGGAGTTTCGCGGTCGCTTCGTAGGCAAGAGCAGCCCAGTACATCTCTGGTGGGGAGCCTTGGATCTGGCAGTGACCCGCTTCTCTGGGCGGCGGGCAGCACCACGACCAGGTGCCGACCGGGTGCAGCGCGAGGCATACTCACACGAGTGCATCAGTGCCGGTTTCTGGCCGGGCAACAGTCAGGTTGAGCCGGCCTACTACTGCTACACCGCGCCAGTGCCAGCCGGGTTGAGTGCCGCCCAGGTGCGCCCCCGTAGTGCCTACTACGACGGCCAGCTAGGAGAGTTCCTCCTGCGGTACGAGGATGTACGCAAGGCTAGCGACCCGCGCGCCATGCTACTTGAGTTCTTGCAAAGTACGTATGAGGCCGGGGCTGGGCTAGCAAACTGGGATCGTCAGGCTCTGGACTGGCAGCCAGTAAGCTCTTTAGGCGGCAACGCCCACCAGCTAGTCCAGCTACCAGGTCAGTGCAGGGTGTGCCACTGACCTGGTAGTTGGCTAGCTGACGGCTGAGGAAGATGCTTCTTGAGTTAGAGGACAGCACCAAAGGCAGCAACCGATAGTAGGCCTGCTTATCGCTGCCTACCGCGGTGTTGCAGCAGAGTGGGTAGCTGAGGTTTGTCGGTGCCGTCGTTCGCCCAGGGCTGAACCGACAGTAGATAGCTGTCCTCCCACCAGCCTGCTGACCAGTAGGTGCCGCCCAGGTTGGCTGCGTCCATTGCGCCGAGGAAGTTGTTCAGCACCACAAACCAGCGTGGATCGGTGCGCGGTACGCCGTACTCGCTGACGAAGCCCTTGAAGTTGTGCAGGGTGAGCCAGGCGGTGAAGGGTTGTAGTCGATCCGCCCCCACGTTGGGGTAGCCGCCATTACTCTCATAAGTGCCGAGATAGGCTCCGCTACCGTCGCTATCAAAGTATTGGTGCGCGTCGTAGACGATGTTGTTCTGCGGATCGCTGATGTTCAAGTCGGCGTTGCAATCCTGCCAGGTCCATGCCCCCTGCCAGCAGTCGCCAGGGATATAGATGGTGTGGGTACTATCCACCAGCCGAATGGCATTCACCGCAGCCTGCGCACTGATCGGCCAGTGACCGCCCGTGTCGTGTGGTTCATTCATCAAGTTGTAGCTTACGTTGGGGTAGGCTGCGAAGTGCTGGGCCATGCGCCGCCAGAAATCGGCAAACGCGCTGTCGGGTACCTGCGCGCTACCAACCAGGTAATCTACGCCGCCAACCTGGTAGCGGTCAAAGTTCTGCGGCTCGAACATGATCGACATCCCCCGTGCCTGGGCGAAACCGACCACTGCATCAAGCTGGGTAAGCTCATCAGCATTGAGGGCTGTGTTCAAGCTACGCTGAACCCGCTCCCATTGCAGCGGCAAACGGATGAAGTTGAGGCCCTTGCTGCTGAAGTAGGTGAAGTCAGCTTCCAGGGGGTAGCGGTAATCCACCCCGTATACGCCAGGGTAGTTGCCGCCAAACTCGCCGCCAGAGAGGTTTACCCCCCGATAGTAGCTGACCCCAGGCGGCGGCGTGGCAGTAGCTCTCGGCGTGGGGGTGGCTCCCGGCGTGGGGGTGCCGCTGCGATAGAGGATGCCGAGATCGAGTACGCGGCTGAGTTCGTCGCGCCGAATGGGGGCGTTAGGCCGGAAGTTGCCGTTCAAACCACCAACGATGCCGAGGCTGTAGGCGGTCTCAATCTGAGCATAGGCGAAGAAGCTGGCTGGCACGTCCAGGAAGCTGGGCGTGGCTGGGGTCGTCAGGCTGTAGCCAGCGGCCCGCATCATCAGCGCAACTGCCTCGGCCCGACTGATGTTGTGGTTGGGCAGGTAGCAGGGCGCGGCCACCCCCGCTGGGCTGCACTGGGCCGAGGTTTGATAGCCGCTGCTCACCCCAGCGTGTACCATCGTTTCAATGTAGCCGTAGGCGAAGTAGGCAGACGGCACATCGCTGAAGCTAGGGCTAGCAGGGGTGTAGGCGGGCAGGGCAAAGCCAACCGCAACCATACGGGCGAATTGGCCGCGCGTAGCTTGGAGCGACGGCCCAAAACGACCGCCGCCGATCCCATTCACTACCCCAGCACAAGCCAGATCGTAGATGTAGGTGGCAAAGATGTTCCCGGCTGCTACATCGCTGAAAGTGATGCCGCAAACCTGGGGATGGTTATGGGTAGGGCCGCCCGCCAGCAAGCCAGCGGCGGCTTGCGGAGCGGAGGATTGTTGTAGACTGCCTGCGCTAAAGATGAGGACGAGGATAAGAAGCGTGCCAGCAAGCACAAGGTTAACGGTACGGTAAGCCATATTGCTACCTCCTTCTGTAGATTATAGCACGTTAAGCCTAAAATCCTTCAGGGGATTGCGGTCAGCGGCTGGCGTGCAACCTGCACTGGCGGTTAGGAGCGTAGGTGGTGAGTGGTGAGCAGCCACGACAGCCGCCTATTATGTGCTAGTCGCAGCCCAGACAGTTTGATCCCACACCCCTGAGATGGTACAATCAAGGGGGAGAACGGGCGGGCGGGCAAGGCCCAACATAGCTACTGCAAGATCACCTGCGTAGCACAGCAACAGCAAGCAACACAAAATAGGCCGCTCCCTGATGCCAGACTCTATGTACAACTTGAAGACCTTTCGGGAAAAAGTAAGAGAACTCTACCGCCGTAGTCTCCCCTACGAAGGAACCAGGCGGCCCACTCAGCGCGACCTTGCCGAGGCCGTTGGGCTTGACCCCACTGAATTGAGCAATCGGCTGAACGGCACCAAGGGCGCACTCCTTACCCAAAGTGACATTCGCTCCATCGTGCTGGCTCTGGCCGAGTGGGAGGCTATCCGCAGCCAGGCCGAGGCTAGCGAGTTGCTTGCCCTGCTCGATTGTCCCTCGTTTACTGCTGCCGAGTGGCAGGCTCCCCCCCTCAGCGACCTCACTTCGGGCAATAACGCGGCTATGCTACCCTTGCCGCTGGGCCAGCCAGCCCGCAACCTGCCCACCTACACCTCTAGCTTCATTGGGCGCAAGCATGATCTGGATACGGTCAGCCGCCTGTTGGCCGACTCGCGCCTGCTCACCCTGGTCGGTAGTGGCGGCATTGGTAAGACGCGGCTGGCTCTAGAACTAGCGCGGCAACTTAGTGGCAGGTTCGCCGCCGGGGTCTGCCTGGTCGAACTAGCCGCTCTCACTGACCCCAGCCTGGTGCCGCAGGCGGTGGCGAAAGCACTCGCTCTCGGTGAGCAGGCCAACCAGCCAGTGGCCGATATGCTGGTTCGCTACCTGGACGAGAAGGAATTGCTGCTGGTACTTGACAACTGTGAGCATCTGCTAGCCGCCGTAGCCGACCTCAGCTACCTGTTGCTGCGGGCCTGTCCAACCCTGCGAATCCTCGCCACCAGCCGCGAGAAGCTGAACATAGAGGGAGAGGTAGTCTGGCGCGTACCTGCGCTCTCCCTACCCAACCCGCAGGCAAAGGTCAACCCACACACTCTCCCCCGCTATGAGGCTGTGCGCCTGTTTGTAGAGCGCGCTACCGCCGCCAATCCCGCCTTCCACCTCACCTACGCCAACGCCCAGGCAGTGCGTGAAGTCTGTGAGCGGCTAGACGGCATCCCCCTGGCCCTCGAACTGGCCGCCGCCCGCGTTAGCCTGCTCACTGCCGAGCAGATCAGCACCCTCCTGCACGACCGCTTCAAGCTGCTCACCAGTGGCACCCGCACCGTCCTCCCCCGCCAGCAGACACTGGCCGCCCTGATCGCCTGGAGCTACGAACTGCTCACCCCAGCCGAGCAGCAACTTTTCGCCCGGCTAGCGGTCTTTGTTGGTAGCTGCACCCTTGAGGCGGTGCTGGCTGTCTGCCCTAGCGCAGAGGGTGAGTCTACGCTTGATCTGCTGGCCCGCCTGCTGGACAAGTCACTG
>JBBROH010000144.1:0-10795 GCA_038229595.1 Chloroflexia bacterium | reverse complement strand
TGCGCTCCCCCGCTAGTCGTCCGCAAGGCTGTCGCCCCGCCTGCCCCGAAGTAGCTGCGCGTGGTGCCGTCGCTGTCCACCTCGTAGAGGCCACCGATGTAGTAGGTGGTCTTGATGGGTCGCTTGATGATAGACGGGCCACTATCAAGCCGGGGGCCATTGCCCGTGTAGCGTAGCCAGAAGATCGCCCCATCTACCGAACTCAGCTTCGGCCCAGTCTCCGTCATCTCGAAGTGGAACGCAGCGTTGAGCGGTAGCGCGGGCTGACTACCAGCGGGAAGGCTAACGTTGTAGTTGTAGTTGGCGGGGGTTGGCTCCTGTACTATGTCGTAGCCAGTGAAGCCAGCTCCACGGGCAGAAACTGGAGCCTGTAGTACCCAGCTACCATCGCTGGCGACGACTGCCGTTGCCACAGCTGTGCCACCACGTACATGATTGACATCTTCCTTGTACAGCTTAACTATGCTGCCAGGGATGGCATTGCCGCTGTCCCAATCCCCCAGCCGACCACTCACGTAGTCGTACTGGATTGGGGTGGCCGTGCTGGTGGCCGTATTCGTTGCTGTTCTGGTTGGCGTGTTCGTCGGCGTGGCCGTGCCAGTTGGCGTGTTGGTGCGCGTGGCCGTGTTCGTTGGGGTGGCCGTCCTGGTTGCCGTGGCGGTTGGCGTGTTCGTCGGTGTAGCTGTGGCGGTGCTGTCGAAGGTGCGTGCTGCCCGCTCCCCATCCGCATCGTACTCGTACTGCTCCACCTGGCCCAGACCGCCGATCTGCAGCGGCTGGTTGTCCCCGTTCCAGTCGTAGCTGCGTCCACCACCCTGGCTCATGTTCCCGTTGCCATCGTAGTTGTAGGTTAGCACGTTGCCGCTCTTGGTCGTGGTCAGCACCTGGTGCGGCCCAGCATTGGGGCCACCGTAGCTGTAGCTGCGGCTGCCCTTCGCCAGCAGGTTGCCTATCGCGTTGTAGTCGTAGCTGTCCACCACACTGCCGTTCACCTGCCAACTGGTCAGCCGGTCGCGCGCATCGTAGCTGAAGCTCTGCACCTCCTGGCTGGGCAGGCTCTTGGTGTTGGTGATCGTCTTCACGTTGCCAATCGGGTCGTAGCTGTACAGGCGGTCGAACAGGCTGTTGGGCGTGCTGCTGCTGCCGACCTGCAACTCGCTCAACCGTTGCATCGGGCTGCTGTACGTCCAGTTCTGGTACAGCCCGTTACCTAGCTGCATCTGCACGGGCTGGCTCAGAGCGGTGTACTTGCTCTTGTCAGCATAGCAGTAGCTGCCTGCGTTGCCGCTCGCATCGAGGTTGCTACAAGTAGAGTTCAGTCGCCAGCCGCTGTCGTAGCCGTTGCCAACTATCTCACCGCTGGGATACGTCACCTTAGTCACACGGTCGGCACTGTCGTAGCTCATCGCGAAGCTGTAGACCCCTTGCCCGCTGATCGTGTAGGTCGTCCCCTTGTTGCGGTTGCGCTCGTCGTAGCGGAAGGCGGTGCTGTAGCGGCCCCGCTGCATCCCCGTGCGCTGACCAAGGCCGAGCGACAGACCCGCAGGGCTGGCCGGGTCAACCTGGTCATAGCTGTAGCTGATGTTGGGCGTGTTGCTGGCGGTGTACTGCTTACCGCTCAGGCGGTCGAGCAGGTCGTAGCTGAAGCTGATCACCTGCCCTTTTGCATCAGTCTGCGTCACCAGGTTGCCGTTCGGGTCGTAGTTGTAGGCCCAGTTGCCCATGTCCGGGTCGCGCATCGTCGTCTTGCGCCCCAGGCTGTCGTAGGCCATCACCGTGGTGTTGCCCAGGGTGTCCGTGACATTCGTCAGCAGGTCGAGCGGGCTGTAGGTGTAGACGCTAGTCGCATAAACGCTGTCGTTGACCCCCACCGTGCCGGTGTACTCCTTCACCTGCACCAGACGACCGAACACGTCGTAGAGGCTGCTGCTGCGGTGGTTGTTGGCATCCACCATCGTGGTCGCCAGCCCTGGGCTGTAGCTGGGGATCAGGTAGGTGGTGTTCACCGTCGTGTTGTCGGGAGCGGTGACAAGCGTCTGCCTGCCCAGCGGGTCGTAGCTGCTGCGCGTCCAGCGTTCCACGCTGTCGCTGCCCACCGGCGTATAGTTCCAGAAGTTAGCAAAGTCGCTGACATAGTGTGGCTGCGACTGCTTCGCTACCAGTTGCACGCCGTCGTAGACCTTGTTGCTGACAATCTGGCTCAGGCTACTGCTCTCGTCGGTACTCTCTTCCTTGTTCTGGATCACGCGACCGAGGCCGTCGTAGAAGCGCACGCTGGTGCGGTCGTTGCTGGTGCCAGCCTGCTCCTGGCTGTAGACAACCAGCGAGAAGGGCTTGGTGAAGTTCAGGTAAGCATAGTCGTCGTAGACGATGCGGGTAGTGGCTTGCAGGCCGAGGCTGTCACCAGGCTTGGCGACCTGGCTGCGGCGGCCAAAGTTATCATAAGCGGCGCGACTGACTGCCCCGTTCACGTCGGTGATCACCGTCATGGTGCCAAGCTGGTAGTCATAGTCGGCCTGCTGGGTCAGGCTGTAGCCGTTGACGTAAGGTTGCTCGATCTTGAGCGGGAAGCTGTGGAAGTTGCTGTCGTAGGTGGTAGTGACCACATGCGCGGTGCTGTTGTTGGGGTTGAGGCTCCAGGGATTGCTGGAGAAGATATACGAGGCTGAACCTACCCCACTGTAGCTGGTGGTGGTCTTCATGTTGCCGAAGGTGTCGTAGGCAAAGGTACTGTCGGTGCCGGTGTAAGTGCCAGTGCCGATGGATGAGCCACTGATGTTAGCCAGCTTGAAGACCTTGCTCAACTCACCCTTTGTGCCAAGATTGTAGAGGCTGCCATCATAGGCGTAGAGGCTGGCGGCCAGGTAGTTCCCCTGCCCATTGCGGATGTACTCCTGGTTACGACGATCAACGATGTAGGTACCAGTGGCGGCAGTGGGGTTGCCAGCAAAGTCGTACCTGGTTGCGTAGCCATAGCTCACCCGTCGCAGCATGGCAGCGTTGTTGTCGTACTCGCGTACCTCGATCTGGTTGCCGTACTTGTTGAGCGCGGTATCATAGTCGTACTGCGTCGTCTTAGTGCGTTGAGCCAGCGGATTAGCTGGGTCGTAGCTGATCTCGCGCGTCTGAGTCATGTAGCTGAAGCTGTGCCATAGCCCGCTGGTACCTGTGATGTAAGCTGCCCCCAGGCTTAGCTGGTATCCACCGTAATCGTAGAAGGTAAGAGCATAATCGTTGTAGGACTCGGTGAGCGGATTGCTCGTCGAGTTTGCTCCACGAACAATCGTGTGGTACTCACGACCCCGCTACTAAGGGGTTGGGGTTACAGCAGGCAAACGAATGAGGCTCTTGCTTGCGCAAGAGCCTCATTTGTAACCGGCTAAGGTATGCTGGTAGGTTGTGTTGTCGGCAGCCTACTAGGTGTTGCCGTTGAAGGCTGTGTAGTTGGTTGGGCTGTAGCTGCTGGGGGATCGGGCGGCACAGGACTCCCACCAGGTACTTCCTCACCGTAGTGTACTGTACTTGGCCCATGTGTAGGACAAGGAGGGACTACATCTTGTTCCACAAACTGCCCAGGATAATCTTCTTGTAGAGTTGGATCATTAAGGATTTTGTGGGCATCTCCTCCGTAGCGCGAGGCTGTTGTGTTTGCTGGCCCGCCTGACCACAAATCCATAATGTAGACCATGTGCGTGGCATGGTGCTGCCAAGCCCTTGACATCCCTCGCATCTTATTAACATCGAAGTCCCCCCTTAGTACAACTAGTGCCAAAGGTGGTGTTTCAATGGTAAGATAGTTGCGGCAAGGTAGACCTAGAGCAGGCATCTGCTCGGGCGTAAGAAAGCGAACCAGAAGAACCTGAGTGGCACTCACAGGTGTACCAAGATAGCCCTCAGTGTAACGTTGAGCGGCACGACCTATATCCTCTAGGCTCGCTCCTACAAGGTTAGTCGGACGTGCGTACTTTAGGTTGTCGACAGTAGCAGTAAGCATTGCTGTGGTGGGAGTTGAGGGAACAGTAGAGTAGCCGTTATTCTGTTCAGATTGACCACAGCCTGATATGACGAACAGGGACAAGAGCAGGCAGCTGAGTGCCAACGAAGATGAACGTAGTTTCTGTGCTTTCATCGCTTTACTCCTAAGTTACTGTTGTTGTAGTAGGAGGTCCAGTGGCTTGTGCTATTATCACAGGTAACGATCCTACCATCGCCTGTGCGCCAGGGTTCGACTGTAGGATCACAGCCCCAAGCAGTCCATACGTTGTTTTGAAGGAAGTAAGCTGAACCGAAAGTGACAGAGTGGAAGTTAATGTTGTTTCGGTCATTGGTCTCTGCCCCAGCAACTACATAAGGCAGTGTGGATTGTCCAACGAAACCTGTGCTTGGTGAAGGAATGAGATCAACCCGACCGGAGTCGACACCCATAACTGCCAGACTTGGATTGTACCATTGCGACCTCCACCGGTTGTTCCCATTGTGGAAGCTCTTGTACCCATAGTACGCACCACTAACTAGGGTGTACTCTGTGTGATCGCTTTCATTAACTGTGCCATCCGTAGGTCCGGCGTGGAAGTTAGTGTAGGGAAAGATAGGACAGTTACTACCCTTATGAGGTTGATCACAACCCACGGAAGTACCAGACTCGATGAAGTAGTTGTTGTACTTGTCTGTAGCCCCAACCACACCCGATGCCCATTGTGTGCCAGTAAGCTGTAGAACATTAGTGTAGGGGGTTAGCACAGAGTCTTGGATGCCGCTGAAACCACCCCACTTCGTGCCAAACACCTGACTATAAGGCAGGTTATGATAGCTTAGGTTGAGGATAGTAACAATGTCACGCCGAGGAGAAAGGTAGTTCTTACCAAGACAAGGATTGGTTGTTGAGCTACAACCGGTTGCAATTGGCGGAGCAGTAACATCGTTCATGACTAGACGCTCTACGTAGGAAAAGTAGACGTTATTCTGATCTACGTCTACGTAAGTTGGTGTTCTGCCAGTCACATTGTTGTTAAAGCCAGCTGCGTTCGAGACCATCTTCGATATTTCCCCCCGCCGTATGCTGGCGTTAGGGACAAAACACGGCTTACCTGCACCAGAACAGTCAGTAGAGCCAGCTGGATAGCCATTGATAATTCCTCGGCTATATGCAGTCTCAATATAGGTATAAGCCCAGTAGGTGGTGTCTACATCTCTAAAATCTGGGGTGCTAGGTGTGCTAGGTGTCCAACCCCAAGTTAGGTAAAGCATTTTCGCAAACTCGGCGCGAGTAACCTCCTTGTTCGATTGGAAGCAGGGATAACTCAATGTAGCCACTGTACACTGTGCAGACGTGTACCCCTCTACGGGATGTCTACCATCAACGTCCGACAGAGCATCAACCGATGCACAGTGATAGTCAGTCATGAACACATCGGTGAAGCCAAGACATCGCTGTGACAAGGGGATAGGTGTTGCTGTAGGTGTGACAAGGAGTATGTTATTGTTACCACCAGTAGCTTGTGGAAGGGGCATATTATCCGGCCATTCACGCGAACCAGAAGTTTGTGCCTGACTGGTGACTACGGAGAGGCAGAGCAGCCCCAACACGAAGACAAACAATAGGGGGTTGAGCAGACGGTTAGCTTTCATGGACTTCTCTCCTCTCGACAAATGACCTTGGGGGTTGCGCTAGTTTTGGATCGGTAGATTCATTATAGCACGAAAGAGAAAAAAAGCAAGAGGTTGACGTGGCTAGAAGTGGCGAAAAGGAGTGGCGGTCGTCGCAGGGAGGGCTGTAGCGGGTGGTGGCGCACTGGTGGCGATAGCCAAAGGAGCGGATGATGCTGGTTGGGCTACACCAAAGGCTTGGGTCAGGAGGCTAAGCAACAGGGCCAGGACAATGAGGATGCTGAGCTGGCGGTAAGTTCTGGTCTTCATCAATTGCGCTCCTCTGGCCTCTAAGCCAGGCTGATGTTCACACCAATGACCTTCGGTAGGTAGGTTCGCCCTATCATAGCACAGACTGTCATGATCAGGCAATAGCTTTAGTTATATTGTCCCAGTATCCGAACAGAATGTTCAGCGCAGCCTGCCCGCTAATCATTACTGTAAAGGGAGCTGACTAGTGGAGGGTTTCGGGTGTAGGCTGTTGAGCAGCAAACGAGTTGCTAGCGATGCTACCTTGAACTGAGCCGCTGCCGTACAGGGCTTCATCCAGGGCAGCACGGTAGGCCGGGAAGCGGTGGGCCAGTTTGCCAGGCAGCTCAACCGGGTAGGGGCTGACTCCATTCATGTAGTTAGAGAGGGTAGTCTTCGGTATCTGGCACAGGCTGGCTAGGGTATTCTGCCCCAGCCCTTGCTCCACCATGATCTGGCGGATTAGCTTCGTAAGGGCAGTACTGACTTGTACGGCATCGCGCATCTTCATCCCCTCCTTGCCTTTGACCTGTTTGTTGCAGGGTTGGTAGCTCAACCAAGCGCATTGTACGCCACAACTTAACTTTACACAATACTTTTGGGTCTCATTGCTACAAAGAGGTGCGGATATTCAACACAGCCTTATTACCTGCTACCAACCTTTGAATAATTTCCGCCCTTGTCGTATAATGTAGGTAAGCAAACCCACTTGAGCTTGGCAGCTGGGCTTGACGCAGCCGCTCGGCACAAGACTGGGCTGGGTGGTTGTCTTGGCGCAACTGGCTAGAGACGATAGCACTGGGCAGCAGAGGGTTCGAGGATCAAGCGAGTGGAGCCTACTACCAGGGCGGCGGGCAGCCGGGCTAAAGACCCCTTCGGTTCGGACGGCTCGGTTGGCACCGCGGTTGCCAACAACCTCTGGCTGGCTTTGCAGGCCCGCCAGCAGAGCGATGCCGCGTTCGAGCGCGCGGCTGGCCTAGGTGAACGCTACCTTGCCTGCCTAAGGAGCAGCACCAGAGACCCCGCTTACACCGCCGTGCGCCAGATCGCCCACACTGCTGCTCTTAGCATCGAGCAGTTGTTGATCGGTTATGTGCCCCTGCCTGTCGTGGTCATGCCCGTGGCCTACCACCTGATGCAGCACGGCCTCAAGCCCACTTACGCCCACTTGCTTAGTGCTGTGGCTGACCAGTTGGCTGACCAGTCCAACCTGGTCGCGCTTGACCAGCCCCCCACTATCTCCAAAGCGGCGGCACGGGCTGGAACCGCTGGGGCAGCGATCTACAGCCAGCAGGTAGTCCTAGCCCAGGGTAGGCCCGCTAAGCTGCCTGCCAGCTTGGTTCAAGCTGCGGAGGACTTGCGCGCCCTGGTGGTCACGCTTGCGGCTAACTTGCTGACGGTGGGCATCGAGCAACGGCTAGTCAGCAGCGAGTTCGAGCAGTGGCTGCGGGTCTTCCGCAGGCTGACTGCCGCCGACCAGCAGAACGTGAGGCAAGTGGTCACCATGCTGCGGCTGGCCGAGACCAGGGCCGAGCCTGGCAACCTGTGGGCGGCAGTAAACAGCAAGGTTGGGCAGTTGGTAGCCACGCTTGAATACCAACTGGGGCATAGCGAACGACGCAAGACGGCAGTACCTCAGCCCCTGGCGGCCCAACCAGGGAGCGGGGAGCTATCCTTTGCCCAGGCGGTGGCCGCGCGAGTGGAATACCTGCGCCGCCGCCTGGCGGTTAGCGACGTGACGATCGAGCGCGAGGCCCGGCTGGGTCGCTCCTACCTCAGTGTGCTGCGAGCTGGCAAGCTGCACCACCCTAGCTACTCGCGCCTGTACCAACTGGCGACTGTCTGTGGAGTGACCCTGGACTATCTGGCCGAGGGTGGCTCCCTGCGCCACCCCCGCCTGGTGGCAACCGAGTTCTATGCCCGCCGCTTCGGGCTGCTTGAGCCTGCCTATGTAGATGCCCTTGAGCAAATAGCAGTGGCTCTAGCGAAGGCCAGCGCGATAACTACCAGCCCGCTCCTAGACGAAGCGGTGGTCAGCCCCCTTCGGCGGCAGCAGCGGAGGCTGACCACAGCCTCGTAGGGCTGCGTGACAGCTACATCCACCTGACCACCAACCGCCGCCTGATCTACGACATGGTCATACGCTTGGCTGGTGGGGCTGAGGCTGAGGCTTAGACCGTCTCATTCTGCCAGACGGCTAGCAGTTGGCTGCCTACTTCTTCCTCGACGCGCAAGGCCATGCTGTGGAAGCTCTGGTTGGAGTGCCTGAGTTGGTCAAGGGCGCGCCGTAGCAGGTTGGGATTGTGGCTCTGCTGCGCCCACTGCCGCAGGGTGAACGCGTACTCACGGTAGAGGCTGGCCCGCTTGTACCGCCGTAGCCTGCCCACCCTACTGGTTGCCTTGCTGAAATGCTCGTCCGCAGCCACGTAATCCTGGCTCGCTGCCGCATAAACGGCGGAGGCCTCGCTCGATAGGGCCAGGTACCGCGCTGCCGTCTCCTTATCTTCTTCAGCACTGGCCGCTGCGTTTGCTTGCAAGTCAAGCAGTAGCTGGCGGGCCGCCGCACTGTCCCCCTCGAACGTCAGGCAGCGCAGCAACTCGACTCCATGCTCCATCTTGTACAATGGCTCCCCGGCCAGCCGGTAAGCCTCATGCGCGTAGTGCTGCCACTTCTCCCGGTCGCGCTTGACCTTAAACAGTTGGGCCATCACCAGGTAGAGGCTGGCCTGCCGTTCGGGGTCAGCAGCACGCTCGGTCAGGCTCTCAGCCTGGCGCAGCACCACTTCTGCCCGCTGTAGCTCGTGACCACGCAGGAAGACCTCGGCTATCTCGGTCAGACCGTTTATGCGCTGGGCGATGTTGGTCTCGGTAGCCGCCAGGGCCTCAGCCGTGGCCGCGTTGATGAACGCTTCCTCGTAGGGACCGTACTGACCCTGGAGCCAGGCTAGAGCCTGGTAAGCCCCAGCAATGCGGGCGGGCTTAGCCGAACGCGACGACTCCAGCCTGGTAGCCTGGTAGTAGTCCAGTGCCTCGCTTGGTTCATCCATGCTGGTGGCGATGGTACCCAGGCTCTCCAGCGCGAGGGCAGCGACCGCGTAGTTCTGCGCCCGGTTGGCAATGTGGTAGGCCTGGCGGTAGTATTCTCTGGCCGTCCGCAGCTTCTCCATGCTGAAGTAGACCAGGGCGATGCGAAAGAGTACGTCAGGCAGCAAGCTGTCGCCCACACTGCTCTCACCGACGTAGTCAGCGGCGGAGCGGTACTCAGCAAGAGCCTGGGTTAGCAGTTGCCGCTTCTGGTAGATGCGACCCTGCACGTAGATTGCGCGCGCCCGCACCAGGTAGGCCAGGGGATGAGTAGCAAGGGCGGGAAGCTGAAGGTTGGTGGCTTGCAGCTTCGTTTCAGCGTCAAGCAGCCGCCCATCGTTGATGTCGGCCACCGCAGCAATCAGCAGCTGGGTTAGCTCGGCTACCAAGTCAGGGCTGAGGGTTGTATCTTGGGGCTGCTCGACCATGCGCTATCTTTCTTGTGGCTGCTAGCTGCTGTAGAGGATTATTATACCACACCCACTGCTGCGGGGTGGCATATGTGTAGCAGCCAGCCTGGGCTAGCGGCTGGCTGCTTACAACTTAGATTGGTACCATCCATCCGAGCTAGAGATCAGTGGGGACCAGTAGGTGGCTGCTCATAAGTAACGTCAAGCTGACCAGTAAAGACAGGCGGCTGGCCTGGTTGCTCAACGGTAATGCCATAGATCCTAACTACGTTGCTGCCATTGGGCAGTGGAGCAGAAACCGTCAGGCTGCCATACGTCTCCGTAGGTTCAGGAGCTATGCTGAGGTTGATAGCTGCTACACCTTGTGTAGAACTGGTGATTGTACCTACCAAGCTACCCGCAGGGGCGGCTATGGGCGACAGTGTACGAGTACACTGGAACAAGTTGTAGATATGAGTTGTGCCGCTTCTTGTGTGACCACTAACCCAACAGGTGTAGTCGGACACCCCGTTGTTTTTCGGCCCTCGCCTGATGCCGCCCTCAGGCGTACCACTAGCCGCGTATACACTAGTAGTTTCCGGCGCACTATGCAGACTCATTGCGGTCACGCTGCTGCTACCCACGAGCAGTACCAGGGCCAATAGCCCAAACCAACGCTTCATCTTCTCTCCCTTGCTGAACTCCACTGCTTGGTCACAGCCTGGCTGAAGCCGCTGAACAGCTCGGCTGGCTAACGTTAGCCTGTTCATTATAGCCTTAGCTGAGACTGTAAACAAGTGGCTGTACCAAAGCTCGAACACTTTTTACCGCACAAGGAGAGTGGGGCCGTGCTACTTCAGGCTGTGCGAGGCTACGGTGGGCGGGTTGATTGCCAGATGCACCAGCTTGCTCAGTTCACCACGCCGAATTGTTGCGTTGGGTCGGTAGCAGAGGCTGCTGCCACAGGCCGCCCCCGCGATGATGCTGCGGTTCGCTAGAGCCTCCACCGCTGCGTAGCCGAACGCTCCGGCTGGCACATCGCTGAAGCTCGGCCCGGTCGGCACAAATGGCGGGTAGTTGCTAATCCGCTGCACGATTACTGCTGCCTCTACCCTGCTGATCGCCACGTTCGGGCCATAGCAGGGGGCTACCAACCCCAGGACAGCGCACTGGGCTGCACTCAGGCCTGTAATCGCTCCCACCTGGTAGGCTACTTCCACGTACGGGTAAAACACGCTGCTAGCTGCCACGTCGCTGAAGGTTGGCTTGGTTGGGGTATAGCTAGCCAGGCCAAAGCCTATTACTGCTATCTTGGCGAATTGACCCCGCACAGTAAAGCTGTTGGGCTGGAAGCTGTTGTCGGGGTAGCCACTGATCACCCCGCGGCAAGCCAGGTACTGAATGTCAGCGTAGAAGAGGTGGCTAGT
>JBBROH010000143.1:0-10871 GCA_038229595.1 Chloroflexia bacterium | reverse complement strand
CTGGGTGGCACGTCAGGGAAGCTAATCGTGCAGGGTGTACCGGTTGGCGTGGCGGTGCTGGTGCTGGTCGGCGTGCTGGTTGGCGTACTGGTCAGGGTAATGGTCGGCGTATTGGTGGGTGTGCTGGTGCGAGTGGGCGTGAGGGTGCTGGTCGGTGTGTTGGTCGGGGTGGGGGTGTTGGTGGGCGTATTGGTGGGCGTGGGTGTAGGAGTGGGTGGGGTGATCGACTCGTAGGACCCCTTGTCGCAGCGCGCCCCAATCGGGCGGGCTACCCCACGCTGGTCAACCGCCAGGCAGCCAGCGGGGTTGGCCGTGTCAATGGCAGGGTTGTTGAAGCTGAAAGTGAGTGCGTGGTTGGGGGTAGTGCCGCCGTTGTTCGCCAGCGTCGCATTGAGAACCGCGCTGACTGGCAGCACCAGGCTTTGCAGGTTGTTGTCACCAGCGGCATTGGGGCAAGTGCTGAGGTTGGCGAAGATGTTGTAGCCCAGCGAAGTGAGGCTGGTGCCACAGTCGGAGTTGCTACCACTTGTACCCACGCTGTTGCCGATCAGCAGGCTGTTGCGGAAGCTGAGGCTGCCACCAGTGTTGGTCGCCCCGCCGCCTTGCCCGCCGCTAGTGTTGTCCGAGTCGGAGGTATTGAAGGCGACAGTGCTGTAGTTGAGGGTAGTAGCACCACCCTGCGCGCTGATGCCGCCCCCGTCGTTCCTGGCCCTGTTGCTAGAGAAGGTAGAGTTGGCGACGTTGAAGGTACCCCCCTGGACGTAGGCACCGCCCCCGTTGGCCGTCGTGTTGCTGACCACGCCGCTGCTACTTAGCCCCAGCGTGCCGCTCTCCTGGTAGATGCCGCCCCCATTGCCCACTGCGCTGTTGCTGCTCACAGTGGTGTTGCTGATGCTCAGAGTGGAGTTGACGCTTATATCATTGTTGCGGTAGTAGAGGCCGCCGCCGTTGTCCGCAGCCTGGTTGCTGCTTGTATTGTTGCTGTTGATCGTCATCGGGCCGCTCAGGTCAGCATAGATGCCACCCCCAGAGCGGCGACCGCTGGTGCAGCCGCTATTCAGCGGGCGATTCTCGGCGAAGTTGTTGGTCACGGTGATGTTGCTGAAGGTGACATTCGCAGCCGCGACGCTGATACTACCACCGTTGCAGGCGCGGTTGTTGCTGTAGGCACTGAGGCCCAGCCCCTGACCGTAGTGGAGGGGGGCGCGGCTACGCAGGTCGGGCAGGGCGAAGTTGGTGGTGCCGTTGCTCCCATAGTTGGTGCCGAGCAGGGAGAAAAGAGCCGTGTTCTGGGCAATGGAGATTAGCTGCCCATCGCAGAACCGCCAGTTCCGGGGGGGTAGCGGCGGTCATGCCCTTCGTGCTGGCGGCCATCATCTCCGCTGGGCCGAGCAGGGGGGCTACTGCCGCTGCCCCCAGCAGCAGCCCACCGCCGCGCAGGAATGTGCGGCGACTTAGCCGCTTGTTGTCACTGGCCTGGTCTTGCATAATCTCACCTTCTTGACTAATCGCTCTCTGCACTACGCGCTTCATGCGGTGGCTGCCTGCCACCCGCTAAATCGTGACCTGAACGACTCCCCCTCGTAGTAGGGGCAGGTTGTGCCACGTTTTAGTTGAACGTATTGTACCACAACATAGCAAGCTCCTTCTCTGGGAACTTTTTGGCCCACACCGTCGTCTGGATTGACAAAGCAGCCGCTTGCTGCTAGCATCTGTTGTGAACCACTTGGCTTAGGAAAGGCTCAAACCAATGAACGATAGTCAGACCAGCGCGCCGAACAACCCTCCTCCCGCTCGCCCCCGCTTGCCGCTTGCCGCTGGGGCAGCCCTCGTGCTGCTCGTCGCGCTAGTTGGCTGGGCCGCCAGTCCCCTCTCCCCCTTTGCAGGCAATGCCACCCCTACTGCTACAGTGGTCGCTATGCTACCGACCCCCAGCCGCACAATAGAGCCAGCCAGCCCCACTGCCGTGGTGTTGTTGCTTACCGCCACGCCCGTGGCTGCCAGCCCGACCGCCGGCCCTCTGCCGACAGTGCGGGCGCAGTTGCCCGACGGGGCAGCCACCTTCACCCCTGAGCCAGGTCTGGTGATCGCTGGCCCCCACGTCCTGGGCCTGACCGCCGGGGTGGGGATGCGGGCGGGCGACATCAGTGGGGCAGCACCGCTGGCCGTCACCTTCTCGGAGGCGATGGATCAGCAGTCGGCGCAGTCGGCCTTCAGCCTCAACCCCACCGCCCCTGGTAGCTACGCCTGGCAGGGCGACACGCTGCTCTTTACCCCCGCCCAACCCTTGCGGGCCAGCACAGTCTACACCGTCAACGTGACAGCGGCGGCCCGTACCGCAGGGGGGAAGGTGCTGGCTGCGCCGCTAGTCGCCCGCTTCCTCACCGCAGCCCCGCCCACCATCCTTCGCACGCTGCCTAGCACGGGGGCAAAGGAGGTGCCGACCAATGTGCTGGTTAGCCTCAGCTTCAGCCGCCCGATGATCCCGCTGACCGCCCTGGACAATCAGCCCGATGCCAGCCAGTGGCTGACGATCAGCCCAGCGGTGGCTGGTCGCTGGGTCTGGCTGGGGACGGCGGCGGTTGGCTTTCGGGCCGACAGCGGTTTTGCCCCCGCCACCGACTATGCGATCAGCGTCAAGGCAGGTTGGCCCGACTACAGCGGGGTTCCTCTGGCCGAGGCTAGCAGCTTCAGCTTTAGCACGATCCGCCCTGCGATCACCAGCTTTGAGCCGCAAGGTAACACCGTGCCGCTGGATGGCGTGGTCAGCGTCAGCTTCAACCAGCCGATGGATCGCTCCTCGGTTGAGCAAGCCTTCACTCTGCAAGGCGAGCAGCGCGTAGCTGGCCGCTTCGCCTGGAACGCGGAGGGCAGCAGCTTCGTCTTTACGCCCACCAGCCTGCTCAAGTTTAGCCAGAGCTATCGTGCCAGCTTCGCTGCGGTCAAGGCGGCCAGCGGGACCAGCGTGCAGCTTGAGCAACCCACCGCTGGCTTTTCGTTCTTCTCCACCACTGCTACCCGCGTCTCGGCGCACTACCCCAGCAACGACAGCGGCCAGCCCCAGCCCAGTGACAGCTTCAGCTTCACCTTCAACAACCCGCTCAAGCCGGGCCAGGATGTCTCTCCCTACCTGACGGTTGAGCCAAAGCCAGAGGGCTATCTTGGCGGGGTGGCGACCGACGTTGCTGGCACCAATGTTTACAGCGGCGGCTTGCGCTTGCTGGCGAACACCACCTACCGCTTCAGCCTCAAGGCGGGGCTGAAGGACAAGTGGGGCTTCGATGTTGCGCCCGCCGACTGGCAAGTGCAAATCGGGCCGCTACCTGCCAGCATGGAGGTAAAGGGCGGCCAATGGCAGCCGCTCCTAGCCGACAACCCCGCCCGCCTGCGCGTGGATGCGACCAACCTCGACAAGGTGCAACTCGAACTCTACCAATTGAGCGAGGCCGACTTGCGCGAAGCCTTGCAGTCCACCCGCGAGTATCAACCAACCCCCGTCTACCCCGGCACGCTCAAGCGCACCTGGGAGGTGGCGGTGACCAAGAGTGTGAGCAAGGCTAGCATTAACTATCTGCCCCTCAGCCTGGATGGGCAGGACGACCGCCTACCCGTCGGTTACTACTTCGTGCGGGCCACTGCCGCCAACCCCTACGCAAGCCAATACCCCCTGCAAGGCGCGGCCACCCTGGTCGTTGGTCGCACCGGGCTGGTCACTAAGCGCGAGGGCAGGGATTTGCTGGTCTGGGCGGTTGACCTTGCTAGCGGCAAGCCGAAGCCAAACTATGCTCTGCGCGTAGAGCAGTGGCCGTTCAAGCAGGCCGCCGTCAGCCAGAGTGTAACCACCGGGGCGGATGGCACCGTGCGCCTTAAGCTAGCCGAGACTGCCGAGAGGGTTATGCAGGTCGTTATCGGGGCGCAGCAGGGTGATGTCGCTTTCGTCGGCAGCAATTGGGACACCGGGCTAAACGCGCCCTATCGCTATGACGGCAGCCAACAGCGGTCGGCGGCCTACACCGACCGCCCGATCTACCGCCCCGGCCAGGTCGTCTACTACCGTGCTGTCTTCCGCGCCGACGACGACGCAAGCTACAGCCTGCTGCCCGCTGCCAAGCTGGCGACAGTGCGGGTCACAGCCCAAACCAACGATGGTGAGCGCGTGATCTACACTGGCACCACTAGCATCTTGCAACTCGGCACCGCCAACGGCCAGTTCAGCCTACCCGCTGATGCGCCAGTGGGCGATTATAGCCTGACTATCACCACTGGCAGCAACGATACGATCAGCACCAACGCCAGCTTCAGTGTGCAGGAGTACCGCAAGCCCGACTTCAAAGTAGATGTATCCACGAAGGAGAGTTCGATCAAGGGCGACCCGATTACCGCTACGGTGCAGACTAGTTACTACTTCGGTGGCCCGCTCAGCAACGTAACGACGACGATCAACCTGCAAACCAGCCCCTACTACTTCGGTTGGAGCGATCCGATCAGCGGTGAGAGCTACAGCTTTGGCGAACAGCCGCCCTACTACAGCTACTACGCCACTGATGGCTATGGCCGCCCCCAGCCGAGCGAGCAGCCGCAAACTCGCAGCTTCCAGACCCGCAGCGACAAGGCAGGCTACGCCACGGTGGATGTCAGCCAGTACGTTAGCACCACGACAGGCAGCCAGAGCGTGCTGATCGAGGGCCAGGTGCAAGACCTGAGCAACCAGACCGTGGCCGCCAACACCACCACCATCGTGCATCAGGGCCAGTTCTACGTTGGCCTGCGCGCCGAGTATATTGCCACTGCCAAGCAGCCAACCACGATCACCGTGCGCACGGTCAATGCCGATGGCAGCCTACACCCCAACGCCAGCGTCAAGCTGACCTTCACCCGCCGTGAGTGGGTGGCACCAACCTACGGCAGCAACGAGCAGTATCGGCTGGTCGAGAACGAGGCTGGCACGGCCACCGTCAGCAGCGACGCACAGGGCCGCGCCAGCTACTACTTCACGGCGCAGCAGGCGGGCGACTACAGCGTGCAGGCCGAGAGCCGCGACGCGCGGGGCAATACGATCCACACGCGGGTGCAGTTGTGGGTCGCCAGTAGCGGCTACGACTACATCCCCTGGCGGTTCGACAGCGAGAACGCAGTCAAGCTGGTAGCCGACAAGCCGCAGTACAACGTTGGTGACACCGCCCGCATCTTGATCACCTCGCCCTACACCCAGGCGACCGCCTTGCTGACCATCGAGCGGGGACACCTCAAGCGGTATCGGGTGATCAGCCTGCAAGGGGGCGCGCCGACCATCGAGGTGCCGCTAGAAGACGGAGACCTGCCCAACGTCTACGTCAGCCTGACGATCATCGGCGTGGCCGCTCCCAGCGGCGGCGGCCCGCAGGCTGGGCGGCAGGCCAGCTTGCGCTCTGGCTATCTCAATCTCAGCCTCAATACTGCCCCACGCAAGCTGACCGTCAGCCTGGAGCCGCAGGGTCAGTCGCCCTACCTGCCTGGCAGCACGGTCAGCGTCACCCTCCGCACGAAGGACAGCACGGGCCGCCCTGTGCAAGGCGATTTCGCCCTCGCTGTGGTGGACGAGGCGATCTACGCCTTGCAAGCCGACAATGCCAGCGACCTGTTCGCCACCTACTGGGCCGAGCGGGGGGTGTCGGTGCAGACTGGTTCTAGCTTCAGCGCAGACAGCGGCTATGTTAATGAGATGTATTCCGTGAATGTTGGCTCGCTGGACGGGGAAAGCAACCTACCCCGCGACAGAGTGGCGAGCAGTGCTGCTCCTATAACCGCCGCTCCTGGCGCAACCGCGCAGAAGGCAGCCCAGCCCAGCGCGCCGCAGAAGGTACGAACCGACTTCCGCGATACCGCCTACTGGCGCGGCAGCGTGACGACTGGTGCAGACGGCACCGCCACCATAGCCATCCCCTTCCCAGACAACCTGACCACCTGGCGATTGACCACCCAGGGGATCGACGCGAACACGCGGGCTGGGGCGGGTAGCACCGTGGTCACTGTCACCCAACCGCTGCTGCTGCGCCCAGTGCAGCCGCGCTTCCTCACCACCGGCGATAGCCCCCGCCCCCAGGCGATCATCCACAACTACACCGGCGGCCCGCTCACCCTCGAAGCTAGCCTGGTGACCAGTGGCGCGCTAACCATCACCGGGTCAACCAGCCAAACGGTCACTGTGGCGGCTGGCGAGGAGCAAATCGTTGGCTGGCTCGGCAGCGTTGCTAAGGGTGACACGGCAGGGCTACGCTACTGGGTACACACCAGCAGCGGCAACTACTACGAAGACGCAGTGGAGATGAGCCTGCTGGTCAAGCCCTTCGCTGCCCCAGAAGCAGTCGCCACCAGCGGCGAAGTCAACGGCAGTGCGGACGAAGCGATCTTCCTACCGTACAGCCTCAATCCCCTGCTCGGCGAACTGGTGGTGCAGGTCTCACCCTCGCTGGCGGCGGCCACAGCAGACGGGGTGCGCTACCTCGAAATCTACCCCTACGAGTGCAGCGAACAGACCACCAGCCGCTTCCTACCGCTAGCGGTGCTAGAGAAAGCCTACCGTGAGCAGGGGCGCAGCACCCCCTTCAGCAAGCAACTGCCTGGCATCCTCGACAAGTCGTTCAAGCGGCTAGCCGACCTGCAACAGGGGGATGGCGGCTGGGACTGGTGGGAGCGTGGCCCCTCAAGCTGGTGGAACACCGCCTATGTCGTGCAGGGGCTGGTAGCAGCCCGCGATGCTGGCTACAACGTGCCAGCCAGTATGCTGCAACGCGGCGTTGAGCGGCTGCAACGCTTTAGCGAGGAGCAGAGCAACAGCGATTATGATCAGGTCTACAACCTCAATATGCGGGCCTACACCGTCTATGTACTGGCCCAGGCCACCCAGCAGAGCAGTTCACTGAGCAGCGAAGCGATCCTACTGGTGCAGCAATCGGCGCGGATGAGCAACCATGCGCGGGCGTGGCTAGCGATGGCCTTGCAGAGGCTCGGCCAGCCCGCTGTGGCAAAACAGGTGCTAGCCACCCTGCTAGCCAGCGCACGGCAGAGCAGCACTACCGCGCACTGGGAGGAAGACGCGATTGACTACTGGTCGATGGCGACCGACAACCGTGCTACCGCCCTCGCCCTGGACGCGCTGATTGCGATCAGCCCCAGCGATCCACTAGTGCCGAAGACGGTGCGTTGGCTGATGACTGCCCAGCGCGACGGCCACTGGCTCAGTACGGTAGAGACCTCGATCAGCCTGATCGCACTCGCCCACTACATTGCCGAAAGCAAGGAACTGCTAGCTGACTATAGTTGGAACGTGACCGCTTTTGAGCAGCCGCTCGGTAACGGGGTAGCGAATAGCAGCAACCTGACCCAAACCACTACCCTGCGCCTGCCCGTCAGCGGGATGCCGCAGAATACCCTCGGCGACCTCAAGTTCAATCGCCAGGGCGACAAGGGCAAGATGTACTATCAGGTATCGCTGCGCTACTACGTGCCGGGCGAAGGGATCAAGGCACGCAGCGAAGGGCTGGCGATCAACCGCAGCTACTACAAGGTGACGAACGGGGTGGAGAGCAGTAGCCCAATCACTACTACCAATGCGGGCGAACTGGTCAAGGTGCGCCTGACCATCGTTGCCCCGGAGACCTCCTACTACCTGCTTGTCACCGACCCCCTGCCAGCGGGCCTGGAAGGGGTGAACGGCACCCTGAACACAACCTCGTTCACCGAACGCTCGCAGAACCCCAGCGGGCAACAGGTAGCCGACGCAGGTGGACAACCGACGAAGGACTATGGCTACGGCTGGCGATGGTGGCGGTGGGGGCCGTTCGATAACGTAGAGATGCGCGACGACCGCACGGTGTTGTTCGCCAGCTACCTGTCGCCCGGCACCTACGTCTACGAGTACTACGCCAGGGCGACGACCCCCGGCCAATACATGAACCTGCCCGCCCACGTTGAGCTACTCTACTACCCCGACGTGTTCGGCCACAGTGATGGCGGCCAGTTCACCGTCCGCTAAGCAACCACCGCCAAACCGCCCCACCCGCCAGGCAGGTGAGGCGGTTGGTTTCTCAGAAAAGGAGCAGCAACGATGTGGGACAATGGTATAACTCTGCGCGGTCTTCTGCTGGCCGTGACCACAATCACGGTAGCACTGTGGTTCCTACACTGGCTAGCCTCGCTTGCCTTTCTGCTAATCGTGATTGGGGTGGTGCTGCACTACCTGCTCGCCAATGGCGCACGCCGCCTGCGCTGAAAGCCAGGGCGTAGCCAAAGAAGCCCCCCTGCCGCATTGCAGCAAGGGGGCTTGGTTGACAGCGGTTAGCGGTTAGTTGAAGCGGCGGCCAGCGGCCAGGTAAGCCTTCTGCAAGTAGGCGGCGGCGTTGGCTGAGTCGTTGCGGGCTAGCAGCGTCTGACCGTAGCTGAAGGAGACCTTACCCACCAGGTCGCCCGCCCCGGCCTGCTCCAACAGGCTGAGGCTGCGCTTGAAGGCGGCATCAGCGGCGGCGGTATCGCCACCCTGCTCGGCAACCTGCCCGATCACGCTGAGGATTTGGCCGAGGATGCGTGGGTCGCCAGCGTCGCCCGCCAGTTGCTCCGCCTGAGCTGCTGCTTTGCCAGCGGCCTGCTTGTCGCCCCTGGCAAGGGCCAGGCGGGCCATGTTCGCATAAGCCAACGCCTGCCCATCGTGGTCGCCCGCAGCAGTGAGCAGGTCGGTGGCCCGCTTCAGTTGCTGCTCGGCCTGGTCGAGATTGTCGGTGTCGAGCAGCATCATGCCATACATCCCGGTCAGCCGCCCGCGCTGGCGTTCCTGCGAACGGTTCTCGTAGAGGTGCAAGCTGCGCTGGGCAGCCTGGCGAGCCAGCCGATAGTTGTTGGTCTTGAGGTACTCCTCACTCAGGTGGAAGCTGTCGCTGGCCGCATCCTGCCCTTCTTCACCCTCACCGAGAGCTTCGCGGTAGAGGTTGATCGCCTGCCCGCTATTGCCGAGGCTGACGTAGGCATCGGCGGTGTGGCCGAGCAGGGCCAGGCGGAAGCTGCCCTCCTTCACCTTGCCACCCTCCACATCCTGCTGCGCCTTGAGGAAGGAACTGAGAGCCTTGCTGGTGTCACCCTTCTGCTGGTAGAGCTGACCGAGCAGGTTGTGCAGGCGGGGGGTTAGTTCGGGCGACTCCGACTGCCCGGCCTGGTTGAGCGCAGCCCGCAGTTGCTCCTCTGCCTGATCGAGGTCGCCAGCAACGAGGCTAGCCCAGCCTTGCAGGTAGCCATAGCGGGGGGCGAGGGTCGGAGAGACCTGCTTGCCCGCCAGGTCGCCAAGCAGCCGCTGAGCGTTGGCGAGGTTGCCCCCCTCAAGGGAAGCCTCGGCCTGGGCGAGCGCGATGTCCTGCCGCTCCATCTCCTCGGCACTGGCATTGCGTGCGCCACTGCTACTGAGCGCGTCGCCGTTCTCCCCGATCAGGGTGGAGAGGGCCACTTCGAGGCGGTCGGACAAGATCGAGAGCGCACTGAGCGAGGGCTTGATCCGCCCACTCTCCACTGCACTGAGATAGCTGGGCGAGAAGGTACCCTGGGCCAGGGCGGTTTGGGTCATCGCCTTCTGGCGGCGTAGGGTTCTGATGCGCTCCCCGATGGGATTGCTCTGCAACTTGCCGGTCAACGCTCGGCGGGCGGCGGTGTTGGCACCGATTGGTCTGGTATTATCTGCCATTTTACGTTCCTTCCTTCAATCAATCGTTATTGTGGAAACTAAACGACACCCCCGTTCCTCTGTTTTAGTTTACACTAATATTCTCTTTTTGTCAACCCGCTAGCATGAGCAAGATTCAGCACTACCACCCCAATTCTGATCATTAGAAGTTGCTTAGAGTCCGCCGCTGTATGCCAGGCTTAAGCAGCAGGCCGATGATTAGCTGGTAGTAAGCGGTGGTTGCTTATCCTAAAGCGGGGCAGATGATATCCTTACTTTGGCAACCTGCCTGTGCCGCCCATAGTAGCCGACTGCCATTAGCAGTTCTATCGCCCTAACCGTACTAGAAGCTGTGAGTATGGTGCTGGCAAGCTGGTTTTGCTACAAAAAGCGAAGGTGCAATCTGTTGCACCTCGGTCGCTACTATTCTTCCACTACTTGACTAAATCTGGTCTAGAGCCAACCTTTCCTGACCATACGGCTGTACTTTATACAGGAAAGGTTAAGAGTCCAAGCGTGGCACTAAAGTAGAACATAGGCGATACCCTTTGTTGTGCTTGTGCCAGCGATGGTCCGCACATCAGCAGCCAAGCTCGTGTAGGGCGCGCAGTAGACCCTTTACGCCGTCTGCTTTCGCCAGCAACGAGTTGGCCCCAGCCTCACGGCTCAGGCGGCGTGTATCCTCACGGTGGCTAACTACCATTATACGCAACCCACTCGGCGGGCCGCTTTGACCTTATGGCTAACTGGCTGTCCCACTTTGGTAGGAGCGCACTAGCGAGCGTCGCACAGTCGGGCGCAACTTCGGTTAGCTAGAGTCGTGACTCCGCTGCCTCCACTCAGCAGTAGATTGCTCAAGCAGAACCATGTTGTTTAGCCAAGTGGTTGGTTGCAAGCAAGGCGCGCGACTGGCTGCCTCTATGCAAGGAGAAACCCGCAATAGCCCTATAGAATTGTTCCAACCCGCTTGACAAACGAGCCAAGATGCGCGAAAATCGGGGTTAGCGGGAGGATGCTCACCAAAGATGGCTCAGTTGAAGAAACGTATTCTGCTAGTAGACGATCATGAGGTCGTGCGCGAAGGCCTAAAGCTCTTTCTGCTCAGCCAGCCGGACTTCGAACTGGCAGGCGAGGCCGAGAATGGGCGCGAAGCGGTCAACAAGGCAATCGCCCTGCGACCAGACCTGGT
>JBBROH010000142.1:0-10959 GCA_038229595.1 Chloroflexia bacterium | reverse complement strand
GCGGCGCAGGGTGCAGTCTTCACCGACAGCGAAATCTACTATCTGCGACCCGACGGCCAACGCTTGCTGCTCAGTATTGGCGGCAGTGCCGTGCGCGACGAGGCTGGTGCGGTGCGGCTGGCGATCAACGTCTTCCGCGATGTCAGCAGCCAGCGCGAGATCGAGAACCAAATCTCCCAATTGCTGATGCAGTCCGACCGCGACCGTCAGCGGCTACTGACCGTGATCGAGCAGTTGCCCGCCGGGGTGATCGTCCACTCTGCCCCCGACTTGACTGTGTTGGCCCGCAACAGCTTCGCCAACGAAATCCTCAAACTTGGCGAGCTGGAGCAGGTCGGTGAGCAAGATGATCTGGCCCTCTATGAGATGATCAGGCCCGACGGTAGTTCCTTGCCCGCCGAGCAGTGGCCGGTAAACCGGGCTATCCTGGGCGAACGTGTGCTTGGTGAGCAGTGGCGCGTGCGCTACCAGGACGGCACCGTGCGCGACCTGTTGGTTAGTGCCGTACCTATCTATGAGGAGCGCGAAGGCGAGGGGGCCATCTTCGGCATAGCCAGCACCTTCCAGGACATCAGCGAACTGAAGGAGCTTGATCGGCTCAAGGACGAGTTCATCTCAATCACTTCGCACGAACTGCGTACCCCCCTGACCACGATCAAGGGCTACAGCCAGATGTTGGCCCGTAAGCTCCGCAAACTGGACATTGAGAATGCCGCCCGCCAGGAGTTGCAGAAGCCGCTGGATACGATCATCGAGCGCAGTGAGCGGATGATCAGCATGGTCAACGACCTGTTGGATGTGTCGCGCATTGCCACTGGCCGCTTCGAAGTGGTGGGGCAGGCGATAGACATTGCGGCACTCGCCAGCAAGCGAAGCGAGGAGGCTGAGGTTGCCCACCAGTTGCCCATCCAACTGTACCTGCCTGACGAGCCAGTGATCGTCAAGGGGGAGGAACGGTTGGTGGAGCAGGTTCTCAACAACCTGCTCGGCAACGCCGCCAAGTACAGTCCCGCCGGTGGCGCGATCACCGTCCGCGTCGAGCGCGGTGACGAGTTTGCCACCGTCAGCGTCCAAGACGAAGGCATCGGCATCCCGGCAGAGCAGCAAGCGCACCTCTTTGAACGATTCTATCGCACGGAGAAGGGCAAGCAGACCGCCAGCGGCCTCGGCCTGGGCCTCTATATCAGCAGCGGCATCATCCAGACGCATGGTGGCAGAATGTGGGTGGAGAGCGCGGGGGAGGGTAAAGGCTCTACCTTCTTCTTCACCCTGCCGCTGGTAGGGTAGCAACGATAGAGGCAAATTGACAACGAGAAGGGTGCATGAGCAGCAGCGATATGCCAGAACAGCTCAAGCAGTGGCACCATTACCGGGTGGCCCACTGCATCCTGCTCTCACCAGCCAGTGACAGCGTGCTGCTGGTTGGCAACCGCTGGCCGGGGCGGGCGGGGCTGGTCTGGACGCTACCCGGTGGCAGGGCAGAGCAGGGCGAACCGCTACACTCTACCGTGCAGCGCGAGTTCGGCGAGGAGACTGGGATGCAGGTTACTCCGCTCCAGCTAGCCTACGTTGCCGAAGCGCGCAGCGAAGTGGAGGGCAAGCTCTACCTCACCTGCTCCTACCTGGTTGCGGCAGAAGCAGGAGCGCAGTTGCCCGCCAACTGGCACGACCCAGCGGGGGTGGTAGCGGCGGCCCGCTTTGTGCCGCTTAGCGCACTGGCGACGGTAATCACCAGCCCCAGCCTCGGCCTGCCCCTGTGCTACTTCCTTGCCCACCGCGAGCAGCCAGCCCGCTACTGGTTCTTCCCCGACTACAACGCTGATACGGAGCATACGCTTGTCTAGACTGACCCGCCACCTGTTTGCCGCCTTGCTACTAGCTACCCTGCTCCTTACCCTTGCTGCCTGCGACCAGGATAGGCCAACCCCCACCCCGACCAGCCCGCCTGCGCCCACCGTTGCGCCGCCAAAGCTGCCGAGCAACACGCCCCGTCCAGCCCTACCCACTGCCACCCCGCCGCCCACCCCAGTCAGCGTCCCGAAGGGCGGCACTCTGACCGTGCGGCTGCTGGCTGACCTCAACAACTTCAATCCCCTGCTCAACGTCGCCGACGCGAGCGCGGGGCTGGTCAATAGCGCGCTGTTCAACGGCCTGACCCGGCTAGACGGTAGCTTGCAGCCGCAGCCCGACCTTGCCGAAAGCTGGCAGGTTTCGCCCGACGGCCTGCGCCTCAGCTTCCGCCTGCGCCAGGGTGTGCTGTGGCACGACGGGCAGCCGCTTACCGCCGCTGATGTAATCTACACCTACGAGGCCTGGTCGCGCTTGCCCCAAACCACGCGGCTGCAAGCGCACCTGACCGCAGCACGGGTGCGGGTGACGACCCCCGACCCGGCAGGCCTGACCGTCGTCTTCGAGATGGGCCAGCCTTATGCCCCCCTCCTGGCCGATCTCAGCACGCCGATCCTGCCCGCCCACCGCCTGCGCGACGTACCGTTGGAGAAGCTGGGCAGCGACCCCTTCGCCTTCCAGCCAGTTGGCACCGGCCCCTTCAAGTTTGCCAGCCACGAGGTGGGCCAGAACATCATCCTCACCGCCAACTCTGCCTACCACCTGGGCGCGCCCAATCTTGAACGGCTAGCCTTCGTCGTTGCCCCCGACGAGTGCATCGCAGCCCAGGCCGTGCGCGACGGTAATCTACTCTACGCCAGCCTCAACCACGAGCAGGTGGTCAGCTTGCAGGCGACTGCGGGGATCACTGCCAGCCTTGCCTTCGGTAGCTACCCAGAGGATGGCTACTACTTTCTGGCCTTCAACCTGCGCCCCGGCCACCTGTTCAGCGACTACCGTCTGCGTCGCGCGCTCGCCTACAGCCTAGACCGTGATGCTATCGTGCGCCAGGCCACTGCTGGGCAGGGCTTGCCGCTCTGGAGCTTCGCCCTGCCCAACACCTGGGCTTATGAGCCAGCCACCCCGCGTTATGCACAGAACATCGGCGAAGCGAAGCGGCTGCTGGCCGAGGCGGGCTGGCAGCCAGGAGCGGGCGGCGGGCTACAACAGGGCGGCAAGCCGCTAGCCTTCAAGCTCTACCTGCGGGCCGACGACCCCACCCGCCGCCAGGCCGCCAACCTGATCGCGGCGCAGGTAGCCACACTGGGCATCAGCGTGACAGTCGCGGCGGTTGACCCCAACTCTGTTCTCCCCGCCCTGCTCGACCCCACCCGCGACCCGGCCTTCGACTTTGAGGCGATCCTTGCGGGCTGGGGGACGCTCGGCTACGACTTCGACCCCTACCCCTTGCTTGCCAGCGACCAGCAGCCAACCGCAGCCGCGCCCGGTCTGCTCAACTACGTCGGCTACAACAACACCGACTTCACCGCCCGCGCCGCCGCTGCCCGCCGCGAGTACGATTTTGCTGCCCGCAAGGCCCAGGCTGCCGACCTGCAAAATACCCTTGCCGCCGAACTACCCTACGACCCGCTCTGGGCCGCCCAGTACTTCACCGTCGCCAGTCGCAAACTGGCGGCCAGCGATGGCACCCCGCTCAGCCTCAACTCGCCCAACCCACTCTGGAATGTGGAACGATGGTTCATCAGCAAGTAGCAGGCTGGCTGCGCCCTTGCAGAAGGAGCGAGCAACCCGTTTGATCGCCGTTAACCCCTTTTGGTATACTTCCTGCGAACAGTCTGTGTAGCATTCGGCTTCCAGGCCGGGTTACAGACTGCGGTCAGCGAATATTGAGGGGCGTAGCACGCCTTTGCCCAAGTAGCTAACAAAGAAGGAGTTTTCGATGGAAACCACCACGACTGCGCCAGCGTCGTCGCAGAGCAGCAACGGTCACAGCAACGGCAGTCAGCCCTCTACTGCGATCCGCCGCTACACCCTGGACGAGATGGGTTTCGGCCCTGGCAAGAAGGCCCGCCTGCACCGCCTGCTCTACCAGTACGGCCCCGGCAACGGCACCATGCTGTTGCTGCCAATTGACCAGGGTCTGGAGCATGGCCCGATTGACTTCCTCGGCAACCCCGATGCGCTCGACCCAGAGTTCCAACTGCGGGTCGCCCTCGAAGGCGGCTACAGCGGGATCGTCTACCAGGTCGGCATTGCCAACAAGTATATGCACAAGTACGCCGGGCGCGTGCCGCTAGTCCTCAAGCTGAACGGCAAGACCAACCTGCCGAATGACGATGCCCCCTTCTCCCCCCAACTTGCTAGCATCCAGGATGCCCACTACCTGGGCGCGGATGCGGTTGGTTACACCCTCTACGTCGGCTCGTCGCGCCAGGATGAAGACTTCCGCCAAATCTGGAAGGTGCGCGAGGAGTGCGAGAAGTACGGCCTGCCGCTGATCGTCTGGAGCTACCCGCGTGGCACGGCGGTCAAGGCGAAGGGTGGGGTAGACAGCCTCTATGCGGTGGACTACGCCGCCCGCGCCGCCCTCGAAGTGGGCGCAGACATTGTGAAGGTCAACGTGCCAGTCTACCAGTACAACATGAGCAACGAGAAGGAGGCCGCCGCCTTCAATGCCATGCCGAAGGAGTACCAGGCTCTCAGCGAGGATTACGGCAGCGCAATCCGCCGCGTTATCCTCAGTGCGGGTCGCTCGATGGTGCTGTTCAGCGGGGGCAGCAAGCTAGGCGACACTGACCTGTTGGAGAAGGCCCGCCAGGCAATGGCGAACGGCGCAAGCGGCCTGATCTTTGGCCGCAACATCTGGCAACGCCCCCACGACCAGGCAATCAGCATCAGCCAACAGATCAAGCAGATCATGCTCGAACACCCCTTCCAGGGTGACGACAACCTGCTGGCGACCCACAGCAGCAGCAACAGCGACGGCAGCTAGGCCAGCCCAACCCGCAGGCTCCTCTCCCGCTGGGGGAGGGGCTTCCTTTTTGGTTTGGCAGTGGGCAGAAGATGGACAAGTTTGGCGACGACAGCGGCAAGTCAGCGGGAGCGAAGCCAACTGAGAGCAGCCAGCTAATGGCGCAAACAGCACTAAATAGTACTCCTCAATCGGGGGGTCGCTCACAAGGGTGGGGGCGACAACAACCGCGCCTTGCTGGACTACAATGCAGTTCGCCACCGTATGCTATCGTCTGACCAGCGGTGGGGGGAGAAGAAGATGAACAGGCAACAGGCAGGCAAGCCAAAGGGTGGACAAGAGGGCAGCGGGGTGATCCAACGGCACTTCACGCAAGGCATCGCCTACTACGAGGCGGAGGACTACGCAGCCGCGTTGCGCGAGTTCAATACCGCGCTCAAGCTCGACCCGGAGAGCAGCGATATCCTCACTAACCGGGCGGCCACCTACGCCCAGCTTGGTCGCGTTGCGGATGCGCTAGCCGACTGCGACCAGATCATCGCCCTTGAGCCGGACAATGCTGTTCACCTCGACAATCGCGGTCTCATCTATGCGGGAACGGGCGACCAGCAGCGGGCGATCCAGGACTTCGACGCGGCCATCGCGCTCGACCCCAGCTTCCTCAACCCCTGGGTCAACCGCGGCAGCAGCTACCAGGCTCTCGGCCAGTACGAGCAATCGCTAGCCGACTTTGATGCGGCCCTCACCCTTGAGCCAGAGGATGACGTAGCCCTCAACCAGCGGGGGATCAGCTATGCCCGCCTGGGTCGCTATGCCCAGGGGCTGGCCGACTTCCAGAGCGTGCTTGAGCTTGACCCAGACGATGAGGACGCGCTCTACAATACTGCCTGGGCCTACGCGCTGCTGCACGAGGCAGAGGAGTGTCTGCGCTATCTGCGCCAGGCGATCCAGGTTGACCCCGCTGCCCGCGAAACGGCGGAGGCCGACCGGGCCGACTACCAATGGCTACTCGACCATGACGCGGAGTTCGCCAGCGAGTTTGCGTGGCTGCTAGCCCAGGTGGGTTAGCTAGCGCGGGGCCACTTGCTACTTGAGGATCAGGGCCAACCCCTGGGCGAGCGTCGCTTCCTTCATCTCACCGTAGAAGATCAAGGCGATCCGCCCCTCTCTGTCCACAAACACGGTGGTCGGGAAGGCTGCCACGTTGTAGGTCTGCCCAATATTGCCGGGATCGATCAGCACTGGCATATCCAGCTTCAAGTCCTTGCGGAAGCGGTCAATCGTTGCAGCCTCGGCGGTGTCGCCCGTGTTCAGGGCTAGCATCTGCAAGCCAGCCCCCTTGTACTGCTGGTAAGCGGCGTTGAGCAGCGGCATTTCGCGCTTGCAGTAGGTACACCAGGTCGCCCAGAAGTTGATCAGCAGCGGCTTGCCCTTGAGGGCAGTCAGGCTGAAGGGCCGACCGTCCAGATCGCGGCCAGCAATCTCTGGGGCCAGGCGGCCCACCTTCGCAGCTGGCCCGCTGTCGTCGCGCAAGGGGTGGGGGTAGCTGACGTTGGCCGCGTAAAGCTGGGTGCGCCAACTGTTCAGCCGCTCCTGCCGAGCGGCAGCGTCCTTGACCCCCAGCAGCACCACTTTGGCGAGGTAGTCGTCTACCAACAGCTTCACGCGCACCGTGTCCAGCAGCACAGTACGGCTGAGGCCATAGTGGGCAAGGGTAGCATAGAGGCGGTCGAGATTGCCGTTCGCTGCTTGCAAGCTGCTGGTCAGGTAGCTACTCACCGTCGCGTCGTCAGGGGCGGCAAAGTCGTGCTTCGCTGCCTCCTGCACGATCAATCGCTGCTGAACCACCTCGTTGAGCAGATCGCTGGGGGCAACCGCCTGTTTGGGGTACAGCCCCTCCTCCTGCAAGGCGCGGCACAGGCTAATCTGCACGTCTACGTCACTCTGTAGCACCTGCTCACCGTTCACCACTGCCACTACATCACCACCCAAGCCGCCACTCGGTCGGTAGAACAGCAGCAAGCCCACGCCGAGCAGTAGCAGGCCGAGCAGCAGCAGACGAACGGCTAGCTTTGGGCGACGCGGGCCTGCCGCTGGTGGCGAGTCGGCAGGCGGCGCAGCCTCAATGTTCAGTTCTTCGCTGGCGGTCTCTTGCATAGTGAAGGGTGGTTAGCTCAGGCCATTGGTGGGCAGGAAGTTGAAGAACTGATTGAGCTGGCTGATCTGGTTGGTAGCGATAAAGAAGCCCATCAGGATCAGGAACACGCCGCTGACCGCCGAGACCACGTTGAGGTTATTGAATACCACCCAGTTGCCCAGCCGCCAGGTCAGCCCCCGCGCGGTGAGGCGGCGCAGCAAGCCAGTAATGGCGACCACACCCAGGCTAGCGACCAGGAATGGCACACCGAGACCGAGGGCGAAGCTGAACAGCAGCAAGCCGTCCTGCAAGAGGTTAGGGTGGGGGTCGCTGAGGATCAGGCTGAAGATCGAACCGAGGACGGCCCCCACGCAGGGGGTCCAGCCAACCGCAAAGCCCATACCGACGAGGGTTGAACTAAAGTAGCCGAGGGCAGGATTGGCGTTGACCTCTAGCCGCTTCTCCAGGTTGAGGAAGGGGATGTTGATTATAGTGAGCGAGTGCAGGCCGAAGATGACCAGCAGCCCCCCTGCCACCCAACGTACTACCTCCCGGTTGTCTTGCAGGAAGCGTAGGCTGCTGACGATGCTGAGGCCCAGACCCAGCAGGCTGAAGATGATGGCGAAGCCGAAGACGAAGGCCAGTGCGTGCAGGAAGACGTGCATCCGCCTCCAGATCGCCACCCCAGCGACCGGCGCGACATTGAGGCTACTGCCTGCCCCACCGGGCAGCGCATTGAGGTCAACCTGCTGCACGGCGGCCCCGCTCAGGTAGGCGATATAGGCAGGCACGAGCGGCAGCACGCAGGGCGAGAGGAAGGCCAACAGCCCAGCGGTGAAGGCCACGAAGATCGAGATGTCAGCCATTGTGGTTGCTCCTGTCTATTGGTACTTGTTCGGCGGCGCGGTAGTAAGCGGTGTAGGCGAGAGAGCGGGCGAAGCCTGCATCTATGCGGGGGTAAGCGGCGAAGACTAGAGCAAAAGCAGCGGGCAAGCCGGTTGCCAGCCGCAGCCACCAGTTGAGCGAACCAAGCTGGTCGCCGCCCCAGCCACCGTTGCGTAGCCCTACGATGTGGGTGACGGTATCCGCCAGCATTGGCAGGCAGAGCAACACGGCGGTGGGGATAGCAAGAGCCGTGTAGTTGATCAGCCCGCGACCGTCATCATGCAGCAGGCGTGGCCTTGCGCGAGCGTAGAGCAGCCCAGCCACAAAGATGCCACCGTAGAAGAAGACGCAGCGGTGGCAGTGGGCCACCTGATAGCCGAAGATGAAGTAGCTACGCTCTGGCAACTGGTGGCAGAAGCCTGCATAGATGCGGTTGAGCAAGCCACCCGCGCCCTGCCAGCCGAGGGCCATAAAGAGGGGGGCCAGCCAGGGTAGGGTGACAAACAAACCGAGCAGGCTGTTGAGGATCGCCAGCCAGTGGCGGGCCACCCCTTCGGCGGCAGCGTCCAGCCAAGCCATTGGCCCCCGCGGTTGTTGAGTTGGATAGGGTGGGTAGCTCAAACTGTCATCTCCAGGGTGCGGGCCAGGCTCGCTTCATCAAACGGCCACTCCATCTCCGCTTGTTCGTCAACCTCGACTACTGGGATCGTGTACTTATAGCGTTCGTAGAGGGTGGGATCGTCCTGAATGTCCACCTTCAGCAGGCTAATGCGGTAGCGGCGGGCGAGGCGGGCAATCACCCCCTCGGCCTCAACGCAGAGGTGGCAGCCTGCCTTGCTGTAGAGGATGATACTGTGTTCAGCTTGCCTGCCATGTAGCCAACGCATAGTATACTATCTCCCCAGAGCTAGCGGTTCTCTCAGCCCGGCAGAGGCGACCGTGTTCTGCGCCGCGCACGCATGGTATACTACCTCCCCAGAGCCAGCGGTTCTCTCAGCCCCTATTATACCACCCGCTGGTGCGGGAGGGCTAGTAGCGCAGTACCCACTTGCACAATCCACTGCTCGGCGCACCGCCCTAGCTGCTATGCTGGTTCGCAGCTGCTACTGCAAGCCCACAGCAATGATGCTATAATCAGCAGCGGAGCAAGCTATCATCGTCTCTTTCATCTGCTTGAGCAAGAGGAGTTAAGTTATGAACAAGAAGTTGCTGCGCTATCTACTAGTCGCCCTTGTCGCCGTGCTGCTGGCGGGTAGCGGGTTTGGCGGGCGGGTGGCGGCACCTACCTTGCTGGTCGCCAACCCCCCGACCAACGCGCCCAGCTACGGCCACAGCCTGCGCTTCGAGCCAAATGTCGGCCAGTTTGACCCTGGCGTATTGTACCACGCTCGCGGCAAGGGCTATGGCCTCTACCTGACGGCGGGGGGAGCGGTAATGCAGGTCGGGGCGCAACCAGCATCCGCCAGCCGTGCGGGAGCGGTGCTGGCCTTCCAGCTACAGGGCGGCAACCAGCAACCGACCCTCGTCGCGGGCGGACGGCTGGCGGGGGTGAGCAACTACCTGCTGGGCAACGACCCCACCCTTTGGCGGACAGGGGTGGCTGCCTACGCCAGCGTCACCTACCAGGGGGTCTACCCTGGTATCGACCTGACCTACTATGAGGGAACGGCGGGCAACCTTGAGTACGATTTTGGGCTGGCAGCGGGGGCTGATCCAGCCGCGGTCAGCCTGAAGATCGCGGGAGCCGAGCGGGTGGAGATGGTCGGTGGCGACCTGCTGCTGCACACCGCAGCCGGGCTGTTGCGCCAGCCCGCGCCAGCCATCTACCAGCAGACGGCGGCGGGGCGGCGGGCGGTGGCAGGTGGCTACCAACTGCACGCAGACGGCAGCCTCGGCTTTGCGGTACTGGCTTACGACCGCAGCCAACCGCTGGTGATCGACCCACAGGTGGAACTAACTACGGGCTATGTCACCTACCTCGGTGGCAGCGGTGATAGCGACTCTGCCAACGCAGTTGCGGTTGATGCAGCAGGCAACGCCTACGTCACCGGCGTAACCACCGCCACCAACTTCATCACTACCACTGGGGCTTTGCAGCCCAGCAACGCAGGCAGCCGCGACAGCTTTATCACCAGGTTCAGCCCCACTGGCACGCTCCTCTACTCCACCTATCTCGGCGGCGGCGGCAACGATACGGCGAACGGCATCGCGGTGGATGTGACTGGCACGGTCTACGTGGTCGGTACCACCACCAGCAGCAACTTCCCCACCGTCGGTCAGTACCAGACCAATCCCTCGAACAGCAACGACATCTTTCTCAGCCGTCTGAACAGCAGCGGCACCGCCCTGCTCTACTCTACCTACCTCGGTTCGACCAATGGCGGCGATAGCGACGGCCTCGCGGTGGCAGTGGACGGTAGTGGCTTGGCCTACATCACAGGCAGCACTTACGGCGACAGCTACCCGACGAGCAATCAGTACCAGACCTTCCAGGGGCCGTATGGCAACACCGATGCAGTGGTTAGCGCGATCAACACGACCCTGACCGGCACTAACTCGCTGCGCTGGTCAACCTACCTGGCAGGTGACACGAACAGCGACTTTGGTCGGGCGATAGCTCTGGACGGGGCGGGTAACGTCTATGTCACGGGTGACACTGCCGCCACTAACTTTCCGCTAGTCAGGGCGTACCAGGGCTACCAGGGCAGCGCAGATGTCTTCGTCAGCAAGCTAAACTACATCAGTCCCACCCTTACGCTCGCCTATTCCAGCTACCTGGGTGGTACCGACAGCTACGATGTTGGTAGGGGGATAGCCGCCGACAGCGCGGGCAACGCCTACGTGGCGGGCTTCACCGCCTCGGCCAACTTCCCCACCCGCAACCCCTACCAGGTTGACCAGGGCGGCACCGATGCCTTCCTCAGCCGCCTGAACACGACGATCAGCGGGACAGGTTCGCTGATCTACTCGACCTACCTCGGCGGCGGCACCAGCGACGACCTTGCCTTTGCCCTCGCCCTCGATACGGCGGCCAACCCCTACCTGACTGGCCTCGCCTGCTCTACCGACTTCCCCACCCGCGACCCCTACCAGGGGGAGAACAGGGGCGGCTGCGATG
>JBBROH010000141.1:0-11016 GCA_038229595.1 Chloroflexia bacterium | reverse complement strand
TTCGCGCGCACGCGGAACGCACCGCCACTGGTTGGCGGCTCTACTTGCCAGGCTTGCACGCTCTGGCTCGCTTGATGGTTAGTGTCTTGGCTCCCCATCAGGTACTAACCTCTCCACGTTTGTACGAAACTTAGGTAGCTAGAGCGGCAGGATTGGTATTCATAGGTATAGACGTACTGCCGAGGCAATGGTAACGGGTGACGATGAAGATGTTCAGCCAGATTTGATCAGCTCTCACATATGATCTGGCTTATCTAGGGCTGCATCACCGTCCTGTTGGTACCACCCAGCTCTGTATTGAGTAGGCCGCCAGCTTCGCCCCGCCGCTGCTAGGGCTGTTGGTCGCTCACCTGGGTGCGGTTCTACGCTTTTGCTTTGCACATATGCGCGCAGGACGAGCCGATCAACTCTACCCCCTGCGCGTAAACCGTCAGGCCGCTAGGCTTGGCCGCGGCATTACCTGCCAACTCGCTAGCCAGCAGCAGTCCGACCTTGATGGCCGCCAGCAGTTCAATCCCCTTACCCACCGCCCCAATTGGCTTGGTGTGCTTGTAAGCCTCGTTGACGAACTCGTGCGCGTCGGCCAGCCCCACTAGCTCGGTAACGCTGCGCTCACCGCTAGGGACGAACACCGCGTCGTAAGTGGTCGAGCTACTGTTGGCAAAGGTCTTCATGGCCTCAACCGGGCCACCTTCCCCTCAATCACGCCCAGGCGTGGCCCAATCACCTCAGCCATTGCCTGTCACGCTCACCGAGAACGAGGCCACAAAGAAGATCAGGATAAGCTAGGCTACAGCCATGAGGAAAACCTACACCCTGGCCTTCAAGACGAAAGCTCGTCCGCGAGATATGGCGCTCAGCAGTTCGTTCGGTTGGCTCAGTTTGCCAGGTTTGTAGCTTGTGGCATGGCTAGGTAGGTTGGCTAGCAACAGCGGTCAGGTTTAGCTACTGTAGCTGATGATGAAGGGCGGCCAGGTGGTCGAGCATAGTTATCAGCAAGTAGCCTCGCGGAAGCTCTTACCCACCAGGCTGAAGCTAGCAGGGGTGTGCCAGAGGGTCAGGTAGACAACCTGCATCACCTCCTCAGCCTGTGCAGGGTTGCCCAGCAGCCGCAGTGCGAAGCTGAAGCAGAACTGGCAGTGACGGTCGTAGAGGGCCATCAGCACCGCGCACTGTGCAACCTGATACTATCCTGGCGTAGCGGACAAGGGCAGCAAAACCGTTCTCTTGGCTGCCCAGGTAGCTGCGAGCCTGCCAACTCAGCCCCTCGCGGCTGCTGTAGAAGCCTGCCCCCGCCACCTGGCCCAACCACCACCAGTGTTGGGCCGGTGAGAGCTGGGGGTAAGCAGCCTGCCAAGGTTCTCACCCAGTAGTAGCACCTGGCGCACTGGGTAGAAGGCGTGTGCTGGCTGGCTATGGTAGTACGCCTCGATCACCGCTAGCCACAAACTGGATACCCCACCTTGCCGTAGCCCCAGCATCGTCCACTCCACCGCTTCCCGGCTGACCCACCGCTCTTTGTCCGCCACCCTTGTTACCCCTTGTAGTTTCCCAGCATGATACCACAAAGGTGCAAGTGGCGTGGTTGGCAAGGGTCAACAGTCGAAGGCAGCAGTGGCAGGGCAGACAGCTAGCAGCCTGGTGCCTGACCTGCCCCAGCAGCGGCCTTGCGCCACGACCACACCCCGCTAGCTCTGGGATCGCAGCTACAGCGTCCTCCCTGCGAGCGCACTGACCACCTCGGCCACCACCGCGCCGTAGCGTTCGCTCATCGCCCGGCCCAGACCGCTGACTAGCTGGCTGATAAGCCAGGTACCGTCCGCGTCGCAGCCTAGTAGCCTGCACTGCCGCAGCCAGCTGTTCCAGGCCACCGGCCCGACCGCCTCCTCCAACTCCCCGTGTGCTGCTAGCCAGACCTGCTCGATCCAGGCGGTGGGCGGGGTAGCGGGTATCGCTGTGCTACCCTCGTCACCCCTGGCTCGCTCGTCCCCTCGTGGAGTAGGTGCAGCGGCCCGCCACGCAGCTAGGTTATCAGCGGCGGACGCTCTAGCGGGGCGTTCTTCGGTGTGGATAGCTCGTGCACCCCTCTTGCCTCCCTCAGTTCGAGGAATACCTCACCCTGCACCGTCCAAAGACCGAGGACTGAGTCGCTAGGGTGTACTACTCTAGCAGGCAGCAAGATTAGCAAACAGGTAGAGTGGTACCTTCTCCGGCTGGTTGCCCCCTCGCTAGCAGGTAGGGCTGCCTTATCTTGCCTACAAGTGGCCCGCTGCTGATCATCATGGTGGGCTGCATCCATCAGTCGCTCCTCCAGCTCCATCCTGGTACTCTGACCATGCTACACCGGGAGGGGTGCAGTTCCCGCACCGCTCCCGCTGCACTCACCTGGCTAAGGTGCAATGGTCATAGCGCGGTGGACGATCTTCGATAGTTCGCCACGTCGGATCACCTCGTTTGGGCGGAAGCAAATGCCACCGCCAACGGTGCAGTTCGCTCCGCTGAAGATAGCGCGTACTGCCAGCGTTTCAATGGCTGTATAAGCGTAGTAGCTAGGCTGCACATCACGGAAGGTGGGTGTGGGCGGAGATTGTAGGACGTAGCCTCGCGCCCGCTGGATGATCAAGGCTACCTGAGCACGGCTGATGTTCTCGTTGGCTCGGAAGCTACCGTCGGGGTAGCCGCTGATCACCGCTTGGCGAGCTGCTGCCTCGATGTAGGGGTAGAAGACAGAGCTTGGTGGCACGTCACTGAAGCTGGGGGAACTAGGATTGTGGGGTGTGATGCCAAAGGCAAGCACGGCTACTTTGGCGAACTGGCCGCGGCTGCTGCTGCTGTTCGGTCGGAAGCTGCCGTCATGGTAACCACCAACCACGTTGTGACAGGCGAGATACTGGATGTCAGAGTAGAAAATATTGGTAGCTGGCACGTCGCTAAAGCTGTTGCCACATTGGAGGGCTGGTCCATCATCGAAGTCGGCAGGGAGGTAAGGTCGGGTGGCTGCCAACACCAGAGGAATGCTGGTGGCATACTCGCCACGAATGCCGCGCCAGACGTTTAGGTTGACCAGCCGGTAAGGGCCATCGAGGTTGCTCCTACCGATGACTCGTCCATCAAAGCGGAAGGTCAACTGGTTGCTACCAGTGAGCAACTGTACGCTACTCAGCACTGCAGCGATGACTACCTGACCGCCAGGTGCGGTTAGGCTAAGGTTGGCACTGTAGATGGCAGCCACACGCACGTCTAGGGGGGTGGTTACTTGCAGGTAGTCGAAAAGACCATTAGCATTGGTGTCGATCCCTTGTTCGCTGGCTGTCCCCACCAGGGCGACATCCGTTCGCACCCAGTCGTAGCGCGAGTAGGCAGTGGTTGTGTAGGCAATGGGGAGGATGGCAATGGCGATCTCTTCGCTAACCACGCGCGAGAGGTAGAGGTCACGCACCTGGTAGGGGCCGTCCGCCGCTACCCTGCCGATGTCGCTGCCGCTGAAGTGGAGGGCGAGTTCCTGCGAACCAGCCGTCAGGTTGTAAGCCGCTGAGCTGTAGGTCAGTCCCACCCCAGCCTCGGTGGTCAGGTGGGCAGCAAGGCGATATTGGCCGGGGTCAGTGATCGTGGTGGTAGCACTGACAACTAGCTCGTCGTAGAAGCCGATCCCCTGGTTGTCATAGCCTCGGTCGCGGTAGCTGCTGCTCAAGGCGGCGGCTGCGCTGGCCTGGAACATCGTGCTACCGAGGCGTAGGAAGTTCTGCCTCAGCGAGTTGCGCCCACCTGCATAGACATTCACGTAGTAGCTCCCCTCACCCGCTGGCAGGTAACTGCCCACATAGCGGCCTGCACCCTGGGGCAGGAGGGTAATTACGCTCATGGTGTAACTGGCTTGGTCACTGAACAGCGACACGGTGGCGGTCACGGTTGCTCCGTTAATTGCGGCAGTGTCGCTGACCAGCACGCTGATGCTCAAGGGTCGCCCCGTATAGTTGGCGAAGCTGGAGGGGTTGGCACTGACCTGCACACCGCCATAGAACTGACCACCAATTACGTAGGGTTCGCCACCAGGACGAGTGCTAGTGGCCTGCACGATCACCTGCCAGTTGCCAGGGCGAGGGTTGGTAATTGCATAGGTGTGGCCAGGCCCGTAGAACGAACCCGAAGCGTAAACGACATCGCTGTAGGCACTGGTTGCGCTGATCAGGCGACCAGCAGGGTCGAGCAGGCTGAACTGGAGGTTGGCTGTGCTGCTCTGCCAGCCCAGGGAAAGGTTCAGGCTCTGCACATCATCTACCAGCAGGGTGGCAGTCTGCGTCTGACCTGTGGAGATCGTGCCTGTTGCAGGGGGGATCATGCCCGGCTCGCCTCCTACTGCTTCGTCATTGCTGCTCCTCTGGGCCTGCTTGCTGGGGCAGGTCTCATTGTTGTAGCGGTTGTTGTCCAAAACAAAGAAGGGGCGCAGGGCATCCTGGAAGCGGTTGTCAGCCTTAGCCAGATTGTGGGAATTAGCCAGGCCGCCAACGGCAATCGTCGGTAGGTCGAGGGTGTATGGGAGCGCATGGACGCTGTCCTCTGTCACGGCACCGTCGGTACGCGGCCAACCAGCTTGGATCACAGCAGCAATGTCCACGTAACAGACTCCTGCGGCGGCTGGGTGGGTGCTGTTCCAGGTGGGCATATGGGAGGTTGTCATTTGTGCCATAGCCGGGCTGGTGCGAATAAACCATTGGCAAGGTAGGCTCCTGACATCGTGCGTCAGCAAGCAAGCTGCTAGTATAGTGTCAGGCGCAATGCTACCTTCGTTAGGAGTGGCAACCATCATCACCCTATCTATGCTCTGCGGGTCGAACAGCGCAGCAGCTCGCCCAAACAAACCACCCATCGAGTGGCCGATCACGTTGACTTTAGCCACCCCAAACATTTGCTTGGTGGCGTTGATCTCATTGTTCAAGTCGCGGCCACCACCATCGAGCGCGTTGTGGCCGTCACGAGGTGGGCGCAGGATGAAGCCACTCCGCACGTCGTAGGTGTTGTCCCAGCTCCAGCCGAAGTAGGGGTCGCCCCCAGCAGAGCCATCGGTCGCTTCGTAGATGTGGTCAGGGATATTAGTCGTGGGTTTGAGACCAGCTACCAGCAGGATTGGGCGCAGCCCAATGATATGTAGAGAGATTGTGCGTATCTCCCCTCGGTGGCCGCTGCCAGTCGTGTCGCGGTTGATCACCAAGCGGTTATGGGTGGGGGTGAGCGGGGTGATCGTGGCGATGGTGTTGTCCGCATTGCGCGTGAGGCTACCTTTGTTCGGCAGCAACAGTTGGCTGACATCTATCTGGAAGAGCGATTGGTGCAACGCACCAGCTGCTGGCTCGAGGGTGAAAGTCCGTCCACCAAAATGAACAATGGTCTCCTCACCAGGACGCACGTCGAAGGCCGCTACCGAGAGGGTGGCGGTCGGCGCGATGGTCCTGCCGATTTGGGCGTTCTGGATCCAGCCAGGCCCATCAGTTGGGCCGTAGTAGCGACCGATCTGGATGTTGCTATCAACATCACCCGCGCAACTAGCGGGGGTAACACTTGCACTGAAGCGGTCGTCACCACGAACGGTGTCGCTCAGGCTGCAAGGGAGAGTGGGTTGGCTGTTGAAAACAGAGAGGTCGCGGATCACCGCGTTGCCGCGCCCGTTCCATTGCAGCCCTGCCCCATTATCGATCAGGCTGTTATTGACGCGGTTGAGGAACCCTGGGCCAGGAGCAGTGCTGCTGCCGATAGCAGCCCAGATGTCGTGGTAGCCGTTCTCCTCGAAGAAGGTGGCAGGGGTGAGCGGGCGGAAGAATTGATAGAAGTTGCTGTTGGGGTTGGTACCACCAATGTCGCCTGTGGTAGGGTCAACATAAGGCAACCCCTGGTCGTCACCGTCGGTGTAGAGGTCGGCGGCGTGGAACAGTGACCAGGACATATAGCTGGGCGAGGAGACGTGGAAGGTGTAGTTGAGGAAGGGGTCGCCGTTGACGTAGCTGGTCTCCACCACCAGCCCTATGGTGATCGCCCGCAGGGTTGTCCGCACCACCCAGGGGTTAGTAGCGGTGCCAGCACCGCTCAGTTCGTTGCTGACCGTAGTCCAGGGGTTGACGGCGTTACCTGCTGGCACCTGACCTGGGCCGTAGACCTGACCGTTGTCCCACACGAAGATGCCATGCGCGAAGTTGCTGAAGTATTGGCTAACCCCGTTGTAGTAGACGGCAGTGCTGCTGTCGTCGTTGACCACAATACGGAGCGGGCTACCCTCAATAGTCTGAGCATTGGTTTGCTGAAGCCGCTGGGTAGTTGACTTGGCTGGCTTGATCGTTGCGGCTGCTGCCAGCCGCTGAGTGGGCAAGGCTGGACTGAGTACCAGGCTGATGCTGCTGACTAGAGCCAAGACGAAGAAAATATGCCAAAGCTGCTTGAACTTCATGTTCTTGTTCCCCTTCTTCCAAAGTTAGTGATGGTCGCTACTTGAGCGATGATAGCAGAGCGGGGTCTCAGATCGTTATGTTCCGATGTGCAAAAGATTGTGCTTCGGCGTGCAAAAGGTTGTGCTTTGTTTGTCACTCGATCCTTACAAGAAGCTAGGGCCTCTTCGTAAAAGAGGGGAGATGGTAGAATAGGGCCATGAAGACGCTTGAACTACCCCTGACCAGCTTGCTCGCTGCCCTGCAAGCCGTCCCTAACCACCGCGACAATCGTGGTAAACACCACCAACTCCCCACCGTCCTGGCTTTGGCAGTCACTGCCGTCCTTTGTGGAGCCAAGTCCCTCTATGCTATCGCTCAGTTTGGCCGTGACCTTGACCCCAGCCTGCAACACGCCCTCGGCTTTGTCGCACACAAACCGCCCGTCGTATCCACCATCTTCCGCATCTTGCGTGACCTCGATCATGCCAAGTTGGCGCAGGTGTTGGCTGCTTGGTTCGTGCAGTTTGGCTTGCGCCCCGCTGAAGGCATCGCCCTTGATGGTAAGGAGCTACGCGGTAGCGGGCCGCCGCATCAGGGACGTACTTATCTGCTGGCTGCTTATGCTCACCAGAGCGGCTGTGTCCTCGGTCAACTGGCAATTGGTAGCCGTGAGAACGAGATCACCGCCGCTCCCCAACTGCTTGCCAAGCTCAACTTGCAAGCTCAGGTGGTCACGGGCGATGCCATGTTTACCCAAGTCAAGCTGTGTACCCAGATTGCTGAACAAGGCGGCGACTACCTGTTTGTGGTCAAGGCCAATCAGCCGACCCTGGCTGCCGACCTCCAGACCCTTTTTTAGCCCAGTCAACCCCCGCAAGTAGCCCGCCAGACCAACAAGGGACATGAGCGGGGGGAAGTTCCCACGCTGCCCGCCAGCCGGGACTTGAACGAGTATCTGCGTTGGCCGCCTGTCGGCCAAGTGGCGATGGTCGAACGCGAGTGGTGGGCAGGGGATGGCACGCACCACTACCAAGTACGTTATCTGATCACCAGCCGAGCCACGGCCAGTGCCGAGCAGTTGTTGAACTACAGTCGCGCTCACTGCCAGATCGAGGATGGGCTACACTACGTGCGGGACGAAACCCTGGGTGAAGATCGCAGCCAGGTACGTAAGGGAGGGCCAGCAGTGATGGCCGCCCTACGCAACACGGCGATAGGCTTGCTGCGGCGGGCTGGAGCCGCCAACATCGCAGCGGCGACGCGCCGCAACCTGATGCACCCGCAACGTGCGCTAAAGCTGGTCGGTGTTCAGGTTTTATGAAGAGGTCTTATACAAGAAGCTAGCTGCATTGACTACCAGCAGGCTCTGTGGTAAGATAGGTAGGGCTGTCTATTTTGGGTGGGATGACGTTAAAGTACGAACTGACACAAAGGTTAGGAGCTTTATGGGTAACTTGAAAGAGTTTCGAGAGCGGGTGCATGACCTCTACCGCCGAACCTCGCCCTATGGGGATGAGCGGCGGACCACCCAGCGCGACCTGGCAGCAGCAGTCGCCCTTAGTCCGGCTGAACTCTCCAAACGGCTCAATGGCGCGCAGGGTACGCACCTGAGCCAGCGTGACATCCAGGCTATTGTGCGGACACTAGCGGCCTGGCAAGCGATCCACACCCGCGCCCAGGCTCTTGAATTGCTCACCTTGCTTGACTGCCCCCCCTTCAGTGAGGCAGAGTGGCAGGCTCCCCCACTCGATCTGCTCACCGAACCAGCACCAGCACCAGTAGTTAACCCACTCACCGCACTGCCAGCCACCAGCCTATTGATGCCGCTCACCAGCTTCGTTGGCCGCGAACAGGAGCGAACCAGAGTAGAGCAACTGCTCGCTGCCACCCGCCTGCTCACCCTCACTGGCACTGGTGGGGTGGGCAAGACCCGTCTTGCTGTGCAGGTAGCAGCTAACCTCACTGCCAGTTTTGCGGGTGGCGTTCTGCTGATCGAACTGGCCCCGGTAGCCGAGCCTGGCCTTGTTCCTCCTACGCTGGCTGCCAGCCTCGGTCTACGCGAGGAACCAGGCCGCCTCCTAATCACCACTATCGCTGACTACCTGTACGGCAAGCGGGTGCTGCTGCTGCTCGACAACTGCGAACACCTGACCCGCGCCTGTGCCGAGCTAGCAGATACTTTGCTGCGCCGCTGTCCACAGCTATCTATCCTGGCAACCAGCCGTGAGCCGCTGGGAGTTGCTGGCGAGACCACCTACCGCGTACCCTCCCTGAGTGTGCCAGTAGCCAGTGTAACCATGCAAGTGGCTGAACTGTACCGCTATGAGTCCAGCCAGCTCTTCGTCAAGCGAGCGCAGTCAGCAGACCCCGACTTTGAGGTGGGTGCTAGGGATGTAATAGCTGTCGCAGAGATTTGCGCCTACCTGGATGGCATCCCACTAGCGATTGAGTTGGCAGCGGCTCAGGTGCGGGCTTTGACTGCCCAGCAGATCGCCGCTGGTCTAGCTGACCGCCTCTGCCGCTTGCCTGGAGGAAGCCACACCTCCCCGCCGCGCCAGCAGACGATCCGTGCGTCGGTAGAGTGGAGTTACAGCCGACTGGCGAGTAGGGAGCAGTCTGTCTTGCGCCGCCTAGCGATCTTCGCTGCAGGCTGGCTGCTTGAAGCCGCCGAGCAGGTCTGCACTGCTGACGACTTGCCTCCAGCTATGGTGCAGGAAGCCCTCATCCAACTGGTGAACAAGTCTATGGTCAACATGGAGCGACGCGGGGGACAGGCCCGCTATACTATGCTGGAGAGTATCCGCCAGTATGCACTGGAGGAGCTGGCGGCAGCAGGCGAGCTGGCAGCGGTGCAGCAGCGATGCGCCACCTACTACCTGAACCTGGCTGAGGAGGCTGAACAGAAGTTGCTGGGAGCTGAACAGCAAAGTTGGCTCGCCTGCCTAGACCTTGAACACGACAATCTGCGGGCGGTACTGACTGCCTTGCTGGTACGAGGCGACAAGGTATTGACTCTGCGCCTGCTCAACGCCCTGTGGAAGTTCTGGCACATCCGCGCTTATTTCAGCGAGTGGCAGCAGTGGCTAGCCACCGCCCGCGCCCTTAGTGGCCCTGTGCCAGCCGAGGTGGAGGCCCGGACCTTGAGTGCGCTGGGCTTGCTAAACTTGACGCGAGCGGAGTATCCGCAGGCACGGGCAGCCTTCGAGCAGGCTCTAGCCCTCTGGCGTAGCCTGCACAGCAAGCGGGGCGAGGCTACCATCCTCAACAATCTTGCGCTAGTCGCTGAATACCAGGGCGATTACACGTTGGCTACCAGGCTGCTGGAAGAAAGTCTGACCCTGATGCAGGAGGTTGGTTCGACCTCGGTGATTGCCAGCCTGCTGAACAACCTGGGCAAGGTAGCGCAGGAGCAGGGAGAGTATGACCGTGCCGCTAGCCTGTTGGAAGAGAGCATACTCGTTTGGCAGAGTCTAGGCGACGAGCGTAGCATAGCGACTGCCCAGAACAATCTTGCTCTGGTCACTCTGCACCAGGGAGATTACGTAACGGCTCGTCGCCTGCTGTGCAGTAGCCTGACCATGCGCCGCGCGTTGAAGGATCGCTGGGGGGTTGCCGCTTCACTGGAAGGAACCGCCTGCTTGCTGGCGGTACTCGGTCAGCCTGAGACTGCGGTCCACCTATTTGGCTGTGCGGCAGTGATCTGCGAGGCTGTTGGCTTGCCTACTCCACTGATTGGGCTGAGCAGTTACCAGCAAGGTCTTACCCTTGTCCGTCAGCAACTGTCAGCAGAGGGACTCACTCGGCTTTGGCAGGTAGGACGTACCGCTGAGGAGGAGCAAGTTGTGGCTGCGGCGTTGGCCGCTCTGGCTGGCTAGCCATGGTGTAATTGGCTGCTTTGTGCTAGCCGCCTAGTAAAAGCGCAGCTACAGCGTCCTCCCCGCTAGCGCGCTGACCACCTCGGCCACCACCGCGCCGTACCGTTGGCTCATCACCCGACCCAGGCCACCAGCTAGCTGGCTGATGAGGTGCCACCCTCGCCGGAGCCTAGCCAGCCTGCACTGCCCCAGCCAGCTATAGCCCAGGCCGTCACGCCAACCAGCCGCTCAAGGTCGGGGGTAGTGGCCTCCCAGACCTGCTGCATCAGCGAGGTGGGCGGGCTGGCCGGTTCAGCCGTACCAACTTCGGCATCGCTGGCGGCGGCCCGCACGTGTTCAAAGCGCACGACCAGGTCGCCACCTGCTTCCTGCAAGGCGCGGCAGAGCAGTTCTCGGTGCCGCCCAGCGTCGGCCAGGCTGACCTCAGCCGGTAGTACAATGCGGGCGATACCACCCTACCCTCTACCGCTGCCAGGTGCAGTCGAGCGCGTACTGCTCCGCACTTCCCTGCGATGCACTGACCACCAGTTGGCGCAGGTCTAGCCGTTCCAGCAACTCGGTTATGGCCCCGGTCAACAACTCGGCTGGCAAGGGCCAGCCCTCCACCAGTAGCAGGCAGTGGCCTGGCTCCAGCAGCTTGACCCTTGCTCTACAACCAGGCACCAGCCGCTCGTAGCGGGCCAGGGCCGCGAGGCTCTCCGCCTGGCTCCCCAGGTGGCTGCTAC
>JBBROH010000140.1:0-11091 GCA_038229595.1 Chloroflexia bacterium | reverse complement strand
TGGAAGAGACCCCGCCGGAACTGGTGGCCGACATCATGGAGAACGGCATCACCCTGGCGGGCGGCGGGGCGTTGCTCAAGGGCATGGATCGCCGCTTGCAGCAGGAGACCCGTATGCCAGTCCACGTCGCTGATGACCCGCTCAGTTGCGTGGTGCGTGGGACGGGCCGCATCGTAGAAGACCTACCCTCCTACCGCAAAATCCTCAATGCCACCAGCCAGACCAGGCGGATCAAGACTAACTAGCCCGCAGGAGTCACTGCCCTACTAACCTTAAGAGGCTGGTTAGCTAGAAAGAGAGCGCACGCGATGAGAACGTCTGGCGAACGGCCACTCGGCTTCGGGCGCACTGTCGTACTGCTACTACTGCTGGTCGGGGTCAGCCTGCTGCTGATCCTGCTCAGCAGTGGGCGCAAGCTGGACAGCTTGCAGGCTACAGTCAGCGGCGTACTCGCCCCCCTGCAACGCTCGGTCAGCGACGCAGGCAGCAACGTTAGCGGCTTCTTTGGCGCACTGATTGACGCGCAGAAGATCAAGAGCGAGAACGCAGAACTCAAACAGGTCAACGAGGGGTTGATGGCCGAGCAGGCGCAGAACCAACGCTACGCCCGTGAGAACGAGGAGTTGCGGAGGATGCTAGCCTTTAAGCAACTACGCCCCGACCTGCTCAACCTGCCCGCCCAGGTGTTGGGTCACGACACCGTAGGCATCAAGCAGGCGATCACTATTGATCGGGGAGAGGCGGATGGGGTCAAGGTAGGCATGGCGATCCTCTCGCCCTCTGGCTTCATGATCGGCCAGGTACAGGCGGTCGAGCCGCACCGTGCCGTCATCCTGCTGCTGACCGACACGAGCAGCAAAGTGGGAGTGCTGGTGCAGCGCACCAACGTGGACGGCGTGCTAGAGGGTCGCGCGCAGCAGGGCGGTACTCTCCTGCTCACCCATGTGCGCCAGGGCGATTACGTCGGCAAGGGCGACCTGATCATCACCAGCGGTACTGGTGGCACCTTCCCGAAGGGGTTGCTGCTCGGCCAGGTGATCATCGTGCGCCAACTGGACATCAACATGGAGCAGGAGGCGATGATCAACCCATTGGTAGACACCAACACGCTAAACTCGGTGCTGGTCAACATTGGTACGCAGTAGCTTCTTCTACCTGATCCTCGCCGCCAGCCTGTTGGGGGCGGGCCTGCTGCAAACCCAGGAGATCAGCGTCAACCAGTTGGTGCTGAAGGCCGATCTGGTGTTGGTGCTGGTGATCGCCCTCACTCTAGTGCGTGGGCTGCGCGAGGGGCTACTTTGGGCCTTTGGCGGCGGCCTCCTGCTCGACTTCCTGCAACCGGCAGTGATGCTAGGCGGTAGCGGCCTGCTAGGGGTTAGCAGTCTGCTGCTGATCGCCGTCGCCCTTGCCGCTAGCCTCGGCCAGAACAATATCTTTGAAGCGAACCTGATCATGCCACTAGCCACCACTGCCTTTGCCACCCTGCTCTACCGCCTGCTGCTGCTCGCCTTCGTCAACCTGTCGTTCCTGATCAGCAACCCAACCGCCGCCCTGCTACGCCAGGTGTTGCCCAGCGTAGTGATCAACACCCTGCTCGCCCCGCTGTTCTACAGCCTGATTGGTTGGTTGAGCCGCCGCCTCGCCCCCCAACTGCCTTCGGAGTGGCAATGAGCAACACGGCGATCCGGTCTCGCTTTGTGCCTGACTACCTTACGGAGTAACAGATGAGAAGAACGCCAAACCTTGCTCCCTTCCATATCTTCCTCGTCCTCAGCGTAATCGTGCTGGCGGGGCAGTTGGCCTACGTCCAGTTCATAGATGCGGCTAAATGGAAGGCGCAAGCGGTCAACAACCGCCGCCGCGATGTCTACACCGACCCCAGCCGCGGGGTAGTCTACGACCGCAACGGCCTGCAACTGGTCGCCAACCTGCCAGAGCAGGCAATTGCCGTCACCGATGCCGACCTACCCAGCACTACCGATCTCTACCTGCTGCCGTATTGGCTACCGACCGACTCCACGGCCCGCCAGTCCTTCTACGACGGCCTCGCTGCCAGTCTCGCACGCAGCGGCCTCGGCGGGGTAGCAATTGCCAAAATAATGGAGGCTGCCGACCCCAAACGCCCCTACCATCCTGTCTTGTTGGCGACCGACCTCTCGGAGGCGGTGGAAGCGGCCCTTACTCGCCAGCTAGTCAAGCAGCGGGCTGATGGTAAACAGACCCCTCTGCTGCTGGCTGATGGCAGCGAAAGGGTCTGGCAGCAGTTGAGCGACCTGACCGGCGCAGCTACCATCGCCTACATCGTCCCCGCCGAACTGCCGACGAAGGGCAAGGGTGACGATCTGGAGGCCGACCCGCTAGCGCGCCAGAAGCTCTACGACGAACTGGCGATCATCCTCAATAACCAACCCGACGCAGCCACCATCGCCCGGCTGATCGCTGGGCGCACGCTGCCAATTGACCGCCCAATCCAGATCGCCAGCAATATTAGCGACATGGACGCAATAGAGATGCGGGCCAACGCGAAGGGGCTACCTGGGGTCTACGTCGGTAGCGAGTTGCAGTTCAACTACCGCCTCCACTACCAGGGTGATGGCCTCAAGCCGGTGATCGTCAAAGAGGGCATCGCCGCCGACCTGCTGATCCGCGTCTCTGAACAGAGCAGCAAGCTACCCGGCGTGAGCATCGTCGCCGACCCCTTGCGCTCCTACAGCCAGGGCGCACTCTACGGCCATCTGCTGGGCTACGTTGGTCTCGTCACCGCCGACGATATGCAGAACAATGCGGCGACGATCAACCCTGACGACCTCAACGCCAACTACGTTCCTACCTATGAGAACGACGACAAGGCTGGTAAGGGCGGCCTGGAACTAGCCCTGGAGGCGCAGTTGCGTGGGCGCAAGGGGAGCAGGCAGGTGGTGGTAGACAGCAGCGGCCATATCAGCCAGGTCTTGACCGAAACGGCAGCGATGGACGGCAACAACGTCTACCTGACCATCGATACTAAGTTGCAGCAGAAGGTGCGCCAGTACCTGCAAGAGCAACTGACGGCGGCGGGCGTGCGAACGGGTGCGGCGGTAGTGCAGGATGTGCGAAGCGGGGCAGTATTGGCGATGGTTAGCCTACCCGACTACGACAACAACCTCTTTGCCGCTGGTATCTCGCAGCGACAGTTCGACGAGTTGAGGAACGACCCCGCCAGCCCACTGATCAACCGGGTAGTCAACCAACAGCCGCCTGGCTCGACCTTCAAGATCATCATGGCCGCTGCCGGTTTGCAGGAGCAGGTAGTTAGCCCCAGCGACCAGTTCTTCTGCCCCCCTGCGATCCGCATACCTTACACGCAGGACAACAGCAAGTTCAACACCTACCGCGACTGGAACACGCGGGGCTTTGGCAACATCAACATCGTGCAAGCCCTCAGCCAGTCCAGCGACGTGTTCTTCTACCAGCTTGGCGGGCCAGACCAGATCGACGACGCAGGCGACCACACCCGCTGGCTGCCACCTGATTCCAACCAGTTGCAGTTCTTCCACGGCCTGGGCATTCAGCGGATCAGCAGCTACGCGCGCGCCTTCGGCCTCGGCGCGCAGACAGGTATTGAGCTACCAGAGGAGGAGCAGCCTGGCCTCGTCCCCACCCAGGAATGGAAGGAGCGCACCTACCCTGGCAACTTCTGGTCGTTGGGCGACACCCTGATTAGCTCCATTGGGCAGGGCTACATGGCCGCCACCCCTTTGCAGATGAACAACGCCACCGCCGCTATCGCCAATGGTGGCACCCTCTACCGCCCCACTCTCGTCTACCAGCTACGCAGCGGCGACAACCAGACGGTGGTCAAGGACTTCAAGCCAGAGGTGATCCGTCAACTGCCCGTTAGCGCAGCCAACCTTGCGCTCGTGCGGCAGGGGATGCGCGAGGCGGTGACGGGCAACTCGCTCTCTGCGTACGGCACCGCCTGGCGGATCAACTACAAGGGCATCGCCCTGGCAGGCAAAACCGGCACGGCGGAGTACGGTGAAGAGGATGTGAAGGGGGTACGCAAGAGCCACGCCTGGTTCACCGCCTTCGCCCCCTATGACAACCCGCAGATCGCAATCACCGTCTTCATCGAAGGTGGCCGCAACATTACGACTGAGAACAACAGCACCGCAGTGCTGGAAGGCTCAAAGTACGCAGTGCCAGCGGCGGGCAACATCATCTCCTACTACTTCAACCTGCCAGACAAGCCAAACACCAGGTAGAGGTACTGCGTGGCAGCACAAAAGAGAGGTCGCAAGCAATGTGCGACCTCTTTTCTTGCCCAACTGCTCCTTCTACACCCCTGCCATTGCTCGTGCCAGCTTGCGGCGGCGGTTGGCTAGCCGCTCATCGAGCTTCTGCCGCCAGTCGGGGCCGAGTTCGGGGGCGGTGAGGGCGTGTTCGATCACCCCCAGGTCACTCTTAGCTCTGTACATGGCCTGGTTCACGTCGCTGACGGTGACACCATGCGCGGGCCGGGCCAGCAGAGTGATCGCGTCGCCAGCCCGCACGTGGCCTGGTTGCAGCACACGAAAGTAGAAGCCGGTGGAGCCGTGCTGCTGAACCCAGCGCACCAGCTTCGGTTGCTGCCAACGGGCGGCCAGCGTGTTGCACGGCCCGCGCGGTTCGCTTACCTGCACAACCACCTCGCCCACGCGGTAGCTGTCGCCGATGCAAACCTCATCCTCCAGCAGCCCTGTGCTGCTGAAGTTCTCGCCGAACGCGCCGTACTGAAGCTCCTTGCCCAGCTTCGCCGCCCAGTGGGGGTAGTGTTCAAGCGCATAGAGGCAGATCGCCCGATCTGGGCCACCATGATAGCGGCGGTCAATCTGGATGTCGTTAGCCAGCCCCTCGGCCCCCAGCCAAACAGCCTCGCCCTGGGGTTGCTTGTAGATCGCGCTCTGATCCACGCGGCTGTCGCTGATCTGTACTGGCTGCGCCTGGTCGGTGGCGTTGAGTGAAACAAGTTGCATCGTCGCTTCTTTCTTCTCTGCTGGGCTTAGATAGCCAATTCGCTGCGGACGAAGGCTCTTACTTGAGTAGCATTCTGCTAATCAGTTTGTGCAGTCCCCAACGTTGCCTGGTTAGGACTGGGATAGCGAAACATTCTGTCATGGCTGTTCAAGCTGGATAGCGGAGAGTGCAAGACAGCAAAGTTCTGCGTGAAGATGAGACACAGCCTAAGCAAGTCTAGCAACTCATGAGTCTTGGGGACTGGCTGCCTCTGCTCCTCAAGGTAGGCCTTCAAATACTTCTCTGCTGCCTGTTGGGCATGGTAGCACACCACTTCATAAGCAGGGTTTGTTGTTACACTTAGTTCACGACCCGCTACAGCGTAGTCACCTTCAGCTAGCCGTACCCAGATAGCTGTTGTCGGCTTCATATAGCACCTTCCCCTCCTCTGCTATTTTGCGGATGAAAGAAAAACCCTCCTTTAGCCAGTATTGAAAACCTGCTGGGGTGTACACTAGCAAATCCCAACCAAAATCGGTATTGACTGCGGCAGCAATGGCCGCCACTTGCTCAACAGGATCAGGAGTGTCCATTATCACCATCAGGTCAACGTCACTGTCTGGACGTGGTTGACCGTAGGCATAGGAACCAAAGAGGATTATTTTGTGTGGGTGGAACTGCACCGCGATCCGTCTGACGATTTCAGCTATCACCTCTGTGGGGATGCCCTGGCGAATATTTATTGAAGGCAGGCTCAAGAGGGGCCAACGGGCAGCCTCAGTATTGTTCTGGGTTGTCATCATCTACCTCACTTCGTCTGCTTCGCCCTGATTATAGCCGCCTCGTGGGCCAGCCGCTCTACGCTGTCATCCAACGGCTCTAGCTGCACGGCCCCATAACGGCGGTGTAGGGCGCGCTCGATCAGCCAGTCGGCCAGACCAGGGTTTTTGGGCAGCACCGAGCCGTGCAGGTAGCAGCCAATGCTGTTCTGGTAGACTGCTCCCTCCAACCGGTCCCGCCCGTTATTGCCCTTGCCGACGACCACGCGGCCCAGCGGCTTGATCGTCTCGTCTTGCAAGTAAGTGCGCGCCGAGTGGTTCTCAAAGCCAACCAGGGTGCCGAACATTTCGCTCTCGACCACCACATTGCCAATGTAGCGGTCGGCCTCGGCGCGGGAGGTCGCATTGAAGTAGCCAATGCCCGGCAGTTGCGCGCTGTTGTGCGGCTGGTAGTAGTGGCCGAGCAACTGGTAGCCGCCGCAGACCGAGAGGCAGGCTGCCCCATCACGCAGAGCTGCTGCTAGCCGCTCCCCCTTGCCGCCGCGTTGCAGGTCGGCAGAGACCGCCACCTGCTGCTGATCCTGACCGCCGCCAAAGAAGTAGAGGTCGTACTTCTCAGTATCCAACGGATCGCCAACTGTCGGGCTGTCCACCGTCACCGCGATGCCCCGCCACTGGCAGCGTTGCTGAAGGGTGATGATGTTGCCCCGGTCACCGTAGATGTTCATCAGGTCTGCATAGAGAAACGCAATGTTTAGCTGCATAAGTCCTCCCAGAACTGCTTGACCAGCCCGCGTTCAGCCAACACCTCGCGCAAGCCTAGCATTGCGGTGTAGGTGGGTAGCACATAGAGGGTCGTGCCAGTTGGTGTGCTTGCCAGTGCTTTGTCCAGCGCAGTGTCATAGAGGTGGGTCTTGCCCCGCGCAGTCGGTGCATCGCCCGCAACGATGCTGATCAGGGCTGGATCAACGCCCGCGTACTTGAGGCGCAGGGCCATCTCCTCAGCACGGATGCCACCGGTGGTGACGGCGGCAAGCTCGTGCGCTTTGGTCAGCAACTCGAAGTCCACATCCCACAGCCAGCTAACGTCACGCCCGTCGGCAAAGAGGTCGTTGATCAGGATCAGCAGGTGCAGACGATCCTCGCTGGCAAGCAGCATCCGCATCACCTCGTTGAAGCCGACCGGGTTCTTGACCAGGGCCATCAGCAGCGACTTGTCGCCGATTGCGATCCGTTCGATCCGCCCGAAGGCCGCCTTGAACTCGGCCAGACCCGCCTGCACCTGCGCCAGGGTCAGGCCCAGCGTCATGCTGGCAGCGGTGGCAGCCAGGGCGTTGTAGACATTGTACAGCCCCGGTACCTGCACCGCAAGCTCGCCCTCACCGTCGGGGGTACTTAGCAGCACGGTGCTGCCCTGGGTGCCGTGTAGCAGTACGCGGCGGGCGCGGAAGTGCGGGGTTGGTCGCTTGAAGCCACAGTTAGGGCAGTAGTAGCGGCCTACGTGCGCGGTGTAGACCGCTTCGTAGGCAAGGTGGGTGCGGCAAACGGGGCATTCCAGGCTGTCGGCCTGGTGTTGCAGTGCGCCCATATCGTGCGCTCCCTCCTCGTCGTCGAGGCCGAAGTACAGCACGGTGGCGGAGTCTAGACCGAGGCCGAGGCTGGCGATGCCGGGGTCATCGGCATTGAGCAGCACTGTGGTGCCAACCCGCACCTGCTTGAGCGCGTCCACCCACTTGCGGCGCACGTTCTCCACCTCGCCATAGCGGTCTAGCTGGTCGCGGAACAGGTTGTTGAACAGCAGCAAGCGCGGCTGCACCTCAAGCATCGCCGCTGGCACCGCCGCCTCATCCACCTCAAAGAGGGCGAAGTCGGCGGGCAGCTTGCCGCCCACGCTAGCCGCTTGCACCAGGGTCGCTGCCAGCCCGCGGATCAGATTGCTGCCGCTGCGGTTGTGCAGTACGCGCCACTCTGCGTGTTGCAGGATGGTGCTGATCATTCGCGTGGTCGTCGTCTTGCCGTTGGTGCCAGTGACGACCGCCGCTCCGCGTGGCAGGCTGCGGGTCAGCTTGCCGATCAGGTGGGGGTCGAGCGTGCTGGCGACCAGGCCGGGGAGGGCGGTGCCGCCGCGCCCGATCCGTCGGGTTAGCCACGCGCTACCCTTGCCTGCCGCAATCGAGATTGAGGAACGTAGGTTTGCCATAATGGACGTAGCATACCAGATCGGGCGGGTGGGCGCAACCGGGTACTCTGTTGCGGTTGGGCCTGTTTAGCCCAGATTTGGGCCTAGATTGCTTTCAGATTCATCTAAGATTCTAGCGTCTGCCTATTGCATTGCGCGAACTAGTGTGCTATAATCTTGGCAGGCGGTTAGAACATAGTTTCTAGCACCTCCGTTTCGCTCCGCCCCTGTCCTGCGTAACACCAAATTAGCCTGGGTTAAAGACGATGAAGCAGATACTTGAACAGAGTGCCAACACAATCGAATACGTCCTGCACCAGCACGGCATTGATGCGCGGGTGGATGGTGGCGTGGTTTCGCCCCGCCTCTTTACCTTCGACTTGACCTTGCCGCCGCAGGTCAAGCGCAGCCGCGTCAACAGCCTGACCGAGAAGATCGCCAGCGAGATGGGGGTTGCCTCCTGCCGCCTGACCCTCAAGAACGGCCAGCCCGTGCTAGAGGTGCCGCGCCCCGACCCCTCGACCGTGCGCCTGCTCCCCCTCTACCAGCGGCTCGACAGCGGTGAGTTTGGCGACCAGAGCGAGATACCGGGTAACACCTGCCTGCTAGGGCTGGACACCGACGGTAGCCCCTTGCTCCTGCGCCTCGACGGTGAGGGGGTTGGCAACGTGCTGCTGATTGGGCAGGCGAACGGTGGCAAGTCGCAACTGCTGCGCTCGATGATCAGCAGCCTGGCCCTGGCGAACGCGCCAGAGGAAGTGCAACTGCTGCTGATCGACAGCTACGGCAAGTCCAACGCCCTACGCCAGCTTGAAGGTCTGCCCCACCTCCTGCGCCCGATCATCACCGACGCGCTGGATGCAGTGCATCACCTGCGCTGGCTGGCCCGCCACATTGAGTACCGCGAGGAGCAGAACATCAGCAGCCCCACCATCGTGGTTGCCATTGACGATGCGCAGCCGCTCCTCAGCAAGCACAACCAGAAGTTCCGCGACGCACTAACCGTCCTCTGCCAGCGTGGGCCAGATGTGGGCATCCACGTGCTGCTTGGCAACCGCCGCCCAGACGACGCGATCATGGGCGATAGCCTGCGGAGCAACTTTAGCACCCGCGTCGTGTTGCGGGCTGCTGACGCAGAGGAGGCCCGCCAGATGGTAGGGGCGAACGGCAGCGGGGCAGAGAAGCTGCTCGGCCTGGGTGACGCGCTGGTAGTGATCGGCAAGGAGTTGGTGCGGATGCAGGCCGCCATGATCAGCGACAGTGAGTGCCGCCAGCTAGTCGGCCTGCTAGTGAAGGTGCAGCGTGATGCGGCCCGCGATAAGCAAGCCCCGCGCGAGGAGATGCGCCCCCGCGACCTGAGCGCACGCAAGCGACCCCCGGTGCAAGACGACTTTGAGGATGATGAGCAGGAGCAAGCAGTTGCAGTTACCCGCATCCACCGCCCGGCAGCCCGTGGCAAACTACGCGCAGTTTAGTAGAGAGAGCGAACCAGAGATGAAAAGATACCTTGCGGTGATTGGCGCGTTGTGTGCGATCACGGTCACTACTATAGCTGCCTTGCGGATCACCAGCGATACCTGGGCCGTGCTGGTCGGCATCCTGGTTGGTGGGCTGGCTGCCACCCCCATGCTGATGATCGTCCTGGTCTGGGCTAGCCACCGTGAGGCACGGGGCGACGGCTCCTTCGAGCGCAGCCAGCCGCAGTTTGGCGTGCGCCCCCAGCCCCAACGTCTGCACCAGCCCGTTCGCATCACCGTGCCGCCCGCTCAGGCGACCACCAGCGATGCTTACGTGGAGGCCGAGTTCTATGAGTACGACGAACATGAGCGCGCTCACACCCCCCGCGCTACCGTGGTAAAGAGCAGCACCCCCAGCGGCTACCGGGTGATCGGCAGGTAGCCACGCACACCTTTGAGGGCCATTCGCAGGTGCGGTCAGCGAGCCGCTCCGCATAGGAGGAAGTAATGATTTACCTCGGTTGGTATGACGACACGGCCAAGAAGTCGGCGGCAGAGAAGATCGAAGAAGCGATAGAGCGGTATGAGTTCAAGTACGGCGTGCGGCCCAACATCTGCCTGGTCTCTGAGCGCGAGATGGTCGAGCATCCCCAAATTACCGTGCGCCCTGCCGCCCACCTGCGGCCCAACTACTTCTACCTCGGCTACGATGAAGCGTATGGCCCAGTAGTAGCGACCAGCCCGCTCAAGGGCAACCGGGACAACGCGCCAATCCAGATCGCCACTGCGCGGGCGAAGGTCGAAGCCCCCCCCAAGCGGCAGCGCAAGGCTGCTTGAACCACAACCAAACGACAGGGTACAGCGATGTATCCTGTTTCTTTTGGCTCACCCTCCTCTTGCTAGCAGCCGTCGTAGAGAGGCGCATGAGGCTCACAAGTAGCGCAGCCGACCAGCAGCGGCGCATCGCGCAGTACTCCCTGGTTGGGTAGCACTCCCTCAGTAGGCTGGCTGCGCTACTTGAGGGCAACCGCGCCACAAGCGCAGAAAGATAGTTGCACATGATCACCAAGTTTAGTGCAGTAGCGATCTACATCACCGACCAGCGCAAAGCGATTGACTTCTACGTGAACAAGCTGGGCATGGAACTGCTTTTCGATGAGCCAGGCGGCTATGGCGAGGGCGAGAACAGCAACTGGGTTGAGGTTGCGCCCACTGGTTCCGTCACCCACATCTCCCTCACCCCAGCAGCGTTGGTCGGCAAGCAGGCGGGTGGCAACGCCCCCCTGCTGATGCACTGCGACAACGCTGCGACCACCGCCGCCGAGTTCAAGGCACGCGGGATTGAGATCAGCCACGAGGTAGAGAGCCAGCCCTGGGGGACGTTCTTCCAGTTCAAAGACCCCGACGGCAACGAATACCTGGTCAGTCAGGAGAGCTAAGATGACACAGATGATCAAGCGCATCAAGGGCATCAACATCTACGTCACTGACCAGCAGCGGGCGTTGGACTTCTACGTGCAGCAACTAGGCCTGGAGCTACGCAACGACCAGAGTTACGAGTGGGCCGAAAAGAGCTACCGCCTGATCGTCGTCGCCCCGGTTGGTGCAGAGAGCGGCTTCAACCTGGAGCCAGCCGAACTCTACGCCAGCTACAACCAGGCTCCCGGCGCGTTCCTCGGCATCACCTTCGCGGTTGCCGATG
>JBBROH010000139.1:0-11203 GCA_038229595.1 Chloroflexia bacterium | reverse complement strand
GCCCGCGCCCGTGTCAACCTGCCGCACGACCTGATCATGCAGCGCGAGGTGGAGGGCTTCGTCATTGGCCTGCGCGAGGGCTTGGAGGAGCGGTTGCGCGCCCTGGATAGCCGCCGCTATCCGTTGCTGACCAATAGCAGCCCCGTCACCTTCGAGCCGCCCGCCTGCCTAAACCTCAACGGCTGGCAACTGACAGCCGAGTGGGTGCAGCCACCGCTCAACCCGATCACCGCCGACCGTTGGGAAGCCTACCTGGACGTGAGCGAGGTAGCCCTGCCATTGACTCTGCGTGGGCGAGCGAGCGGCGAACGGATGACACCGCTCGGCCTCAGTGGGCAGAGCAAGAGCCTGCAAGACCTGATGGTAGACGCGAAGGTGGCGGCCCACCTGCGCGCTCATTGGCCGCTGCTGATCGCCAACGGCGAAGGCGGCGATGTTCTGTGGGTGGTGGGCCTGACCGTCTCCGAAGCCGTGCGCGTGCGCGAAGACAGCAGCCTGGTGCTGCACCTGCGGCTTGAGCGCGTGTAGATTGCTGGCTCGCTGCTTGCAATGCTGTTCGTCAACCCATTAGCAGGAGGAGACCAGGATGAGCGACCCTTACGATGATCCCACTATGCCCGACTACAGCCCCGACCCCGATGACGACCCCACCAGCGTGCCGCAACCAGAGTACGAGCCACCCACAGTGCTGCCTGACATCTACGATCCAATCAGCCCCGACCCCGACGGGAGGCCGACCTTCGACGAGCCACCCAGCCCCACCAACCCCGACTCGTCGCCTGGCTACGCGCCGGTGATCGATCCCCTTGCGCCCAACCAATCTGGGGCTGCGATTGGCGACCCACCGCCCATGGGCTGAGCTGCTGGCTAGCGCGGTGCTACAAGGCGGCCAATACGCCTTCGATCAGCGCACGCAGGCGGGGGCCGACAAGGTTGGCGGTTGCCAGTACCTCCTCGTGGTTAGCCTCGCTGGTTGTCCCATCCTCGCTGATCGCCTCGTTAGTGATCGTAGAGAAGCCGAGGATGCGCATCCCCCCGTGGCGAGCGACGATCACTTCTGGCACCGTGGACATACCTACTGCATCCGCCCCCAGCAGGCGCACCAGGCGGACTTCCGCCGGGGTCTCAAAGGTGGGGCCAGCCAGCATCATGTATACTCCTTCGGGCAGGGTGATGTTCTGCTCTGCCGCCACCCGCTTGGCGATAGCGCGCAAGGCCGGGTCGTAGGCGTTGTTCATCGCGTTGAAGCGCAGGCCCAGCCGCTCGTCGTTCGGGCCGCGCAGGGGGCTAACGCCACTGAAGCCGGGCAGGTTGATCTGATCATTGATCAGCATGATCTCGCCCTGCTTCAGCCCTGGACGGATGCCGCCCGCCGCGTTGGTGACGATCAGCAGCTCTGCCCCCAACCCCCGCAGCACACGCACTGGGAACGTCACCTGTTGCATATCATATCCCTCGTAGTAGTGGATGCGCCCACGCATCGCCACCACTGGTTGGCCGCCAAGCTGGCCCACCACCAAAGCCCCCGCATGGCCCACCACCGTGCTGACCGCGAAGCCAGGGATTTCGGAGTAGGCGATAGTCACAGGGCTGCTGATTGCGTCGGCCAGCGTACCGAGGCCGCTACCGAGGATCAGGCCGACGCGGGGCATTGTGCCACTGCGCGCGCGAATGTAGTCAACTGCCGTCTGTATCTGTTCGTAAAGCTCAGTCATCTTTCCTCCTGCGATGCAAAAGGGGACGCAGCCGCTGCGCCCCCTGCTACTTTGCCTATCCGTTGGCCTACGAGGCGATACGGTTGAGAATCTGCCTGCGCTTCTCCTGATATTCTTCTTCGCTGATCAAACCCTGTTGGCGCAATTCCTCCAGGGCGTGCAGAGCCTCGGCTGCACTGCTGCTGCGCGTAGCGGCGGCTGGGGCCACTGGCTGCGGCTGGCGGAGCGGGGCGGGCGCAGCTACTGGCCGTTGCAGCGGAGGCGCGTTGTTGTACTGATCCTGGTTGGGTCTGCTGAAAGAGAGGTTTGGGCCGTTATCCTCGCCCAGCGCGCTGGCCTTCGCGTCCAGCAGTTGCTTCTTGAAATCCAGTGGGCTGTCAATGTTCTCCATCTTATTGTCGCCCTCGTTGCTGTTGCCACTGAGCAGGTCGAGCGTGCCGAAGTTGAAGATGCGTCCCCAGAAGGTTTGTACCATGCCGATGTCGTTGATCTTCTCCACTGAGGTGTCGAAGCTGGACTTGTTGATTACCCCGCGCACCTGGATCACCCGATAGTTGGTGACGATGTAGAGGCGGTTGGCCCACTGGATGTAGTTAGCCACGATCACCGCCACTGGGACGATCAGCAGCAGCAGCAACCAGCGTATCAAATCCTTGTTTGGCCCCTGCACAATATTGAGGTTGGGGAAGATGATCACTATCGCGATGATCGCCACAATGCCCAGCAATGCACCCCAGATGTACTTGAGCAGGCCAAAGATGTGCTGGCGCACAGCGATCTTGATTGTTTCATTGGTACTAAGCAGTTCGGTCACGTAGCTCATCGGGGCGGTTCCTCCTGTTGGTTAGTCTGCACTCGGCAGAGTGCTGGCAAGGAAGCGGCTGGAACGCAGTTCGCGGTCGAGGATGTACTGCACGTAGGCATCCATCGCTCGCTTGATCTCGCCGCGTACCTCCTCTGGCACACGCACGCGGTCAACCTCGGCGTAGTCGTTGCTGCGTTGCAGCAGGCGGGCTACCTTGAAGGCGGACAGGCTGAGTTTGACTGCGCTCCGCTGGCTGGCAGCGCAGGCGGGGCAGACCATGCCGCCCAAAGTGCCGCTGAAGCCGTTACCTTCGTTCGGCTGCAAGGCGGCATTGCAACTAAGGCACTGGTTCAGTTCGGGACGATAGCCAACGAAGCCCAGCAGTTGCATGGTATACCAGAGGGTGAGCAAGTCTGGGTCGTTGGCCTGGCCCAACCAGTTGAGCGTGTCGTTGACCAGCCGATAGAGCGGGTAGTTCTCCACGTGGTCAACGGTGAAGCTATCGAGCAGGTCGCCGATCACCGAGGCATGGGCGATCAACCGCAGGTCGTCGCGGAAGCCCATGTGCGGATCGACCGTCTCGCTCTGGGTGACGATGTCGAGGTCGCCTTTCGATTTCGCCAGTTGTAGCCTGCTGCGAACCAGCAGTTCGAGGTGGCCCCCCAGGTGGCTGGTCGGGCGGGCCACCCCCTTGGCGATAGCCCGAAACTTACCCAGGTTGGGGCTATATAGCACCAGCACACGATCAGCCTCGCCCACCCGCCAGTGGCGCAGGACGATAGCCTCGGTTCGATATAGCTTGTCTCTTGTTGTGCTTGGCATCCTTCTAATCTCCCCTCATATTATACCACAAAAGGGGGATTTGAGTACAAAGTTGGTGAGGCTGTAGCTGTTCAGGGTTGCAGCGACGGCTGGGGCTAGCGGGTTGGCTCAGCCGCCAACGCAATCAACCTCCCCCAGCCTCCCCCTCCAACGGCGCGGGGCCAGGGGCGGGCCGCCTCTCGGCTTCGCCCTCCTGGGCTACTGGGTTGGGCGCAGGGCGGCGGTGTTCTGCATCGGGGGGCAGCGGGTGGGGGCTGCTGCGGCTGCGGGTCTCCGCCTCAAGCAGCGGCAGCCGCTCTGGGCGCAGGTCGCCAGTGGCGGTCAGGTCGTCCAGGGTGCTGATGTCTGCGGCATAGTCGTAAGCGCGTAGGTTATCCAGCTCCTGCAAGTTCGCCAACAACAGCAGCACGATGGCGAACAAGATAGTGAGCAGGATCGGCAGCAGGCTGTGGCCCCACGCCTCGGTGACCGCCGCGCCAAAGTAGTGGGTGCCATACTTGTTGTCGTAGTAGTTGGCGAAGTAGGGCTTGACGAACGAGGGCAGCACGTTGCTGAGGTCAACACCAGTGTCGTGCCTAAGCACGGCAAGCAGGTTGCTTTCGTTAGCCATTGGGGTGATCGGCTGGTTGTACATCCGCTGCGGCTGTTCCATAAAGACGTAGACCACCAGCCCGCTGACTGCCATTAGCGCGCCGTAGAGGATGCCGATTGCCAGCCGGTACGCCCCCGCAAAGTTGTCGAGCAGGACGGCAAAGGGGAGGGCGAACAGGGGCAGCAGCGAGAGGATGTAGCGAGCGGGAGGACACCATTCGCCCCACCACTGCGCGTAGTTTGCGACCACCAGGAAGTAAGGCAGGGCGATCACCCCCAGCCAGATCAGGTCTTTCTTCATCCGGTTATGCCAGAGGAAAAGTAGGCCGACGAAGGCAAACAGGTAGATCGGGGCGGCGATCAGCAAGCCCCACTGCTGGTCGAAGAAGATACCCGCTGCCCCTCTGACTGTGCCACCCACGTCCGACGAACCGGCGTGGTCGCTACCATTCGGCAAGGGGAACTGATAGCGCACGTAGAAGAAGTAGAGGAGTAGCCCCCCGCTGACTACGCTCGGTAGGGTGAGTAGCAGGGCATTGCGAAGCCGCTGGCCGTCCGGCTGCTTCCACTGCTGGTAGAGATAGAGCAGAAAGAGGCCGACGCTGATTGGCACAAAGCGGTAGTGCAACCAGGGCAGGAAGGCGATGCTGGAGGCGGTGAGCAGCAGTTGCAGCCAGCTATTGTGCCAGAGGCGTAGGCGGCGGAAGGCATAGATGATCAGCAATCCCGCTGGTAGCTCTGGGAAGATCAGGAAGGAGTAGGCGAGCAACGGCACGCTGAAGGTGAAGGCTAGCCAGGTGAAGAAGGCGGGCCAGCGGCGGCGGGTACTCTCGCGCGCCAGCAGGTAGATGTTCAGGGCAAGGGTGGCGGCGATCAGGTTGAGGAAGATGGTGACGGCCAGCCGCATCCCGTCGTAGCCGCCCAGTTGCTCACCGAGGGCGAAGGCGGGTAGTACCAGCAGGCTGAGGCCAAGGCCGTGCTTAGAATAGAGTTCCTTGTCGCGCCCTTTGAAGCCACCCTGTTGGCCCTGGGCAGGCTTGTCTACATAGCACATCCTGCTGGCTGGCACCAGTTGGGCGGGGTGGGGCGGCAGTGGGTACGGCACCCCCGGCGGCCAGCCCAGCCAGGCGGCGGGCAGATCGCTCTTTGCTACATAACGCCCCTCCAGCGCAACCTCATGGTAGAAGCTGGGGTAGACCTTACGTGAGTCGTAATCGTAGTAGTTGTTGCATTCGTTGAGGTCACCATCCTGCAAGATGCTGATCGCGGTCAGCAGGTAGGAAGGCTCATCGCCCGTCAGCGGGTTGAGGTAGCTGACCATGCGAAAGCTGAGGCCCGCCAGGACGGCGAAGGTGACGAGGAAGATCAGCACGCTCTCCCCGACTGGCACTCGTTGGGTGATAGTCGGGGTCTCATTCGCCTGCTCCTCGGCGAGGTCGCGGCGGCTAGTCAATTGAATGGGCAGGCGAAGCAAGGGCGGCTCTTTCTGGGCTAGACAGGGCGACGATCCGACTGCTATAATTATAGCGTATGATAACCGATTGTCCCTCTCTCTTCAAGCTAAGGGTGGGGTCTAAGCTGGCAACGCTGCACCCAGCCGGGGTGCGAAGGAGAGGGGACAGGGTCTATGTCTGCCATTGCTAATATCCTGAGCGAGAAGTTCCACCGCTTCGCCGAACTCTGGGCCGCCTATCTGAGCAGCCAGGCTGCCGATGAGTTGCCGATCAGCGGCGACCGCAGCGACTTCGCCCGCCTGCTCAACCACTACCGGGCGATAGTGGATGCCGTGCGCCACGAGCAGTATGAGGAACTCTGCGACACAATGTACCAGGAGGGGATGTTGCTGGCGGTAGATGGGGCCAGCCTGAGCAATCTTGTGCGCCACAGTCTGGCTGTCACCCGTCTGCTCCGCCAGGTGGTGCAAGAGGAAACGATGGTAGAGCGCGACGATGGCTACACGGCTGAGGAAGGGCAGACCACCCTGGATGAGGTGGAGAACAACATCATGCAGGGTCTGCTCTCTGGCTACGACTCTGGCCGCGAGCGGATGATCGACGCGCAGGAGGAGGCGATGCGCGAGTTGAACCTGCGTAACCGCGAGTTGCGCGGGCAGACCGACAAGCGGCTGCTGGCCCAGGTCGCCCAACTCTCTGCCTTGCAGGAGATCAACGCCGCCGCCAACTCCAGCCGCAATCTCGACCACTTGATCAACGTCACCGTGCAGGCGATCAGCGGGGTGCTGAAGACGGATGTCTGCTCGATCTTCCTCTATGAGGGCGGCGACTACCTGGTGTTGCGCGCTACCGATGGCTTGCGCGGCGACTCGGTGGGTAAGGTAGTGCTGCGCCTGGGCGAGGGTGTTACTGGCACGGCGGCGGTGGAGGGCCAGCCCATAGCAGTGCGCGATGCCTGGAACGATGCCCGCTTCAAGTACGTGCCGAACGCGGGTGAGGAGAGCTTCCGCTCGATCCTGGCCGTGCCAATCCTGATCTTTACCGAAGGCCGCCACGAACTGGTCGGGGTCGTCACCGTGCAGACGCTGGCCTATAGGGATTTTGCCGACGACGAGGTGAAGTTCCTCGAAATCCTCTGCGGCGAAATATCGATTGCGATTGAGAACGCCCGCTTGAGCCGGGCGACCGACGAGCGGCTGGGGCGCAAGATGCGCGAGTTGGAGACGATGCAGTGGATTTCGCGCAACCTGGTTGCTGGTCTCAACCTCTCCCGCGTGCTGAACCAGATCGTACAGCAAGCCTTGCCGCTGACCCAGGCAGATATGGCCGCGCTTTTCCGCTTTGCACCGGGGGCGGGCGAGGATGGCCCCTTGCAGATCGTTGCCAGCTATGGTTTGAGCGAGCAGTACGTGCGCGAGTTGCAGATGCCCTACGGCTGGGGCGCACTGGGTGAGGCGATCACCAGTGGTGCGCCGGTCTACATTGCCGACGTACCGAGCTGGCTAGACAACAGCATGAGCATTCCCGACGAGCAGATTCGTAGCCTGATGTTGCGTGAAGGCTACCGCTCGCTGCTCTGTGTGCCGCTGGCGACCGCGCACCAGAAGATTGGTGGTATTTGCATCTACACCAGGGTGGTTCAGGAGTTCAGCCAGGAACAGCGCGATTTGTTCGTTAGCTTCGCTGATCTGGCGGCGATTGCGATTGAGAACGCCAGCCTCTACGCCCAGTTGGAGCGCGGGCTTGAGCAAAAGTCGCTGCTGCTGCGGGAGTTGCAGCACCGCGTCCGCAACAACTTGCAGGCGGTGGCGGCCTTGCTCCTGATGCAGGCGCGGCGGGCGGAGGGCAGCGCGGCTGGACCGATCCTGCGTGAGAGCGTAGCCCGCATCGGCAGCATTGCCGCCGTTCACGACCTGCTCAACCGTGAGGAGGTGGGCCGCACCAGCCTTGCGGCTCTGGCGAAGGAAATCTTCGACGTGGTTAGCTCGACGATGAAGCCAGCCGGGATGCAGGTTGACTTGCAGATTGCAGCGGGCGAAATCATGGTGGGCAGTAAGGAGGCGACCTTGCTCGCTCTCGCCCTCACCGAATTGTTCTCTAATATCCTGCTGCACGGTTTCTCGCTCGACCGCCTGGACGGAGGTGGCGAGTACCAGCAGCACGGCACAATCAGCGTGCAGGCCAGCCACGCTGGAGCCGACCCTCAGCAGGTGCTACTCGAAATCCGCGACAACGGGCGTGGTCTCGACCCCGGCTTCAACCCCTCGGCCAGCCACGGCCTCGGCTTGCAGATCATCCAAACCCTGGTAGAGCGCGACCTGGGCGGCAGCTACGAAATGCAGGCGAGCGCAGGGGGCGGCCTGCTGTCGGTGCTGCGCTTCAAGGCGTGACCAGTAGCCCACTAGGCTACGGCTTGCCGCTCGGCCACCACCTCGGCTAGCAGGGCTAGCTCTCTGATGTACACCTTCTTCAGCATCCCCGGTACGACCAGCTTTTGGATCAAACCGCCGATGCCACCCACTTGCCAGTCGGTGGTGATCTTCACCTGCGTCTTGCCACCATCCAGCGGGGTGAGGATGAAGCTGGTTCTCATGCCGGTGTCGGGGTAGACTTCGGTCAGCACCCGGCCCGGTTGTGGTTCCTCCACCTGCATCCGCATGATGCGGGTTGTGCCTGCCATTCTTGCCTTGAAGGTGGCGGTAGTGCCAGCACCGACTCCGCCCTGCTCCACCACAAGGTCGCTGAAGGCTTCGGGCGGCAGGATGCGCGGGTGGCCGTTCCAGTAGTCACTGATGATGGCGTAGATGTCAGCAGCGGGGGCGTTGATGGTTGCTCCCTGTTCGACGTGCAGATAAGCCATGTTGTTCTCCTTTAAGGTTTGAGGACGTTGAGGACGTGTTCAATGTCGGGCAGGCAGCGTGGCGCACAATCCAGGAAGGCCATGCTTGCGGCCAACCCCTGGAAGGTCGCCAGCAACAGGATGGTTAGCCGCTGTGGATCGCCTGCGGCAACCTGCCCTGCCGCCTGACCATCGCTGATCATCTGGCGCAGAGCCGCTTGCACCTCGTTGATGTAGGCGATCACCGCCTCGCGCACTGGTGCGGGTACGCTGTCGTTGACCAGGGCGTGCAGGGTCATTAGCGCGCCTTCGGGGTAAATGTACTGCAAGGGCAGCAGGCGGCTGGTGAACCAGCGTAGCTTGTCCCCAGGAGTGCCGGGGAAGGTGAGCGATTGCTGGGTGATGCTGCGCCCTGCTGCCATCACCTGGTCGAGCAGGGCGGCAAACACCTCCTCTTTGCTGGCGAAGTAGCGGTAGATCAACCCCTGGCTCATGCCTGCCGCTGCCGCAATATCGGCGATGCGGGTGTCGGTCAGCCCCTTGCGGGCGAATACCTTGCCTGCCGCAGCCACGATCTGCGCCTTGCGCTCCTCGCGGATCAGTTCGTTAGCTAGCTCTGTCCTCGGCATTGTTCTCCTGATGAATGTCCGTTCATTCAATAGCAATTATAGCGATCCTGCCTGGTGTTGTCAAGAGCGGGGGCAACAAAAAGCCGGACAGGAATTGCTCCTGCCCGGCTCGTTGTTCGCGTATGCGGTGGGCGGTTAGCCCTCGTAGTTGCTGCTGGCAGCGGCTGCACCACCCGGTTGCAGCTTGGGCAATGCAGCGGGCTGCTCCTGCTTCGGCAGCTCGTTGGCTGGCACTGGCTCATTGATGTTCGGCGGCAGGAACGGCCTGCGCTGCGGGCGTGGCACCCCATCGAACAGAGCCTCGAACTCCTCCCCGTCCAGGGTCTCCCGCTCGATCAGCACGGCGGCGATCTCGATCAGCTTGGCCTTCTGCGCGGTCAAGATGCTCTTGGCCTGCTCGTAAGCCTCATCAATGATGCGGCGTACTTCCTTGTCGATCTCGTACGCTACCTCGTCGGAGTAGTTGCGCTCCTCGCTGATGCTGCGACCGAGGAAGATCATCTCCTCCTTCTTGCCGAAGGCGACCGGGCCGAGCTTCTTGCTCATGCCAAACTCAGTGACCATGCGGCGGGCCATACCGGTTGCGCGTTCGATGTCGTTGCTGGGGCCGGTCGTCACTTCGCCAAAGATTAGCTCCTCTGCGACGTGGCCGCCCATTGCCCAGGCAATGTTGTCCTCAAACTGGCTCTTGGTCATGGTGTACTGATCTTCGCTGGGCAGGATGCGGGTGTAGCCACCAGCCATACCACGAGAGATGATGCTGATCTTGTGGACAGGCTCGACGTTGGGCAGCATCCGAGCGACGATAGCGTGGCCCAGTTCGTGGTAGGCGGTGATGGCGCGTTCGCGGGCAGAGATGACGCGACTCTTGCGCTCCGGCCCCATCGTCACGCGGTCAATCGCTTCCTCAAGCTCGCTGTTGCTGATCGTCTTGCGGTTGCGCCGGGCGGCCAGGATCGCGCCCTCGTTAACCAGGTTCTCAAGGTCGGCCCCACTGAAGCCAGGGGTCTGCTTTGCCAGCACTTCCAGGCTGACGCTCTTTTCCAGCGGCTTGCCACGGGAGTGAACCTTCAGCACTTCCTCACGGCCCTTCACGTCGGGGCGATCCAGCACTACTTGGCGGTCAAAGCGACCGGGGCGTAGCAGGGCGGGGTCTAGCACGTCAGGGCGGTTGGTGGCGGCGATCACGATCACGTTGGTGCTGGTATCGAAGCCATCCATCTCCACCAGAATCTGATTGAGGGTCTGCTCCCGCTCGTCGTGGCTACCACCGAGACCGGCTCCACGCTGGCGACCTACCGCGTCAATCTCATCAACAAAGACGATGCAGGGGGAATTGCGCTTGGCTTGGTCAAAGAGGTCGCGCACGCGGCTTGCGCCCACGCCGACGAACATCTCCACAAACTCTGAGCCGCTGATGCTGAAGAATGGTACGCCCGCTTCACCCGCTACTGCCTTGCTCAACAGCGTCTTGCCTGTACCTGGAGGGCCAACCAGCAGGACACCGCGGGGGATGCGCGCCCCAAGAGCGGCGAACTTGTCAGGATACTTGAGGAACTCTACCACCTCGGCCAACTCTTGCTTGGCCTCATCCGCACCCGCTACGTCGGCGAAGGTGACACTGGGCTTGTTGCCCATGAACATCCGCGCCCGACTCTTGCCGAAGCTGAGTGCCTGGTTGTTGCTGCCCTGGGCCTGCCTCATCATAAAGAAGAAGACCCCCACCAGCACCACCATCATCAACAAGAAGGGCAGCGTACCAAGTAGGCCCGACAAGGGCGATACTCCCTGCACCTCGATTGCAGGCAACTTGTCTTGTGGCACGCCTTGCGACAGCAGATATTCGGCTATGCTCTTGTTGGGTTCGCGGTTGGTGCTTGCTTTTTGGCCGTCCCGATAGAGGATGGTCATCGCCACCCCTTCTTCAGGGCTGTAGCTGATCTTGGCAACATCACCCTTCTTTACGTCATTCACCACCTGGCTGATCGTGACGTTCCGCCCTTCGGGACGACTAAAGAAGACGAACACTGCGGCAAAGGCCACGACTAGGATCACTGCATAGAGAAAGAGATTCTTGGTTAGCTTGCTGTTATCGCCCATTGGTACGGAACCTCCGCAAGACGGCGTGTTTCGCCGCCAGAAAAGTCTAGCTCATGACCCTTCAAGCTAAACAGGGTTAGTCATACGATATTATACACCCATGCTATGAGGGTGTCAAAGAAGGACACGCTTATATAACGTCGTTTTGCGCCTGGAAGATGCGTGTTGGTGGCCGGGGCTGGCTTGTCTCATACGAATCTAATGCGTACTCAGCCCCGCTGCTTACTGTCCCCGCTGGCGCGCCCTAG
>JBBROH010000138.1:0-11723 GCA_038229595.1 Chloroflexia bacterium | reverse complement strand
CTGCTCTGGCAGCCGCCTTCGACGGCTAGCTGCACGCTGGCCGAGCGGTGGGGCGGCGAGGTGGGTAGGCTGCTGGGCGGCATCGCTGGCAGCAAGGTGGGGCTGCGCTTCGGCTGAGTTGCTGCTTGCTCACCAACCTGCGCGGACGGTAGTGGGGCGAGCGCGACGGAGGCAGTGCGGCGCATTGACCTCACCATGGACGTGGTACTGGAGTTTGCTGGGCAGCACTTGCCCGCCAGCCAGGTGGCGGCAGCGGCGGGACGGCTACGCGGCCCGGATGATTATCGCCAGCGAGGTGCTGCGCCGTACCGTCCAGCAGCAGAGTAGCTGAAGGCGGCCCGCCGAGTCAGAATAGCCTACTACTCTGCTATGCTATAATGCCACCACCAAAGCAGGAGGAGCAAGCGATGCCAATCAACACCCGACCCCTACCGAAGCCGCCTAACTACAGCCAGGTGATCGTCACCCTGGTCGGGGTCGTCACCATCTTCGCCAGCCTGCTGGGGGTGCTGACTTACACCACCACCGCCCTGAGCGCGAGCATCTACCTGGCCGCCGTCCTCGCTGGCCTGCTGATCCTGCTTACTGCTTACCTGCGCCCGCTCGTCGCTCGCTACCTCTCCTCCGTCGCGCTGATCATCCTCTCCAGCGCAGCAGTAGTCGAGAGCGGCAGCAGCAACGCTGGCTTCGGCTACGTGGTCAGCATCGCCCTGGCCGCCGTGCTGATCGGCGCACGAGTGGTACCCGCCCTCGCCCTGACCGCCGTCGGCAGCTACCTGCTCGCCAGCCTGTGCAGCCCAGCTGGGCAGCAGAGCCTGGAGGACTACTTCGTGACCACCGCCGCCACCCTGATCCTGGCAACCCTGCTCACCATCTTCGCCCGCAGCCTGGCCCAAACCAGCAGTGAGTTGGAGCAGCGAACCGTACAGGTGGCGGTGCTGGAGGAGCGCAACCGCATCGCCCGCGACCTGCACGACAGCGTGGCCCAGTGGGTCGGCTCCACCTTCATGCAAGCCCAGGCCGCGAGCGCGCTGCTCGCCCGCCCCACCCCCGACCTCGCTGCCATCGGTCGGCGCGTTGCCTCGGTGGAGGAGGCTGCCCAGCAGGGGTTGCGGGCCGTGCGCCAGGCCGTACTCAACCTACGCCCCCTGCCCCTCTTGGAAGACACCTTGCCCGCCGCCTTGCAGAAGCTGGCCGAGCGCATGGCGACCGAGCAAGGCTGGCAACTGCACCTGCGGCTGGACCCGCAACTGAGCGGTCTGCAGCTGGCTGCCGAGGTCGAAGCGGGCCTCTACCACATCGCCCAGGAAGCCTTGCACAATGCGGCCAAGCACAGCGGCACCAGGGTGGTCGCCCTCGCTCTGGAGGTAGAGGACGACGAACTCTACCTGACCATCGCGGACGAGGGACGCGGCTTCGATGGTGAGGCGAAGGGGGGGAGCAGCGGGGTGGGCCTGTCCAGTATGGCCGAGCGCAGCCACCAACTCGGTGGCCTCTATAGCTTGGCGAGCGAACCAGGAAACGGTACCAGGGTGAGGGTGGTGGTGCCGCTGGCGGGAGCGTGGCAGGCAACCTTACCATTACTTCACCAAAACTGAGTATGACCTTCAGCCCAACCCTGGTAGTACCTTTGGCTGGTAGCCAACCCTTGCCAAAGCGTAAAGGGAGTGCTACAATGAGGGGGTGAGTTAAGGAGGATAGTCTTGAGCAGGCCCATGCAGATTTGCTCGGTAGCCAGTGTAGCCCGCAAAGTCGGCGTGTCCAAGCCGACGATGCTCTTTTACCTCAAGCGGGGGGTGGTGGTGGCTGATTTCGTCGAGGATGACCGCCAGGAACCGCGCCACTTCTGGTTGGTCGGCAGCGTGGGGCGGGTGCGCGAACAGTTGCTCACGGTTTGCTTGCCAGAAGTGGCCGAGCGGATCAGGGACAAAGCGGCAGCCGGTACCAGCGCGTACCAGGGAGAGCAACTTGTCGACCACTAAGGACGCAGCCGAGGCGGTGCAGCAGGTAACGGATTACCTGGAGGGAAGCGAACTCGCCCCCTTCGGCGCGGTGATCCGCCCGACCGCCAGCGCGTACTTTGCCGTCCACACCCTGCCCGCCTCCGCCTGGTCTACTCACGCTGAAGCCGCTGCCTACTTGATCGGCTGGGTCTTCGCCCTCGACGAGGTGATGGACACCTGCCCCAGCCTCAGCTATGCCGAGGACTTGCTTACCCTGCTGAAGTGCTGGCTCGTCTTGCCCCAGGTGCTGCCCCAGGACTACCCAGACCTTGGCCTGGCCCACGATCCCCTGACCACCGTCCCCGGCCTCGACTATTCCCTCGCCGACCTCGCTGCCACGATCCAGCCGCTGCGCCAGCGCATCGCCAGCCGCGACGAGGCTTGGGGTGCGGCTCTGTTCGATGCCCAACTCTGGCGGGCGGGGCGAGCGATGCGGCAGGAGACCGCCTGGCGGCTGGCTCATGTGCAGCCGAGTTATGCCGAGTACATCCAGGTGGGACGCACCTCGATCTGCGGCGACCTCTGCACCGCCGCTCTCGTCGCCGCCTTGCCTGACCCCACCTCCCTATGGGGGGCGACCGCCGCCGCCCGCGACCTCTTGGGGGTGATCCTGCGCCTCTACAACGACCGCGCCACCTGGGGCAAGGACGAGGGCGAAGGCAAGCCCAACGCGCTGCTCCTCCTGGCAGGCAACCAGAGCCGCAGCGCAGCGGAGCAGGAGGTGGCGGCGAAGCTAGCTAACTACAACGAGCAACTGACTAGCCTCTGCGGGGCGAGCGGGGGGCGCAGCGAGGACAACCCGCTGGGGCTGCTGCACTACTACATCCTCGCCTGTGCGGAAGTAACCAAGCAGATGTACAGTCGAGGCGATTTCGTCGCCCAAGAGAATCAACTTTAGAGGGGGAAAGAAAGAGTGGAAACGAACGAGCCGCTGCAAGACAGTACCGAAGCCAACACCCGTACCTTCCTGTACGTGCTTGGCATCATTACCCTGGCCCTGGGGCTGGTCGGCAGCTTCATCATCGCCGACAGCCTCTTCAGCCGCATCCTGTTCGGGGCTGGGGCTGGCTGCGGCGTGGTGATCCTGGTTGCCACCTACTTCGGCCAACTCACCCTGGCGAAGTATTTTGCCAGCGTGACCATCATCTTGCTCACCAGCTTCGCGCTCAACCAATCGCCGACCGATGTGACCATAGTCGGCTATGGGGTGGCGATTGCCCTGGCCGGGGTGCTGATCGACTGGCGGGCGATCCCGATAGTCGCGGCCCTCTCGATGCTCGCCTACCTGGCTGCCTACTACTTCAGCCAGAGCGAGCCGTTCGCCCTCTACTCCTACCTGGTGGTGGCGGCGGCTACAGCGATCTCGGCCACCCTGCTCTCGATCTTCGCCCGCAACCTGGAAGCAACCGCCAAGCGAGCGCGGAGCAGCGAGGAGGAAGTGCGTAAGCAACTGCTAGCCCTGGAGGAGAGTAGGCAGCGCGAGGAAGAAACGAGCAACCAGGCGGCAGGGCTGGCGGCGGTGGTAATGACCAGCAGCAGCCAGCAGGAGGGGGTAGTAGCTACCTCCTCCTCGGCCACCGGCCAGGTCAGTACCCAAGTGGCCGAACTCTCTGCCGCTGCCGACCAGATCGCTAAGTCTGCACAGCGGGTGCGCGAAGTCTGCGAGCAGGCGAGTGAGCAAGGAGAAACGGCGCGGCTAGGCCTGAGCGAGGATCGTGAACAACTCAACCGTGCGCTCAAGGCGGGCGAGCAGATGCAGCAGGCCTCCCACAAGGTGGAGCGTAGAGCCACCGAGGTGGGGCGGGTGTTGGAGCTGATCACCGAGATCGCGGATGAGACCCACCTGCTCTCGCTCAACGCCACCATCGAGGCAGCAGGGGCGGGGGCCGCTGGCAAGCGGTTTGCGGTTGTCGCCGGCGAGGTGGGCAAGCTGGCGAGTAAGGTGGGGGCGGCGGTGGGGGACATCGCTACCCTGGTGGCTGCCATGCAGGAGACGGTGGCGACCATGCTGCTGGGGGCGGAGCAGACCCTCGCCTCGGTACGCCAGAGCCAGCAATCGAGCGAGCAGACCAGCGCACAGATGAGCGGTCTGGTGCAGCAGATCAACGAGGCGACCGCCGCCAGCTACCAGATCGTCACCGCGACTGGGCAGCAGGAGCGGGCGACCAAGCTGATCGCCGAGTCGATCCACGAACTGGCTGCCGTCACCAGGCAGTCAGCTACCCTCAGCAGCTTCCTGAACCAGCAAGCCACCGCGCTCAACGAGAAGATGGTGCAGCGCACTAATGGTACCAGCAGGCTGGCTGGTGTCTTAGCCGCCATTTAGAGAGGTAGGTGCGGGGATGATCCTAATTGCACGGCTGCTCGCCGCTTTCGCCTGGCTACTGAACCTCGCCTCCCTCGCTGGCTACTTCGCCCTGCGGCGGGCAATCAGTAGCCCCAGCATCCGTGACAATCACCTACGCCTCTACATCATCCGCGCCTACGCCTCCGAGCGCGATGGCGACGGTCGCCTGGTGCGAGGCAGCGAAGCGGACGAGTTGTGGCTGATGGGCCGCCTCTTCGCCGCCGCACGGGAGTACGGCAACGCCCAGGTCGTGATCCCTGTCAACCATGCCGACCCCGGCCTCGCCAAGATCAGGGTGCTGGCCGCCCCCTACGGCGCGCTAGTGCGGGTGCTGGAAGCCCCCCCGATGCCACCTGGTACGGCATCAGGGCAGATGTTCAACCACAAGCTGGCCTGGCGCGCGGTAGAGGGCGAGGTGGGGGACGAGGACATCATCATCGCCAGCGACTGCGACAGCGACCTCACCACCTCCCTCCTCTACCAGGTGGTGGCCGCCTACGCAGACCAAGCGGTGGGGGGGGTCGGGAGCTACATGTTGTACGCGCCGGGGGTGGAGTGGCCCGCGCGGATGTACACCGCAGTGGTGATCGGCGGCATCGGCCTGCTGGCCCTCGACTCCCAACTGCGCGGGCCTAGTCAGATGACCGGCAACCTGCTCAGCCTGCGCGCCTCGGTCTACCGCGCGTTCGGTGGTTTCGACAGCTACACGCGTAGGGAGCAGTTGGTGGACGACGTGGCGACCGCCCAGAAGGTGCTCTCGACTGGCAAGCGCATCGCCCTGGTCGGGGGCATCCGCGTCTACAACCGCTATAGCTCCTGGCGCAGTTGGTGGCAGCGGTGGACACGCATCATGCTCGGCCTCAAGCTCGCCCAGCCCGACAAGTTCTACATCTACGCCGCGCCGACGTATGGAGCGCAACTGGTCAGCATCCTGCTGCTGGGCTACGGCGTGCGGAGCGGACGTTGGGGCTACGCTGCCCCCTTCGCTGCCAACTGGGCGATCAACGCCACCTACTGCGCCCTGACCGGAGCCTGGCTGGATGCGCTGCTCTCCCCCATCTCTTCGCTGCCGACCCTGGCCGCCTGGAGCTACGTGGCGTTCCGCAAGCAAACTACGGTGCGCTGGCGCGGCCTCAGCTTCGCCCTGGATGGGAGCAGCGATGAAGAAAGGTAACTGGCTGGCAAACGCCCTGCTGGTTCTCAGCTGGGCGATCAACCTGGCTGGCATCGTCGGCTACCTGCTGCTGCGTCGCCGTATCGCCGCGCCGGAAGCAATCCACAACCACCTGCGCCTGCTCATCTTGCGCCCCTACCGCACCGAGAGCGACAGCCGGGGAGCGGCCTACCCTGGCGACGAGCGGGACGAGCTGCGGCTGATGAACCGCCTCTTCGCTGCTGCCAGGAAGTACGGCAACGCCCGCGTCCTGATTGTCACTAACCAGGGCGACCCCGGTTTGCAAAGGATCAGCCAGTTGGCCGCATCATATGGCGAGCTGGTGCGGGTAGTCGAGGCCAGCCCGAACATTACCCACGTTACTGGTAAAGTCCACAACCTGATGGTGGGTTGGCAGACTTTGGCTGGTGAGGCGAGGGACGAAGACGTGCTGCTGACCAGCGACAGCGACTCGCTGGTGACGGCCAAGCTACTGCGCCAGGTGGCGGCAGCTTACGAAGATGCAGGTGTAGGGGGGGTCGGTTCCTACTCGCTCTACGTAGGGGCGAAGCAGTGGGCAGCCCTGCCTGACGCGATGGCCTTCAGCCCTGGCATGGGCCTACTCGCCCTCGACAGTGCGGTGCAGGGGCAGGGGCGGGTAATGAGTGGCAACCTCAGCAGTATGCGGGTCGCGGTATTCCGCAGCTTCGGCGGCTACGCCTCCCTGACCGAGAACTGGCAGCAGCTAGCCGACGATGTGGCGGTCAGCCGAGCCGTCTTGAGTACGGGCCACAAGCTGGTACAGGTGGGCATCGTGCCGGTCTACAACCGCTATGCCAGCCTGCGTAGCTGGTGGGAGCGGTGGACGAGGCAGATGCTGGCGGCCAAGCTCTCGGTTCCCTACCTGTTCTACGCCTCGCCGATCCCCACTTACGGGGTGCAGGCAGTCAGCATGGTGCTGCTTGGCTACGGTGCCTGGCAGCATCAGCGCAGGTTCAGCTACCCCTTCTTCAGCATCTGGGGGACGAACCTGCTCTACGGCGGCATCACCGGTGCGTGGTGGGACGCGCTGCTCTCGCCGCTTACCTGCTGGCTGAGCCTGGCCGGTTGGCTCTATGTCCTGCTCACGCGGCAACGCTCGGTCAACGTGCGCGGGGTGGCGTTCAGCATCGAGAAAGAAGTAGGAGGGTGAGCATGGTCGGACTACCGCAGATCAGCATTACGCAACTGGAAATCGCCGTCACCAGCACGGAGCAGGTAGCGGCGAGGATGCTGGCCGCCCAGCAGCCATACCAGGAGGTGCCGCAACGGATGCGCCCCTTCGTCCTCTTGGAGCGGCGGTACTACCTGCTGCCGGGCGGCCAGCTGATCCACCTGACGGCCTGCTACCTGAGCGGCCTCTGCACCAGCATCCGCATAGAGCTGCCGGGGCAAGTGAGAGAGGGCGACCTCTACGCCTGGCTGACCAACCTGGGACTGGGGGATGTAGATTTCACGGTGCATCGGCAAGCCGGAGCCTGGCCGCCAGCAGGAGTACCGCAGAGTCTGCTCAACCAACTTGGGCGCGAGGCTTGATGGCCGCAGCAGCAACCCTGTACAGAAGGGGGAACGAGATGTTCGACCCTAGCACAACAGATACCGATGGAGCGAACAGCAAGCAACCCTGGGGTATCGAATACTTGCTTGAGCAGGTCTGGCAACACATCGAGCGTGGCTCGGAACTGATGGCTTGCCAGCTCCTCTTCCCCACAGGGATGCTGGTTGGCATTGCCCTACCCGCGAGCGAGAGCAGTGCCTTCGTCGTTCTCCATCGAATGGGCCGCCATGTCGAAGCCCTGGAACTGGCCGACAGGCTGCTGCACTACTTCACCGCCGATCCCCAACGGCTGCTCTGGCACTATGCGCCCAAGATACTTACCGCCTACGGCTGGGCCTTGCAACACAATGGCAACCAGGGCGCACTCTATCTCTGCACCCGCGCCGCCGACCTCCTCGCCGAGCGTCGCCTGGATGAGCTGGAGGTGGTGTTGGATCAACTGCTGATGTTAAGTAACTATCTCAAAAGCAATGCGCTTGTGCGTAAGCCTTTGTAGTTGCCAAGCACAAAGCCAACCCTTTTGAGATAATTACTAAGTGCTAGCAGCCACTGCTTGCCCAACTGGGGCAATAGTGCTGTGATGAACTACGCTGACAGCAACGTCGCTGTACGTGCCAAGATAGGATAGTGCTACTTCTTGAGGTTGAGGGAAGCGTATCAAATCTCCGGCTCCACCGAGTAGCAGCGACGAGCAACCGGCCAGATTGCTAGTTCGATGCAAGACCTCACTACCCTTTCCTGGCAGTCGCCGACCATCAGCGAACGGCTGACAGCCATTGCCTGCCAACTGAGCGAAACAATGGTGCGGCTGGTGGCGGAGATACCTAGCCTGCAAGCGGAAGGTAGTGCTGAGGGGAAGTTGAGATGAGATCAATCCTACGCTATCTGTAAGCAACTGCTCAAGCAGGCTTACATCAGCAGCGCACTGGCGGTGATCAGCTTCCTAGGTGTGTGGCTCCTTAGCGCAGCAGGTTGGTTCCCGCTGGGTGAACCACTGGCAGAGGTGGATATTCGGAACCAAATCCTCATCTGCTGCGTCCACTGGTTGCTGCTGCTCAGTAGCATTCTGTACTATCATGTACTACTGGTCAGAGAAATGGTGCAATCTCACCACTCTAGGACGGGGCGGCCCCTAGTGGGCCGTTCCTCTTGGTTGAACTATGGACGAATCACCAGGTAATCGGCTGCCACCCAACCTGTCTTGCCGCTGGCAGTGCTGATGTGCTGCCAGAGCCTACCCTCACTCTGGACTGCCTGCTCTGGCAGTAGGCGCACCCGCACGCCTTCGTTCAACCACTCCACGACGCTGGCCCCCCTGCCTGGCTTGACGTGTACCAGCAGCCTTTGACCCCGCATCTTGCCCACGATGGCTTCTGTGCTTACAGCGGTCGCCTGGGCTGCTACCTGCTTAGGCGGCGCGGCTACAGTGGGGTTCAGCCCCAGGCTACTGGCCGTCACGGTCGGGAACGCCGCCACCGGACTGCTACCTGCTCTGGCCTGCTGATTGGCTGATGGCTGGCTGCGGAGGCCGCTACCCACCGACCAGGCGACCACGAGCAGCACCAGGAGCAGCAGCAGCCGACTGAGCGTAGTGCGACAACTGCGGACGCTCCCCTGGTGCGCTCTGTTCAACATCTGCTCGTTGGCCCGGCGGTTGGCAGCCACCGCTTGCGGAAGGGAGTAGGTAGTCGCAATTGGGGCATAAGCTGGCCGCCCTGGAAGGTAGGCAGCGGAGGCGGGGCCAGCCGTAAGTTGACCCTCGATGTAGGCGACGAGTTCGGCCTGGATGTCGAGGGCCGCCTGCCACTTGCCGTCGAACCAACGCACCCGCCCGGCGCAGGCGGCCTGGTCAAGGATCTCCGTGTTCGTCTCCCCCTGCCTGGTTAGCCCGCTATGGGTCAGGTTGCTGCTGCCGAGGAAGCAGCTGGTAGCTATACCCTGAGCAGCGTAGACGATGTACAGCTTGGTGTGTTCTTCTTCGGGGTAGGCAAAGCGCACCGCTACCCTGCCGGAGCGCAGTTCGTCCCGAAAGCGGCGCAGCAACGCGCTGTCCTGAGCGGTGCGCTGCCCCTGAGTGAGTAGCTGACCACCGATCCGCTCGGCTACCATGCGCCGTAGCAAGCCTGGGTCAAACCCACCCCGGCGCAGGTCTCTACCCGCATTGTCAAGCATACCGAGCAGCAGGCGACACTGTTGCCCCCCACCCCAGCGGGAGATCCCCGCGTCCAGCTTGTCCCAGCCCCGCAGGTTGAAGTAGCCAGTGCAGATGTCGGCGTGATCGGCAGCCTGCAAAGCGGCCTGCAAAGCAGGGAGGAAGTGTGCCTCAATGTTGTCGAAGATGCGGGGCATGGGCGGTTTCCTTCAGCTGTAGGCAAGGCTGGCCGGATGCGCTGCTTAATTACGGTTTGGGGGCTTGCAGCAGGGGAGGGATGTAACCAGCAAGCAGAAGCTGCTGCATCCCACTGGCAGGCACGAACTGACCGCCGCTGACCGGATCGCCGGGGATGAACACGCCGTCGCAGCGGGCACAGTAGTACAGGTAGTCCCACCGCCCGCGTGCGTGCTGCCACTGGGGGACGAGTTGCTGGCGGGTGCGTCTGCTACCGCTGATAGAGGCAGCAGTCATCAAGGCCAGCAGCCCGAACCAGCCGAGGCAGAGCAGGTTGGAGACGAAGGCTGGCACAAAGATGCCTATGAGGACGATGATGCCGCCAAGCACAGCGGCCAGGGATAGCAGCTCGCCAACCCCAAACGGAGGGGCTGGGGGAGGTGGCGGGGACAACTTGCTAGCCAGCTGGGTCTGGGCGAACGACGTGGTGGTGGTCCTGGCCTTACCGCCAAAAGTGGTCGTAGGCTCGAAGAAGCCCTGGGAGGCTACCCCGCCAAAGGTGGTGCGGGAGTTAGTCACCCCTTCGCTGCTACCTTCCTCGACTACTGCGCTGGCTTTACGCACGTAGCTGAGATCATTACACTGGGGACAGGACAAGGCTGGTACTGGCTGCATCACACGCTCCTTTGTTTAACTTTAGGTTGACTTGTACCATTGGCAGTGCCAAAGAACCTGCCCGCAATGGGCAGGATGAACGCTTACCCGGTTGGTGGCCGTCGGCGCATGACCACGAAGCCGCCCACCCCGATCACCACGACCAGCAGCCCGATCACGCCGATTAGGATCGGCACTAGCGGTCCGTCGCTGCTCTGGGCCGGAGCTTGTACCAAGCTGGGTGGTGCCAGCGGTGGGCTGGACGGAGGCGTGAGCATGAAGTTGGGGGCGCGGCCTGAAGCCTGCGCGAACGATCCGGTCGGCGTACTAGTCGCGGGCAAGGGAGTGGCGGTTGGCACTGCCGTTGCGGTTGCCAGCGGTATGCGTTGCCACCGTTGTCGATCAGGTGGACACGTCCAGGGTAATTGCCATCCACCTTCAGCCAGTCGATCTGCGCTCCCTCGACTAGCTTAGGATCAAGTCCCGTCCAAGTTGCGCCGCCGTCTTTACTCTGCCACAAGATCGGCAAGCCGCTGCTGGCGTACTTGCCCTCTGGATTGTAGGCGAACTGAAGGCTGGGGTTGGTGGGGTCAAGCTCCAACCTGCGCTCGGAGTTGCCAACCTGTTGGTAGGTGCGGTCAGTGGCAAGCGGGGCGAAGCTCCGACCGCCGTCGGTTGAGCGGTAGAGGGTGTAAAGGGGAGCAGGGCGGTCGTTTACGGCGAAGCTGCCGTTGCTCTTGCCAGGCAAGGTGCGGCCGCCGAGGCTGTAAATAGTATTGCCTGCACCCCCGGCAGGAGCAACTTCGGTCACGCTGGTGTCAGTCGAGATGCCAGTCGCCTGCACCCAAGCTGCCCCGCCTTCACGGTAGAACAGACCGCCCGTGGTCGCAGCCAACACGCGACCGTCGCTCAACTTCTCTACGTCGTAGATGCCTACATCCAGGTACTTGTCCCTTTGGGGCAGACCATCAGCCAGTGACTGCCAATCACCGCCAATGCTTGTTGCGTAGAAGCTGTAGCTTTGATAGTTGCGGTAGGGGTCACCGGTGGCAATGTAGACGCTGTCTTGGTAGAAGCGGTAAAGGGTGATAGTGCTGAGACCTTTTGGCAAGGGGATCGGTTGGAAGCTGCGGCCTGCATCGGTTGAGCGGTAGATGGCAGTCTCATTATAGGCGTAGAGCAGGTTGCTTGTGCCTGGCGGGGCATAGAGGATAAAGTCTTCCTTGCCCGCCGCAACGGTCAGGCTGCGCCAAGATGTGCCGCCGTCTTCGCTGATCCAGTTGTTGGAGTAGATAGTATCGGGTTGGTCATAGTTGGGGCTAAAGTTACCTGATCCCTTAAGTGCAAGCGGCTGCCAAGTGTGTCCCTCGTCGCGGCTACGGCTGAGGGTCGGTTTGTTCCCAACGTAGCTGTAGGGATCGACTCCAGCATAGGTACCGAGTGGGTAGCCATAGAGGATGATGCCAGTGGAACTGTAGACGACGCTAGTCAGACCGTCGGCCACCTGCTGCCCCTCATCCCCGCACGCTACAGCCGCTACCTGGAGCCATTTATTGGCGGCGGTGCGCTTTACTTTGCCACGCAGCCACGGGTTGCCCTCATTGCCGACGCAAACCGCGAGTTGGTCACCACTTATGAGG
>JBBROH010000137.1:0-11796 GCA_038229595.1 Chloroflexia bacterium | reverse complement strand
AGTTGAAGCTGATCAGCGACTTGCTGGGCGCGCCGCTCGTCACTGGCAAGACCCCTAACTCTGAGCGCGAGGTGCTGTATGAGCAGTTCCGCACCGGCGAGGTGAAGGTGTTGGTGGTCAGCAAGGTGGCAAACTTCGCCATCGACCTACCCGATGCCAGCGTAGCAATCCAGATGAGTGGCACCTTCGGCAGCAGACAGGAGGAGGCACAACGGCTAGGCCGCATCCTGCGCCCGAAGAAGGACGGCCAAATCGCCCACTTCTACAGCATCGTCACCCGCGACAGCAACGACCAGGACTTCGCCGCTAACCGCCAACTGTTCCTCACCGAGCAGGGCTACCACTACACGATTATGGACGCGAGCGAACTACTAGACCCCAGCGAACTGGCCCAATCGGTCGGCTTCATCGTCGAACAGGCTGAGGCAGCCGCCCGCTGTCGCCCCGCTCAACCAGAGCAGAAGAAGCGTGGCCGCCCGCGCAAACTGCCCGGCTCTGGCCCAGATGAGCCGAGGCGCAGCCGTCAGCCCGCTAGCTCCTCCCACGAGGTGGAGTCCGGTCAAGGTCGCGGCAGCAACATCATCACCCTCAATCCCAACGGCAAGCGACGGGGCCGCCCGCCAAAGAACGCCTTGCCGCCTGCCAATGCTATCCCTAGTAGCAGCAACGGCGGCAGCAGTGCTGCCAATGGCAACGGCCAGCACGCCGAGCCTGCGAAGCCGCCCGCCAAGCTAACGCCAAAGAGACGCGGCACCCTGCACGTGGTCAAGTAGCCGCTCCCGCCCAGCCAGGCCGTCTGTGTTATAATTGACCAGAATGGCAGCAGTGAGGGTCAAAACGAGAGGCGGGAGTGGCAAGCATGGCAGTCGTGGCAATCATCGGCGCGCAATGGGGCGACGAGGGCAAGGGGAAGATCGTTGACCTGCTTGCCGAGCAGGCGCGGGTAGTAGTGCGCTACCAGGGTGGCACCAACGCGGGCCACACCATCGTCAACCAGCATGGTACCTTCAAGATGCGCCTGATCCCCTCTGGCATCTTCAACCCCCGCATCATCGCAGTGATCGGCAATGGCGTGGTAGTTGACCCGGCTGCCTTGCTGGGTGAGATGGCCGAGCTTGAGGCGCGGGGCATCCCCACCAACCGCCTGCTGGTCAGCGACCGCGCCCACGTCCTCATGCCCTACCATGCACTGCTCGACCAGTTGGAGGAGACCAACCGTGCTGCTAGCGGCCAATCGGTAGGTACCACCAAGCGGGGCATCGGCCCGGCCTACCAGGACAAGGTAGCCCGCATTGGCATCCGCGTCGGCGATCTCGTGCAAGAGGAGACCCTCCTCAGCAAGCTCTCCTTCGTCCTCAACATGAAGAACCAACTGCTGACCAAAGTGTACGGCGAACAGCCGCTCGACCTCCACCACATCTACCTCCAGTGCGTGGACTACGGCCATCGCCTGCGGAAGCACATCCTTGACACCCACCTTGTCATCCACCGCGCCCTCGACGAACGGCACAACATCCTGCTAGAGGGGGCGCAGGGTGCATTGCTCGACATCGACTACGGCACCTACCCCTACGTCACCTCATCTTCACCAACAGCGGGTGGGGCGTGCCTGGGAGCAGGAATGCCGCCGAATGCGATTGACAACGTGGTGGGGGTTTACAAGGCATACTGCACCCGCGTCGGTGAGGGACCGTTCCCGACCGAGCTTGAGGGCGAACAGGCCGACTACCTGCGGAACCAGGGCGGCGAAGGCCACCGCGAGTATGGCACCATCACTGGGCGACCACGGCGGGTTGGTTGGTTCGACGGCGTAGCGGCGCGCTATGTAGCACGGTTGAACGGCATCAGCGGGCTGGTGATTACCCGCCTCGATGCGCTAGATGACATGGCGACGATCAAAGTCTGCACCGCCTACCAGATCAATGACACGGTGGTGCAATATATGCCGAGCGATGTGGCTTCGCTGCTCAAGGCCGTCCCAATCTACGAGGAGCTACCCGGCTGGCAGACCCCGACTAGTGGCGTGACCGAGTGGAAGGAGCTACCCGCCAATGCGCGGGCCTACCTCAACCGCCTGCAAGTGTTGATCGGGGCGAGGCTGGACATCGTATCGGTCGGCCCTGACCGCAACCAGACCATCATGATTAACAAACCGTTCGATGCGCTACCCGCTACCGTCAGCCGCTACGTCAGTGCGTTGGGCGACCGCTCTGCTGAGGCGAAGTGGGGCGAGGATGAATAACGCAGCCATGTACCTTGCTACTTCAGCCAACCCCCGCGCCAAATCTAGTTGCGGCTTGCCCGCGAAGTAGGGGTGATCGGGGTTAAGCAGCGGCCAGTGGGCAACTGAGAGGCTCCGCAGGGCCAACAGGCTCTTGAGGTAGCGGTCAAAGTCAGGGGGCAGGTGGCCCACCCGTTGGTAGCCACGCAGCAGAGCCGCCCGCAGAGCAGGGTAGTCGCGGCGATCAAGCAGATTGTGCAAGATCGGGGCGAAGTCGTAGAGATAGTGGGCAAAGCCGCAGTTGTTGAAGTCGATCAGTCGACTGGCGCGCCCCGCGAACAGGTAATTCGCCTGGTGGATGTCAGCGTGAATCAGGCCGTAGACTTCGCGCCCAGCCCCCAGTTCGCGCAGGTCGGCCCAGATGCGGCGGATCGCCCGCTGCACCAGGTTGCCTGCTGAGGCTGAGTAGGCGGCAAACTCACCGCCCACGGCGGCAGCAGCAGCCTCAACCTCGCTGTGCAGCGGAGCAAACTGCGCTTCCCCCGCTGGCCCGTCCAGCCCGTCCGGGTGGCCGCGCTCGAAGCTGGCTGGCGGCACGAAGCTGCGCGAGTAGTCGTGCAGGTGCGCGGTCATCTCACCCACCTGCTCCAGGTGCCATGGGTGCAAGCCTTTGTCGTAGAACCTGCCGTCCACCCAGGCTACCAGCGAACAGTTCCGCGTCCCCTCTACCCCCTCCACCTCTACCTGCGTCACCAACCCTCCTGCCCGGTTGGCGACAGGGCGCGGTAGCACCAACCGGGTGTCCCGGTTGAGGGCGCGCAGCCAGGCGAGTTCGGAGCCGACATAGGCAAGCTCCTGCTCAAGGGTGCCACTCCCCCGCTTGAAGGGGTCGTGGACACGCAAGGCGAAGTCGCCTGCCGCGCAAGTCAGGCGGAAGATCAGGTTGTTGCGCCGCGAAACTAGGCGCAGGCTGCCCACCAGGTCGTAATCACCCAGGGCGGCTTCGGCCAGACGGCGCAAGGCAAGGATGGTCACTGGCACGCTGATCGGCCCTCCAACAACAAAGTGGCGCACCCGAAGGTACGCCAGCGATTGCCCTGCTTGCTCTGCTAGATCGGCGAGCGGTTACTTGCCGTTGGCGAGATCGAGGATTAGATTGGTCATGGTACGGACACCAGCCCCAGAGGAGCCTTGCGGCAGATAGGGCAGGTCGCGCTCGCTGTAGGCGGTGGCAGCGATATCAAGGTGCGCCCAGCTATTGCCGTCCTCCACAAACTGCTGGATGAAGACGGCAGCAGTAATCGTGCCTGCGGGCCGCCCGCCGATGTTGGCGAGGTCTGCGATGTTGCTTTTTAGTTGTTCGCGGTATTCGGGGAAGATCGGTAGTTGCCAGACCCGCTCGCCCGACTCGTCGGAGGCGCGCTTGACCTGATCCACCCACACCTGGGGGCTGCCAAGCAGACAGGTGGCGGCGTGGCCCAGGGTGATCACGGCGGCCCCAGTCAGGGTGCAAATGTCTACCACGTGCTTTGCGCCCAGCTTCTGCGCCCAAACGATGCCGTCGGCCAGCACCAGGCGGCCTTCCGCGTCGGTGTTCAGCACCTCAATCGTCTTGCCGTTGCTGGCGCGCACCACATCACCGGGCCGCTGGGCTGCCCCACCGGGCATATTCTCTACGCAGCACATTACGCCGATCACGTTGGCGGCTGGGCCGAACTCGGCGATAGCCTTGATCGCGCCCAGCACTGCCGCCGCCCCACACATATCGTACTTCATGTAGTGCATATTCTCAGCGGGCTTGATGCTGGTACCACCAGTGTCGAAGGTGATACCCTTGCCGACGAGGGCGACCGTCTCTGCGCCCGCACCACCCTTCATGTACTTGAGGGCGATTAGTTGTGGCTCAGTGACGCTGCCCAGGGCGACCCCCAGGATGCTACCCATGCCCCGCTCCTCCATCTCGGCGCGGCCCAGCACCTCAATCTCCAGCCCGTATTGCTCGGCCACCTTGCGCGCTTCGGCAGCCAGGCGCACTGGGTTCATTACGTTGGCTGGCTCCTCGGCCAGGCTGCGGGTGAGATTGCTCGCTTCGGCCATGATGTTGCCCCGGCGCACCCCCTCACTGGCAGCGGCACTGTCTCCTGCACCGCTCAAGATGGTGAGGGCAGTGACCGTTACCTTATCTTCGTTGTCCGACTTGTAGATGTCAGGATCAACCAGGCCCATGACGACCCCTTCGGTGAGGGCTTGGGCCATTTCCTGGGCGTGGGTGTCGGGGGCCGTGGGGAAGTGGATGGCGAGGGTGGTCGCGCCCTTCTTGCGCGCAGAGCGGGCAGCAGCAGCGGCGCAGGTACGCATGTAGTAGCTGCTGTACTGATCCTCTTTGCCCAGGCCAGCTAGCACCACGCGGCGCGCCGCCAGTTTGCCCATCGTCAACACCATCTCGGCTTCGTAGCGTGCGCCCTTAAACTCCTTGTTCGCCAATAGTTCGCTGATCGCCCCGTCAAGGGCTTTGTCTAGATCAGCTAGCGCGCCACTGAGTTCGGTTTGGCCGAAAAAGAGACCGACGATCAGGGCATCGGCTTTGAGCGCAGTCGCCGCGCCGCTGTCTACTCTGACATCCATGTTTTGCTATTCTCCTATGTAAAATGGCATGATCAGGCATGGTGTTCACCGCCTGCTTTACCGGGCAAGGATACACGTTTTAGCCGCGCTTGTCAACTTCTGACCACGCAGGGCAGGACGGAGCATGGTAACTGCTCACGGCTGCTGATCTGCGGATCCGCTCTATGCCGCTGGCTGGGTGCAGGTAGCCTGCTAAGGTCGGCCCAACAAGTCGTTGACTACGCTAAGAACCAGGACTTTGCTCAACTCATCGCGGCGAATCTGGTCGTTGGGGCGGAAGCAGGTGCCACCGCCAGCAGCGCAGGGCTGGCCGCTGATCACGGCGTGGTTGCGTGCGGTTTCGATCCAGACGCGACCCCAGTAGGGTAGCGGCACGTCGGCAAAGAAGGGGGTGCCGGTTGTATTGCGCGGCCAGCCTCGCGCCGTGACCACCAGCTTGACTAGTTCGGCGCGGGTGATCGTGCGGTTGGAGAGGTAGCAAGGCGAGCTGACGGCGGCGGTGGCGCAGGGCTGACCTGTCATGCTATCATCATAGCCCTGCACTATGCTGCGCCCTTTCAGGGTCTCGACGTAGCCGAACCAGATGCTTGTCGCTGGTACGTCGCCGAAGCTCTGGCCGCTGGTCGGGGTGGTACGCGGCCAATTGTAGGTTCGCACCAACATCTTGGCAAACTCACCCCGCGTGGCGAACCGCTCTGGGTGGAACAAGCCGTCGCTGAAGCCGTTGATCGCGTTGGCACAAACCAGATAGTGCGCGTAGTAGTAGAAGGGGTTGTTAGCTGGCATATCGGGGAAGTTGATGCCGCAACTGGTCGGCGATGCGGTCGGCACCCTGGTGGCCGTGCCAATGCCGCCGGGCGTGCTGGTCAGCGTCGCCGTGCCACCTGCGCCCGGCGTGCTGGTCAGCGTTGCGGTGCTGCTGGCCGTGCCAGTCGGGCCGGGCGTTCTGCTCAGCGTTGGCGTGCCAGTTGGGCCAGGCGTGTTTGTTACCGTTGGGGTGCCAGTCGGCAGCGGCGTGCTGGTGATCGTCGGCGTAGTGGTCGGCGTACCAGTCGGGCCAGGCGTACTGGTGATCGTCGGGGTACCAGTCGGGCCAGGCGTGTTTGTTACCGTCGGCGTAGTGGTTGGCGTACCGGTTGGGCCGGGCGTGCCGCTCTGCGTTGGCGTGCTGCTGGGTGTGCTGGTTACCGGTGGGGTAATAGTGCCAGTAGGGGTAGCAGTTGGCGTGCTGCTAGCAGTGCCGGTAGCAGTAGGGGTGGGGGTGAGTTGATTGGGTAGGCCGGAGATGACAAGGAAAGCTGGCCCACCGTTGTTGCCGGTCGAGCCACCCACGGCCCAGCCCCAATCGCTGTTGCTGGGGGTCAGCAGGTCGATACCACCGAGATCGAAGTAGGCGGGCAGTTCGTAGTAGAGGCTCCAACCGCTGCCATTAAACTCCTGCAACTGGCCGGACTCGCCAACCGCCCAGCCGTAAGTGGGGCTGGTCAGCTTCACGCCGTAGAGGTTGCGGACGTTGGTAGCGGGGATCACCAGCCAGCTTGTGCCGTTGTAGCGCAGCCCGCTGCCACTCGCGCCGACCGCCACCCCGTTGCTGCGGTCGTACATCGAGAGGCCATAGAGGTCGCTGCCACCAGTGCGGCTGACGCTCCACACGCCAGTGCCTGTGGTAGTAGTGTAGTAGAGGATAGTGCCGCCCGCGCCCGCCGCCCAACCCTCGTTCGCGCCCACCATCTTGACCGCGTGGAGAGTGCTGGCGGTGGGGCTAGTGTAGCTGGCCCAACTTGTGCCGTCATAGTGCAGGATGCGCCCCCCGTCGCCAACCAGCCAGCCGTCGCTGCTGCTCACCATGTCCACTGCCCGGTAGATGATTGCGCTGGCGGGGGTAAAGCTGACCTGGTTCCAGTCTGTGCCAGTGTAGTGGAAGATCACGTTGTTGTTGCCGACCGCCCAGCCGTCGCTGCTGCTCACCATGTCTACGCCATATAGTTCGCCAGGGAAGACCGTGTTGCTCGGTCGCACATAGCGTACCCACGTTGGCACGCCGCCGAGGCTGGTCAGGTGGTCAATCTCGCCGCTGGACGAGCCGAAGGCAGAGATACCGCCTACAGCCCAACCGTCGGTATTGGAGAGCAGGCTGACGCTGTGGTAAGGGGCGGGGATGATACCGCCACGAGCGGGAGGGGTGGGGAAGCTCAGCCAGCTTGTGCCGTTGTAGAACTCCAGGAGGCCGCCATCGCCCACCGCCCACAACTGGTTGCTACCATTATTATAGCCAAAGAGGTCGTTGAGTGCGCCAACCGCCCCTGCGTTGCGGTCAACCGCCCAGGTGCCAGTGTAGCGCAGCCGCACCCCGGCGGTGCCGACCGCCCAGCCGTCGTTGGGGCCGAACATCCAGATTGCGTAGATCGCCTGACTGCCGGTGTCCACATCCACTTCTGTCCAACTGCTACCATCATAGTGCCAGGAGACCCCCGACTGGCCGCTGGCCCACACGTCAGTGGGGCTAAGGGCAAAGACAGCGTAGAGATTGCTGACGGTGTGGCCGACAGGCAGGGTGACGAGCGTCCAGGTGCCAGCATTGTAGTCGAGGATAGTGGAGTTGAGACCGACTGCGAAGCCGCACGTGGCACTGAGCATGGTGATCGAGTTCAGCGGGCTAGCACCGAGCGGGGGGGTGACTGACTGCCAGCCCCCAGCGGTGGTGTAGTGGAAGATGACCGGCTCAAAACTAGCGTCGCCTACCGCCCAGCCCTCAGCCGCACTGATCATCGCTACGCTTTGGATGTGCGAAGAATTGGGGAGGGTGCCAACGTTGGCCCAGCTACCGCTAACGTAGTGCAGAATGTCGCTGTCCGCAGTAAAGGCCCAGCCGTCAGTGGTGGATATCATATCGAGGGCGATAATGTTCGCTGAACCAGAGACCGGCGAGGGTACGTCGCTCCAACTGGTGCCGTCGAAGTGTTCGATCCGCCCAGCATTGCCCATCGCCCACACGTCGCTAGCCGAGGTGCCATCCACCTCTTTGAACGACGGGTAGTAGTTACGCCACTTGAGGGCTGCATTGGGCGCGGCGAGCCGCACCTGCGCCGTCACCGAGCCAACCATTGCGCCGAACGCAACTAGCAGTACGCCAGTCAGCAGGACTGCACTTGTTTTGCGAACCATTTCAGCCACCTCCTATATCATCCCTGGCCGCCGTCGGCCCGCCCCGGCAGCAATCTACTAGATTATGTCCAGTTGATTATAGCACAGCAAGGGGGTGAAGGAAAGAGGTGGCGGTAACATTTTAGGCATTTGCTGGTTGCACCTGGCAAACCTGACCACTTATCAGCCGCGATCAGGTTGGTAACTGACGGCCAGACTCGTTATAATTGATCCTATGCAAATACCAATTATCTACAAAGACAGCATCCTGGTAGTGGTCAACAAACCGGCGGGGCTGAACACCCATCCAACCGAGGGCCGCGACCCCACGATCAGCGACGTTGCCAGCGTGCTAAAGCGGCAACTTGCCATCGGCTACCTGGGCATCCACCAGCGGCTAGACCGTGAGACGAGTGGGGTGTTGCTCTTTACCCTGGGCCAGAAGGGGAACAAGGAACTGGCGGCAGCCTTCGACGAGCGGCTGGTAGACAAGACCTACATCGCTATCGTCTACGGCCACGTTACCGCCGACGAACTGGAACGCCGACTGGCAGCAGAGTTGGCGAAGACGGGCAGGCGGGCTGCCCCCCTCTCGCGGGCCAAGCACGGCGGTGGGGTTGGTCGCTGGGTGGGCATCGACCTGCCCCTTGCCCCCGACGCGAACGACGCAGAGCGGATGGTCGTTGCCCCCCCACGGGATCGCCTGGCGCAGGAGGCTGCTACCCGCGTGCGCGTGGTGCAGAGCGACCGTGATGCTCGCTATACGATGCTGGAGGTGGAGCCGCTAAGCGGGCGCACCCACCAGATTCGCGTTCACCTCGCCCATCTCGGCTACCCCGTTGTTGGCGACCCACTCTACGACCCGCAGCACCGACCTGCCGCCCGCCTCTACCTGCACGCCGCGAAGCTACAACTGACCCACCCAACGACAAAGGAGCAACTGGTAGTTGAAGCTCCATTGCCGCTGGCCTTCGAGTCGCTCAAGCGCGGGTTGCCAGAGTTGGAGTTGATCGCCCGCTCGGCCCCGCCGCCCCCGCCACCGGTCACGCGGGGCAGGCAGGGTGAGCCGAAGCGGGCGGTGCAGTTCTACCGTGCTGGGGAGTACGCCTTTGAGCGGGCCGACGCGGACACGCTCGTGGCCCTGTTCGCCGCCGCTGCCGACCGCCGCGCCCCCTTCGCTGCCGACCCCGGCGACACCTCCGCCTATCGCCTGTTCAATGCTGCCGCCGATGGCCTACCAGGGATCACAGTAGACTGCTTCACACCCGCGCCCAGCCTGCCCAGTGACTTGCCTACCTCACCCTTGGCAGCAGAGAGCGAGGTGGCGGCGAGTGAGCAACAGGCAGTCCTGGTGCTGAACCTCTACAATGAGGCGAGCGAGGAGCAGGAGAAAACCTTGCTCTCTGCTCTCGCCCGCAGCGTGCAGCCGCAGGCGGTCTACCTCAAGCGCAGGCCCAAGAGCGCGGCCAACCTGAGCGAGGACACCGGTGAGTTCGTCGCCCCCACCGCCCCGGCAATGGGCAAGGGGCCAGAGCAGGTCGCCGTGCGCGAGAACGGCCTGACCTACCTGATCCGCCCCGGCGCAGGTCTGAGCATCGGCCTGTTCCTCGATATGCGTGAGACGCGAGCAAGAGTGCGCGGCTGGGCGCAGGCTAAGAGCGTCCTCAACTGCTTCGCCTACACCTGCCCGTTTGGGGTAGCGGCTACCGCTGGCGGGGCTAGCCGCGTCCTCAACGTTGACCTCTCCGACCGCTATCTTGACTGGGGCAAGCAGAACTACCGGGCCAACGGCTTTGCGGTGGACGACCACGACTTCCTCAACGGCGACGTGTTCGACTGGCTCAAGCGGCTGGCGCGCCGCGACGAACGCTTCGACCTGGTGATCCTCGATCCGCCCAGCTTCGCCACCGCTCGCACTTCGCGCTTCAGTGCCAGCCAGAACTACGGCGAACTGGCAAGGCTGGCGACCAATGTGGTATCATCGGGGGGTACCCTGCTGGCCTGCACCAACCACGCAGGGGTCAACCGCCGCGACTTCCGCAAGCAGGTGCTGACCGCCGTCGAACAGGCGGGCCGTCAGGCGAACGTGTTCGGCTACTACCGGGAGCCTACCCTGGACTATCCCGCGCCAGGCGGGGAGGACGGCTACCTGAAGATGCTAGCAATGGAGCTAAAGTAACGTGAAGATATATCTCTCTGCCAAGATTCACCGCGCCCACGTCACCGAGTCTGACCTCAACTACATCGGGTCGATCACCATTGACCGCGACCTGATGGTAGCGGCAGGCATCGAACCTTACGAGAAGGTGTTGGTCAGCAACTTTACCAATGGGGCGCGCTTTGAGACCTACGCCATCGAAGGGCCGCAGGGCAGCGGCATGATCAGCCTCAACGGGGGGACAGCGCGCCAGGGGTTGGTCGGCGATATCGTGACCATCTTCACCTTCGCAGTGCTAGAACGCTTCGTGCCGCCTACCTGCGTCTTTGTGGATGACCACAATCGGGTTAGCTCAGTCGTGCATGACGAAGGGCATGGCAGGCAACTAGCCATCGCAGCGGAGACCGAGTAGTTGTGCGAAGGAGCCGCCGCGTGTTCTGGCTGATCGCCGCCCTGCTGATCCTCGCGCCGGTCGCCATCGTCGCTTACGTCAACCTGGCGGCCCAGCCCCACATCTACCAGAACGTAGCTGATGCACCCAACCGGCCAATCGCTATCGTCTTTGGGGCAGGGCTGCGAGCCGACGGTACGCCCAGCGACGTGCTACGCGACCGCCTGCGCGTGGCGGTTGACTTGTACAAGGCGGGCAAGGTGCAGAAGCTGCTGCTCATTGGCGGCGGGGCTGAACCAGCGGCGATGCAGCGTTTCGCCGAGGCTCAGGGTGTGCCAGCTACTGCCCTGATCACCGATGGGCTGGGGCTAAGGACGTACGATAGCTGCCAGAACGCCGCCGCTCTCGGCATCAAGCAGGCGACGCTGGTCACGCAGAACTACCACCTGCCCCGCGCCATCTACACCTGCCGCAAGCTGGGCATAGATGCGGTGGGGGTGCGCGCTGACCTGACCGAGTATCGCGGCCAACTGTGGTTCAGCCTGCGCGAGTTTGCCGCCACCCTCCTGGCCTGGCTGGACGTGCGGACGGGCGACTGATTCGGCTCCCTTCCTCTCACAAGGCGGCGGGAGTGCTAGCAAGAGAGAGTGTGATGAAACGACGCTGGTTGAGATGGCTGCTGATCGCGCTGATTGCGCTGCTCTTGCCGCCGACTGCGCTGGTGCGGTACGTGGCGGCCCAGGCCTACCACCTGCTGCGCAGCCTCTATCTCTGCAACAGCCTGGGCCTGGCCGCCGTTGGTTACGTAGCAGGGCGTGACTGGTACCCCGACCTGCTTGGTTGCAACGGGCGCGAGTTCCTCTCCACCGTGCTTGCCTGGTTCGAGGTGCGAGGCCGCTGAGAGCAGCATAATTGGTATAATACGCTTACCTGCCCCGCCTTGCGAGGGCGAAGCAACGAGGAGCGACGATGACGATCACGATCAAGTCCGCTAGCCCAGAAGATGCCGAGGCGTGGCTGGGGCTACAAGCCTTCGAGGGTGGCGAGCAAGCGGAGGAGCTGGCTAAACTTTATGCCCAGTACCACTCCATGCTCCGCTTGTAGTTTCACCATGTTTTACTATAAACTTTTGAGGCAAAAACATTGACTACCCCTTATGTGGTTGAGCAATTCCGCAAGCGATACCCTTTCCTCCTCGACGACTTCCAGGAGGAGGCGATTGGCATCCTGGCTGGGGGCGACAGCGTGATGGTCGCT
>JBBROH010000136.1:0-11823 GCA_038229595.1 Chloroflexia bacterium | reverse complement strand
GGCGGCGGCAGCTACAGCTTCAAGACGATCACCGACGGCCCAGAGGAGTGGGTCGCTAGCCGCCCCTACAATATCGAGCAGCAGCTTGACCACGAGATCGTCCACCACGCAGTTGGCTACGACGGGGCGGCAGCGAGTGCGGGCTATACCGACACCCTCAGCCTGGTCAAGATCGGGCCGAGCAATTTCGACTTCGACGCGCCCAACTTCTATGGCAGCCAAACGCTCACCTTCACCACCGGCTATACGATCAGCGGTGGCCTCAAGGCTAGCGCGTTCGGCCTGGGCCAGGAGCAACGCCAAAACAACCTGTTCGTGCAGCAATACGGCACCTACTTCGCCTACCTGGATGTACACTCTGCCGCTGCCCTCGAAGTCCGCACCCACGCCGACAGCGACGCAGATGTTGACCTGTTCGTTGACCATTGGAGCAATGGCCGCTGGAACCAGATGGCGATTTCCGCTGCCCCCAACGGCGAGGAGTACGTGCGCTTCGCCCCGGTGGAAGACGGCGGCTGGCGGTTCCGCATAGATGGCACCCGCGTCCCCGCCGCAGGCACCTCGTTCGACCTGATCACCAGCGTGATCGGGGGCCGCAACATGGCGATCAGCCCCAGCGTGATCAGCACTACGATAGTACCAGGCCGCCTCTACACCTTCACCGTCAGCTACAACAAGCCAGACATTACCACAGGGGTCTACAAGGGGCAAATCTTCCTCGGCCCTGCCAACGCGGGCGAACTGGCGAGTATCCCCTTCACTATGCGCTACGGCAATCCAACCCCGCAGCCGACTGACACCCCCCGCCCTTGCCGCGCCAGCTTCACCGACATTGGCGAGAGCTACTGGGCCTATCCCTACATCAAAGACCTCTACTGCCGGGGCATCATCGAAGGCTATCTGGACAATAGCTATCGGCCCAACACGCCTGGCTCACGTGGTCAGTTTGCCAAGATGCTAACCGTGGCGATGGGCTGGCCGACCCTCACCCCCGCCACCCCCTCGTTTAGTGACGTGCCAGCCGTCCACTGGGCCTACCCCTACGTGGAGACGCTGCGGGCGCGGGGAGTAGCCAGCGGTCAGAACGGTCTGTTCTACCCCAACCGCGCTCTCAGCCGTGCCGAGGCGGTGAAGATGGCGGTGCTGGGCCTGGAGCTACCCTTCGTCACCCCGGCCCAGGCTCACTTCGTAGACGTGCCAGCCGACCATCCCTTCTACCCCTACGTCGAGGCGGCCCGCTATGCCGGGCTGGTCGGTGGCTACGGTGGCAGCAGCAATCGTTTCGCCCCCAACCAGCCGCTCACCCGCGCCGAGCTAGCCCGCACCCTCTACCAGGTTGTGCATCATCAGTAGTAGTTTAACATATGGTTAACAGATGTTAAGTTTGCATTAACGGCGTTGACTTGTGCCAAGATGGTCTGCTAGAATAAAGGCGAGGCGTGGGGCTATCCGCCCCTCCTCGTCGGGCTGCTAGTCCGCTGATGCAAGATAGGGTGACAGGGCCAGTTCAAAAGGGGGGTAGTGTGGCAGAGAAGATCAAAGTGCTGTTCTTGTGTCGGGCGAACACCGACCGTTCGCAGCTTGCTGAAGTGTTGCTCCACAAGATTGGTGGCCCCCGCTTTGAGGTACATAGTGCTGGCAGCGAACCCGGCAGCGAACTTGAGCCGTTGACCCGCCAGATGATCGAGATGCAGGGCTACGACCCCGCTAAGTACACGCCTAAGCACTACGATCAGTTCCTGGATGCCGATTTCGACTTCATCATCACCATTGCCAACGACGACGAGCAGGATGCACCCGTGTTCCCTAAGGACAACCTGCGGATCATCTGGCACTTTGACGACCTGACCAGCCTGGAAGTGGGTGATGCTCGCTACCAGCGCGCCTTCCGCTACATCTCCAACGGCCTGGAGACGCGTACCCGCCTGTTCGTCAACCTCTGGCGCGACGGCGACCGTCGGGCGATCATTGCCCTCCGCACCAAGCTGCTTGATGAGCGGCTGTCGCGGATGCGTGATACGGATCGCGAACACGAGTCGATCTTCGGCCATGAGCAGGTGCAGGCTAGCGTCGGCTTGCTCCGCCTGCTAGACCTGAGCGACGGTCTGTTGGGCCGCTTGCAGGCAGTGCGCCGCCCCTCCCTGGCTCGGCTCAACCTGCTGGCTCGTTAGCCTATGTTCAGGAAGCTGTGGCCGAAGAAGGACGAGCAGCCCCAGGAGATCAGCGTCGCGCCCAGCCTAACCCTGACTCAGGCGTTGCCGATCAACGGCCTGGCCTGGTCGCCCGACAGCCGCACCCTGGCGGCAGCCTGCAATGATGGCAGCCTGCTATTCTGGGCGGGCGGCCAATCGCTACCCAGTCTTAGAACCCCCGCCCCTGTCAACGCCGTCACCTGGTCGCCCGACAGCCTGCGCCTCGCCCTGGCCGGTCAGGATGGGATCGTTCGCGTCATGGAGCGGGCCACAACTGCCAGCCTCGAAATGCGGGGGCATGAGGGCAAGGTCAACGCGGTGGCCTGGTCTGGCGATGGGCTGCTGATCGCCAGCGGCGGCGACGATGCCAGCGTGCGCCTCTGGCAACCCGCCAGCGGCCAGCAGCTTGCCAGCCTCGAAGAACACTGGGATCGCGTCGGTAGCGTGGCCTGGGCTGATGACAGCCAGACGCTAGCCTCGGCTAGCGGTGACAGCAGCGTGCGGCTCTGGCGCAATAACGGCGAGATGCTGGCGCGCTTGAGCGTCCCGGCTGGCTCCCTCGACAGCGTGGCCTGGTCTCCCCCCTCGCGCCAACTGGTGGCGGCTCACGAGAGCGGCACCCTGCGCGTCTGGGATGTCGCCCATAGACAGGTAGTTGGCTGGCTCAACGGTTTCGCCGAGCGGGTCAAGAGCGTAGTCTGGTCGCCCAACGGCGGACAGATCGCCGCCGCATCCTCCTACCACAAGTGGGTATTCGTCTGGGATGTCGCCCGCCAGGAGGTAGTCGCGCGCCTGACCGGGCCAACCGACGGCATTACCAGCTTGGCCTGGTCGCCCGACGGTCAGCAGCTAGCAGCGGGCGCGTGGAACGGCAGCCTGTGCCTCTGGCAGGCGGCGGCCTTCAAGTAGCCACCGCGCTAATGGCAGCCGCAGGTTGAAGTCGCGCACCCGCCAACCAATGCTGGTGTTGACCAGCGTGGCGGTCAGCACCTCGCTGCCAGGCTGCCAGCCCTTGCCGGGTGGCTGCAACTCGGCGGTGACGGTGACGATAGTGGCGGCAGTCCAGTCGCGCTCGGTTAGCAGGTTGCTGTTGCTGATCGGCTGGGCGTGAGCCAGCACGCTGCGGCTGGCGTAGCCCGTCAGCCGAGCCGCCGCTGCCGCCACTTTGCGCGCATCGCTAGAGCTGATCGTGTGTGCGGGATAGTAAGCCTCGGCGTTCGCCACCTCGCCATGCTCAAGGAAGGTGTAGAAGTTGAGGGTCGCGTTGCCCGCCGTGCGCGTATTGCTCACCTCCTCGCCACAGCCCAGCAGTAGAAGCAGCAGCAGAGCGGCCAGCGACCTTGACAAAAGTGGTGCGCTTCTTATATAATGTGACACTATTAGTTGTTTCTCCAAACAAATTGCGATAGGTCAAAGGAGCAAACGATGCAACAACAAGAGCAAAGCCAGCCAGTACGCGTGATCGTAGCCGACGACGAGACGCTGATCCGCATGAACCTGCGCGAGACGTTGGTGGGCCTGGGCTACCTGGTCGTCGGCGAAGCCAGCAATGGTGACGAGGCGATCAAGCTAGCCCGCGAGCAGAAGCCTGACGTAGTGATCATGGACATTAAGATGCCTCCTGGCATGGACGGGATCGCAGCAGCCCGCCTGCTCACCGCCGAGAAGATCGCCCCTGTGCTGCTGCTTACCGCCTACAACGACCGCGAACTGGTTGCCCAGGCGAAGGAGGCTGGCGTGGTCGGCTACCTGGTCAAGCCCTTCCGCGAAGCCGACCTGGTGCCGCAGATCGAGGTGACGATTGCCCGCTTCGGCGAGTTCCGCAAGCTAGAGCAGCAGCTTGGCAACCTGCAAGATGCGCTAGATGCCCGCAAGGTGATCGAGAGGGCGAAGGGTCTGCTGATGGAACGCTACAACCTGAGTGAACAGGATGCCTTCCGTCGTATCCAGAAGCGTAGCATGGACACCCGCAAGTCTATGCGCGAGATCGCGGATGCCGTGCTGCTGACCGACGAGATGGAGCGGCAGTAGCGGGCGTGGCGCAGATGGGGGAGCTTTAGAACGTTCCCCGCAGCCACATTTCGTCTGCCCCTAAGCGTAATCGCCCTATACCTCGCTACTTCTCTGGGCCATGTCGCTCCAGGCCTGCTCATAGTGGTCGGTTAGCAGTTCCTGCCATGCCCCTGCCTCCGCTGTCTGCTTGAGTACCTGGTTGCGTTCACGCAGGAAGGCTGTCATGTAGCGTTCCAGGAACAGCCAGTCGGCGGCCTGACCCAGCAGGTGCAAGGGTGACTGGTAGGCGAAGCGGTCGGCCATGATCGTCACCCCCACTGAGGCGGTGAAGTAGTGATCGTGGTTGAAGCTGTGGAACGCACCCTTGAGCAGCGTGTCCCTGAAGTGCCAGGGTGGTTCAAAGATCGTGATGCGCGTAGTTAGTTGCTGCCAGACCCCAAAGTGCCGCGCCCGAAAAGTGACTTCTTCGCCCAGGCCGATCAGCCCTGTCGTCACCCCCGCCACTGCCTGTTCGCCGCTCCGCCCCTGCTGTTGGGTGTGGAAGTCGATGCTGCGGGCAAGGTCGAAGACCAGCTTGCGCGGCGCGGCGATCTCGGTTAGCAGCTTGATCACCGGCATAGCTACTTGTCCGCTGGCACGAACTGGCCGCCCTGCACCTTGAACAGGTGGAGGTGAGCAGAGGGGTCGGCGAGGTCGCCCTGTGCATTGAAGGAGATTGGGCCAACAATGCTGTCGCCCAGTTGCACCGCCTTCGCTGCTGCTTTCACCTGGGCCGGGTCGTCGCTGTTAGCCTGCTTGATCGCAGCGAAGATCACCTGGGCCGCTGCGTAGCCGCCCGCACTGTTGCCACCAGGGTCGCGCTGAAAGAGGGCGCGGTAGTTGTTGACCCAGGGCCGCAGGCTGTCCACCTTCGTCGTGTCGGTGAAGAAGGAGGAGACGATAGCCCCTTCGCTGGCCTTGCCGGTGGACTTGATGTAGTCGCGCTGGAACACGGTGTCGCCTGCCACAAACTCCACGTCGGGCATCAGGGTGTCCGGGGCGGCCTGGTCGTGCATCTGCTGGGTGAGGATGATCGCTTCGGGGATGCTGCCTGCGTAGAGCAGCACTTCGGGGTTGGTCGCTTTCACCTGCTTGAGCGCATCGGTAAAGTCCAGACCGCCCCGCTGAATCTCGATGGCGATCAGCGGCTTGACCCCCAATGCGCTCAACTTCTGCTCGTAATACTGGCGCAAGCCCTGACCGTAGGCGGTATTGCCGTTGACGATAGCTATCTTCTTCTTGCCCAGCTTGTTGACTACGTAATCGGCGATCACTGGCCCCTGGTATGCGTCGTTGGGGCAGGTACGCAGGAAGTTGTCCAGCCCCTGCGCGGTCAGGTCGGGGCGGCTGCTGGTGGGGGAGATTTGCAGCAGCCCAGCGGCCTTGTAGATCGGGGCCGCCGCCGCCGACACGCCGCTATCCTTGTGGCCGATCACCGCCACTACCTTCTCGTGGACAAGCTCGGTGGCCGCCAACTTGCCCGCATCGGCGTTGGCCTTGTCATCCTTCTGCACCACTACGACTTTCTTACCCAGCAGCCCCCCGTTGTCATTGACCTCCTGGGCCGCCAGTAGCACCCCCTGAGCGATCTGGATACCGCCATCAGCGGTGTCGCCAGAGAGCGGCGCAGCCACGCCAATCTTGATCTCGCCATTAAAGTTCTGCTGCGCCTTTGGGGTGCCGATGGTGGGCGCAGTCGGCGCGGAGGTGCTGCTGCCGCTGTCGCAAGCGAGCAGCAAGAAGGCCAGCCCGACCAGTACAGCAAGCGCAATCATGATTGGCCTGGACAAAGGCGTAGCTTTGGCCCGATCTGGTTGTCCACCAGGCTGCCAATCCTGCTTTTTGGCTAGCTCAGTCTTTGCCACATCCTTCGCCGCATCCTTTAGTTGCTCGTCCATTCGTCACCTCTGGCACTACATATCCTGGCTGATGATAGATCGTAGAGGGGGAGCAGCGTCGATTAGCAGCACAAACCGCTGCGGCTAGCTGATCTTGCCGCTCAGTACCGAGTCGTAGGCGTTGGCGATGTTGCGGAGGGTGTCCACCTGCTGCTTGATGTCGTAGGACACCTGATCGGTTGCGCTGCTCAGGCTGCGGACTTCGGCGGACTTGATCTTCAGCACGTTGGAGTGGATCGCGTCGAGGGCGGTCAGGGCGTTGGTTAGCTGGGCCTGCCAGCGTAGCAAGGCTTGCTGCATCTCCTGGGTGTTGGTTAGCTGGTTCTCCTTCGCCTTCAACGCCTCCTCATACTGCTGCCGCTGGAACTCGTCGTTGCTCTGGGCGACGCGGGCGCGGATCATGGCCGCCTCGTTGTCCAGGGCTGCCGGGTTGATGTTTCGCAGGTAGCCCTCTAGCGATTGCGCCTTGTAGCAGATGGTGTACACGTGGTCGGTCAGTTCGTCCACCCCTTCGATTGCGCTGGTCAGGCTGCTGCGGATGGGCGTGCTGCCAGTGTTCGCCACCTCCTGCTCGATCTCCTTGCGCTTCGCCAACGCCTGCTGCATGATACCGCGATAGTCGTCGCGCAACCTGCCGAGGTCGTTGCTCTGCTCTGGGTAGAAGCTCTGGTTGACCACCTGGCGGTTCGCCTCTGCGTCGTTGAGGGAGGCCCAGACGAAGTAGCCGTAGAAGGCGAGACCAATCAGAAAGAACCACCAGAAGGAGGTAAAGACCGAGATGATGATAGAGACGGCCAGGATGAAGCCGCCAATGGGCCGTGTCAGAGCGTAGAGGAGCATCACACGGAGCTTACGGTCGCGGCCTTCCTGCTGCTGCTGCTCAAAATCCTTCATCGCTTGTTCCCCGCTGAGTCCACTATGCTACCGAGCGCGTCGTCGAGTGCCTGAGTTACCTCGCCGCTGGGGGCCGCCGCCACGCTGCTGCGGGCAATGCGTGCCTGCAAGCCCTGGGCGGCATACTTGTTGAAGGGGTTGTCCGCGTCGTTGGAGACTACCGACACATCAGGGTTGGCTGGGCGGAAGCCGTACTTGAGGCCCGCTCGCTGCTGCGCTTCAGAGTAGAGGAACTCCTGGAAGTTGAGGGCTGCATCCTTCTGTTCTGCGCTGCTGCCCGTTTGCAGGATGCCGTAGGGATGGTCGCTCCAGATGTTGATCGGCGGGTAGAATACGCGCAGTTCGGCAGCGTTCTTCATCTGGGTAGCGGCCAGGTTCTCTGGCACGGCGATCAGGTCGTACTGGGCCGCCCCAATGCTGACCATGTTCCGCATCATCACGGCGGGGTCAGTATCAAAGGTGATCACCCCCCGCTCCAGGCTGTTCAGCCACGTGCCGTAGTTGCTGTCCTTCAGTTGGGCAGCGGTGAGGCCCGCGAGGTTAAGCTGACCCTTGCTGGCGAAGTAGCCGTAGCTGGCAAGGGTGACGGCCATCAGGCCCGCGTTGGTAGTGCGTGGGTTGGCCTGGCCCAGCTTGAAGGTCTGCCAGTTGGCATCGCCGCCAATAACCGCCCAGCCCCCTGGTTCGCTGATCGCCTGCTGCACCGTCACCCAGTCTGCCTGCTTGTACTTCTTGATGAACGGGTCGGCCCGCTCCTGGTACATGACGAAGACCATCGGGCTGAGGACGAGTGGGGCGGCCTGGTACTCGCCGCTACGCAGCACAAGGTCGCTGTTGTTGCCGAGGCTGCGCCAGCGGTTGTTCAGCTTGTTCACCCACAGGGTGCTAGAAGGTATCCAGACGGTGGGGGTAATCACCCGCTCGGCGATCTGCCTGACCGCCTCCTCGTCCTCGATGCGGCTAGCCTTGACGATCACCCGCCGCTCGCCAACCTTGACCTGCTGCTGGTTGTAAGCGGCGATAGCGGTGGTTAGCCAGTCCTGCGTCTCGCTGGAATAGGAGACGCTGATCTCCAGCGGGCTGGCGGGCGTGGCGAGTGCGCCGCCCGCCTTACCAATGCCAAGCAACTGCCAGCCGACGAAGCCGAGGGCAACGAGGATAAAGAAGGCAAAGACGATCACGTTACGAGGTTTCATGCTCTCCCCTTTGGGGGGAGTGACGAGTGCTGAGGGCAGGGTGGGCTGCTAACCGCCAACCACCTGCCCCCTATCCTCCTCACTCGCTACTGCTCACTGCGCCGCTACTTGCCCAGCTTGGCCTTGAGGGCGGCGAGGTCGTTCTGCACTTCGCCCTGGGTCTCAAGGTCGCGGAACTGCGCGTCGAGGTCATTGCCGCTCTGCAACTGGCCTTCGGCCTGGGCGCGGTAGAGGTCCTCATCAGCCTTCTGATCCATGCGGTCGAAGCTGCTGGTGGCGTTGGGGTTGGTCATGCTCGCATTGGCCTGGTTGATCGCCTGCTGGCTGCGGGCGCGGGCGATCTTGGCGCGGATGATCTCCTGCTTGGTCTGCGCCTCACTGATCTTCGCCTCCAGGTTGGCGAGTGCCTGGCGCAGTTCGCTAACCTGGCCGTGCTGGGCATCGTACTGTATGCGATACTGCTGGGCGATCTTGCTCTCGTTCGCCTTGCGGGTCAGGGCTTCGGTGGCGAGTTCGTCGTTGTCGGCCCGCACCGCCATCTCGGCCTTGCCCTGCCAGTTGTCGGCGGCATTAACGTGGGTCTGCTGCTTGCCTAGCAAGTCCTGCTCGACGGCCATCGCCTGCGCGGTTGCGGCGCGGGCTTCGCTCAACTGCTCGTTGAGTTGGCGCAGGTACTCGGCGACCATCTTCTCCGGGTCTTCGGCATTGTCGATCATCGCGTTGATATTGGCCCCGATCAGGGTGCTGATCCGGCTGAGGATTCCGGCCATCTTTTATTCTCCTTCTGGCGTTGTTTCTGCTTCTGGTAGGCTTGACAAGCGAGGGCTGGGCCGCTATGCTAAAGCAGCAACGATGTGGCCTGGCCTTGCGGCTATGATAGCATAAATGCCCGCCGCTGACAATGCGCCAGCCCGATCTCCCACCCTATACTACGATCCACCCGGCCTAAACGTTACAGGACAACTCCATGATTCGTCGCTCCTTGCTTGCCGCCCTGCTCTGCTGCCTGCTCCTGCTCGCTTGCGATGGCGACGGCTCGCCCAACCACCTGGAAGTTTCCCTCGGCCTGCTCTCCACCGCGATCCCGGCTAGCCCCACCCCGCTGCTGACCGCCACCCCCACCCTGCCGCCGACGATCACCCCCGCCCCGGCTGCCTACCTGGAAGCAAGCGCACTGGCGGCCTACATGAACGAGGCGAACAGCCTGGTTAGCGAAGCACGCGCGGCAGAGGTGGATTACCTGAACAACTCTGGCAACGTTGCTGAGTTCGCCGATGTGTTCGCCCGCCGCAACGATTTCATCAAGGTCTCGGATGCCTTTGTGGTCAAGTTGGACGATGTGCTGGCTCGCTACGGCAAGCTGCTGCCGCCAACCCGCGCCCTCCACTACCACGACCTCACCTTCGCCCGCCTGAGCGAGGTACGCTCCTCTACCAGCGACCTGCGGCAGGGTATCGCCAACGACAGCATAGACCTTTGGAACAACGGGGTGAGCCGTCAGGAGAAGATCAACGCGCTGCTCAAGCAGCAGAATGCCGAATACCTGCTGGTAGTTGGCTACATCAATGCCAACATTGGTGGCCGCTAGCCGCTTGCGCCAAGCACAAAGAGGGCGCACCCACCTGAGTGCGCCCTTCTTCCCTGCCCGTCTGCTTACTTGCGGTTGCTGATTGGCCCATACTTCAGCCCCTCAGGGCCGACGTACTCGGCACGGGGGCGGATGATGCGGTTGTCGGCGTACTGCTCGAAGGCATGGCCGATCCAGCCGACCACACGGCTGATCACGAACAGGGGGATGTAGAGGCTGGTCTTGATCCCCAGGGCGCGGTAGGTGCTGGCCGAGTAGAAGTCTACGTTGGGGTAGAGGCCGCGAATCTCTAGCACGGCCTGCTCGATAGCCGCGCTCATATCGTACCACTTGCTCTCACCATTCTGCTGGCCGAGTTGCTCCGCCAGCTTCTTGAGGATGAAGGCGCGGGGGTCGCCGTGCTTATAGACACGGTGGCCGAAGCCCATCACCAGCTTCTTGTTGGCGAACTGCTCCGCCGTCCACGCTCCTGCGTCCAGACTGGCTGCGTCGATCTGCTCAAGGGTCTTCATCACCGCCTGGTTTGCGCCCCCGTGCAGCGGCCCCTTGAGCGTGCCAATCGCGGTGACGATGGCCGAGTGCAAGTCGGAGAGGGTGGAGGCAGTAACGATGGTGGCGAAGGCAGAGGCGTTCAGTTCGTGGTCGGCGTGCAGGATCAGGGCAGTGTCAATCGTCTCAGCCCGCAACGCGTTCGGCTCCTCCCCTTCGAGCATATAGAGGAAGTTGGAGGCGTGGCTAAGGTGGCTGCTGGGCGCAATCGGCTCCTGCCCCTGGCCCAGGCGTTCGTAGGCAGCAACCAGGGTGGGGATTTGAGCAGTAATGCGGATCGCCTTCCGCAGGTTGGCCTCATGGCTCATCTCCTGCGCCTCCTCGTCGTAGAGGGCCAGGGCAGAGACGGCAGTTCGCAGCACATCCATAGAGTTGCCATGCTGTGGGAGATTACGCAGCATCGCCAACACCCCTTCAGGTGCAGGGCGGTTGGCAACTAGCTTGCTGTTCAACTCGGCAAGCTCTACCTGGTTTGGCAGCTTGCCATACCAGATCAGGTGGATCACTTCCTCAAAGCTGGCATTGGCAGCCAGGTCTTCGATGGTGTAGCCCCCATAGATCAGGGTGGCTTCCTTCTCAATAATCGTGCTGATCGAGGTGTTGCCCACTACGGCATCTTCGAGGCCGGAGGGTTTCTTCTTTTCAGTCTTCTCGGCGGTGGCGGCTTCAACCACGTTGTTGATTCCCCTTTCTTGAAACGTCAGCGTTGCGCTCAATTATAGCACCAGGGGCGAACTGCTGTCCAGCCTACGGCCCATAGGTTTTGCCTATCCCTGCCATAATCTGCACCTATAGTGGCGATAAGAAGGGGAGCCACCCATGTGGGTAGCTCCCTGTAAGATGTAGTAGCTTAGCTGACTGGCTGCGGATCAGCAGCGGTTAGCTCCTCAGCTTCAGTGGGCTGCTGCTCAGCTTCGGGCTGCTGCTCAGCAGCGGTTAGCTGCTCAGCTTCAGCGGGTTGCTGCTCAGCTTCGGGCTGCGGATCAGCAGCGGTTAGCTGCTCAGCTTCAGCGGGCTGCTGCTCAGCTTCGGGCTGCTGCTCAGCAGCGGTTAGCTGCTCAGCTTCGGGCTGCTGCTCGGCAGCGGACTGACCGCCCTCGCTGGGTTGCTCACCGCCGACTAGCTGGCTGGCCCCCGCCGCATTGAGTGCATCAGCCATTGCGGTGCTACCTGCTGTCGGCTCACCATCGCTAGCCCCCGGCTGCCCAGTCGCGGGCTGTTCGCGGGGTGGGCGCGGGGTAGTACGAGCGCGATCCGCACGCGGGGCAAAGACCATCGTCATGTTACGCCCCTCCATCTTCGATAGCTGCTCCGGGGTGCCAACCTCGCGCAAGTGTTCGCTCATGCGGTCGAGTACCTGGCGGCCAAGCTCTTGATGGGTAATCTGCCGCCCCTTGAACTGCACGGTCAGCTTGACCTTGTAGCCCTGCTCCAGGAAGCGGTGTACCATGTTG
>JBBROH010000135.1:0-11843 GCA_038229595.1 Chloroflexia bacterium | reverse complement strand
CCTGGGGGATCATGCCCGCTGCATCGGCGGCCTTGCAGATGCCATTGCTCATCAAGTTGTAGACAGGCGGTTGGCCGTTGCCGGTCGTCTCATTGGTTGTCTGGAGGCTGGCCTTCCACTGCCAGATGTTCACTGGCGCGTCAAGCTGGCCCATGCACTGGAAGGGGAGGGCCTCACCGACCTTCATCGGCCACTGCACCGCCACCGCATCGCTGGCCTGGTAGCCGTCCTCCTGGTTGTTCATCGTGTCATCGTGCCAGCTAATCTTAATCGCCAGTTGTTCGCTGCTAGCGACGGCACGGACGACCACGGCCTTCGTGCTGCCACCACTGGGCCGCACCATCTGCTGCGCGCTCATCGGCACCACGATAGCAGCCACATCCTTGCCGCCCGCCTGTGTCCAGGTCGCAGCGTCGGGGTCGTTGACTGGCAGCTTCTCGTTGCTGCCGAGGATGTTTGGCTCGATAGTGATGGTTGCCGAGTTGACCAGGCTGAGGTTGGCACTGCTAAACAGCAGAGCCAGCACCGCCAGCCCCGCGACCAGCAGACTCGAAGCGGTAAACTTGTGCTTACGGAAGTTGATCATCACTGTACCCTGCTATGGGGTTTTGGCCCCACATAGAGGGCGCGCTTGTTGCACGCCCAGCTTGGCTTCACTTGTGGTTGCATTGCCCGCTTAGCGCAGGCGCGATAGGTAGCCGGCAATATCGAACAGGTCGTTAATGCCGTTGTTGTCGCGATCCTGGAACTCGATCTTCGGCATATAGCTGGGGTTCATATGCGCTGCCTTGTCTACGATAGCAGCAGCGGGCTGGCCCATGACCACGGTCTGGGTGTAAGATGGCATCGTCGGCATGGGAGTATTGTCATAGAGGCGGCTGGTTTGGGTGGCGGTGTAAACCCAGGTGTAGGGGCCACGATTCCAGGCTGGCATCTCCTGGGGGTTGTAAATCCAGGCGGTCAGCCAGTTCTGCGTGCGCCGCCCGCCAACCGCGCTCAGGTTAGCAGCAACCTGCCCACCGACGTTACCGACCAGGTGGCAGTTGAGGCAGCCGTAGCCGAGCAGCATCTCCTTCATTCCCTTGTTGCGGCCAGCGGGGTCGCCGATGGCGTTCGGGATGTCGCCTGCCAGGTTCGCCGAGGGAACGTAGTAGAGCGTGTTGCTGAAGTCGCCATATTGTAGGTAGTCAGTCAGGTTGTTGATCTGCTCAGTATTGAGCGAGCCGCCATTCTCTTGCCCCCACGCTGGCATATTGGGAACCTGGGGGTTGGGCTGGATACCCTGCCGCCCCTGGTGCAGCGTCTTGTTGATGTAGTCGTGGGCGGCCACCAGGTCAGCGGTAGCGTCACCACCCACCTCCTTCGCCCTCCACTCACCGCGTTGCACTGCTGGGCCGATGCAGCCCTCACCGAGCGGGCCGTGGCACTGGGCGCAGTACTGGCCGAATAGTTTCTGCCCAGCCAGGGCCGAGGATTGCAACTGCGAGTTGCTGATCTGGGTGCCGCGCTGTCCGTCGATGACGAAGTAGGCGATTGCGCCGAAGATCAACGCCAGCGTCAGGGCGATGCTCAGGATTCCTTTATCGTTCATAGTTGCCTCGTCTCCTCAGCTTCCCTATCTCCACCTCCTGCGAGATGGGGCAAGGGTGCGTGAACTAAACCTTGGTCGCCTGCGTCTTGGGGTCAGCCTTGATGCGCTGCTTGATCTTGCCAGTGTCCACCGTCACGTTGTCGCCCTCAAGGGTGATCTCCATGTAGTCGAGTGGGCGCGGGGCGGGGCCAGCAACGATCTGGCCGTTGGGGATGTAGGTCGAGCCGTGGCAGGGGCAGTGGAACATCCCCACGTACTTGATCCCCTCGTAGGTGAACTCCTCTTGCGGGTTCCAGGGGACAGTGCAGCCGAGGTGGACGCACTTCCAGTAGAGGGCGATCAAGCCATCCTCCAGGTGTACCATGTAGAAGCGGCCATCGCGGTTGCGGGCGGTCGCGCCAATCACGGTGGTGACGGTGCTGCCCGCTTTAGTCTGGATTGGAAAGTCGGCTACCTTGCCCGCTTTCACTTTGCTGCCAAAAGCCTGCGTTTTGCGCGGCAGGAAGAAGCTGAAGAAGCTGCCCGCACCAAGTGCGCCCAACCCAGCCATCGCGCCCATGAAAATGTACTTGAAGAAGCTGCGGCGGGTCACATCCCCTTCGGCTGTCACCGAACCGAGATCCATCTGCTTGCTTTGTTCGAGATCGGGATTAACAATGCGACTCATTTAAGGTAACTCCTGTCGCTAAACTTGACACCAGGGGGCTGGCAGGTACCAGCCCCAACCTCAACCAACTAGCTAGTTTCGCCCAACGCCCAGGGCCAGAGCAAGGACATCGAGTGGCCGCGGAAGGCAGTACCGATGATCGTCAGCAGGACGTAGCTGGCAACGAAGCCAGTGAACATAGCGATTACGATCTCGCTCTTGTTCGCCTTAAAGATCATGCGTACCAGGAAGCCGAGCATGAGGGCGAGCAGGGCAATTACGCCGATGGGGAAGAACCAGCCAGAGAGAGCTTCTAGCAGTTGGCCCTGGAAGGAAGCTGCCCCATCATCCTTTGGCGCACCAAGCACTCCCTGTATCAGGCCGCCAATCCACTGCTTGGCGGGTAGGGCTGCATCGATCAGCACCAGAGCGATCTCAGCGATCAGGGTGTAAAGGAAGCTGAAGATGAAGACAGGGATGCCCTTGTTCGAGTAGAACCAGACCCCCGTCCCCTCTGGCTTGTTGTCGATGTAAGGGATCGCTGCCAAAGCACCGAGCGCAAGGCTAGGGATGATCACCCCAGCGAGAGCAGGGTTCATGTGCAGCAGCAACTCTTGCAGGTTGAGGAAGTACCAGGGAGCCTTTGACGGGTTTGGGGTCTTCTCTGGGTTGGCAATCTCAACTAGTGGGGCATTGATCAGCACTCCCAGCAACAGCGTGTTGAGGGTGATCACCACAGTGGCGATAAACTGACGGATCATCAGGTGCGGCCAAACCTGCACTGTGTTAGCCCGCCTGCGCGAAACGCTAACCTGTGCTTGCCCGCGCTGCTCTGCCAGCCGGTCGATCATCTCGCGGCGGCTGGGGGTTGTCCCTTGTGGCCTTGTTGCAGCCATGTCAATCTCCTAATCTTGGCCCGCCTTGAAAGAGGCTGGGCGGGGGTGTGTCTAGAGGCCGCGAGAGAAGCCATCCTTGCGGATGCGCCAGAAGTGGACGCTGAGGAACAGCGCAGTGAGCAGTGGCATAGCGATCACGTGCAGGGTGTAGAAGCGCACCAGGGTCGCCTGACCCACCGATTTGTCGCCAAGCAGGAGGAGGCTGACCAGTTCGCCGAGGTAGGGGGTGGCCCCTGCCATGTTCGCGCCAACCGTTACCGCCCAGAAGCTCAACTGATCCCAGGGTAGCAGGTAGCCGGTGTAGCTGAGGAAGAAGGTGCAGAACAGTAGCACCACGCCAACCACCCAGTTAAACTCGCGGGGCGGGCGGTAGCTGCCGGTGTAGAAGACGCGGCACATATGCAGGAAGACGGTAATTACCATGCCGTGTGCTGACCAGCGGTGGACATTCCGCATCAACTGGCCGAAGCTCACTGTCCCCTGAAGCTCCTTCATGTAGTCGTAAGCCCCTGGCACCGTCGGCACGTAGTAGAACATCAGCATCACGCCAGTGATCGTCAGCAGCAAAAAGAACAGGAACGAGATGCCTCCCAGACCCCAGGTGTAGGTGATCTTGATCGCCTCTGGGCGGGTGCGCGTCGGTTGCAGGTGCAGGAAGACGCTGTTCATCACCGCCAGAGCGCGGGTACGGGCGCTGTTCGGCCAGGGATTGCGGATCACAGAGCGATAAATCTGTGAGCGGGTGAACCCCTCATACAGGCTGCCGGGGCTGAACCGGCCCAATCCTTTTCGGCTATTAGCCATCCTCTACTTCTCCCTCGTCGTAACCTCTCCTCAACCCCGGCGGGGTGTGGCGGTGCAGCTTACTGGTCGGTTTCCTTCGTGTCGTCGCTGGTAAACCGCTCAATTGCGTAGAGCATCGCCAACGAGAAGACGATCATGCCAAATACGATCAACAGTTCAATCGTCTCACCAACAACCATAGCAACACCTCCTGAGAGCCCTGGATTAGCATTGAGGTTAGCTGACCGTGCCAATGCTGGTCAGTGCTGACTTCCTCTCCGCTATTATACCACGCGCTGGCCCAGCGCAAACCCACTTAGCGCATAAACCTTGACGGTGAAAACATTAACGCGGCTTTAATGTAAGGTTAATCCAGCCTTTGCGCGCAAGCCCACCGGTGTTGCTTTTACGCCGCCCAACGGGGCCGATTGTAGCACACCAGTAATGCTGCCGTCAAGAGCGACCACGCCCGATCTACAGCAGCAATGTTCGTGCCGCCACCTTGCTTGACAGCCCCTGGCCCTACCTGTATAATCGCAGTTAGAATAGGTAAAGATCGGATGGGAGGCAGGCCCGAAATGGCGATCCGCGAACAACTGAAGCAGGATTTGGCCGCTGCGATGCGCGCTAAGGACGAGGTGCGCCGCGATACGATCCGTATGTTGCAGGCCGCCGTCAAGAACACCGAGCTTGAGAGCCGCCAGAAGCAGATGCAGACGATCTTCGCTGCCGAGCAGCACGACTTGCAGCAGCACCTGGCTGGGTTGCAAGGGGCTGAACTGGCTGCCTTCAAGAGCAGAGTGCAGAACGCCAGTGATGATGAATTGGCCGCGATCAAGGAGGAGCTTGGTATCCGCCGCACAGCAGAGCGGGAGGCGATCATCGCTGACCCACCCAGCCTGAGCGACGCAGAGATCACCGACGTGATCCGCCGCCAGATCAAGCAGCGGCGCGACTCGATTGAGGCTTATGACAAGGCGAACCGCCCCGAACTGGTTGCCGCTGAGCGCGCCGAACTGGCAGTGCTGCTGGCCTACTTGCCAGAGCAGCCCTTCAGTGAACAGGAGTTGCGCGTCCTGGTGCAACAGGTGATCGCCGAGGTTGGCGCGACTGGCCCTCGCGAGATGGGCAAGGTGATGGGTGCATTGCAACCACGCATCAAAGACCGCGCTGATGGCCGGGCCGCCAGCCAGCTGGTCAAAGACCTCCTTGCTGGCTTGTAGCCGATGGTAGATGGTAGCTAGCAACCCAAGAAATAAGCCCCTCAACCAGCAGCCCCAGTCTGTATCACAACTCTATAGAAGTGGGTGACTCGATGCCCCAACCACGGAATGGTAGTCTGGAGCCAACCCGACCCCCCCGCCCCGACAAGCAGGCGAGCGGCAGCTTGCCCCTCCCCTCTGCCGAGAGCAGCTTCAGCGGCAAGCGCGACTGGTCGGGCTGGCTTACCTTCGTTGGCTTCAACCTGATCATGGCTGTGCTGGTCAGCCTGATCCTCCTGTTCCAGTACCTGCCCACCGGCCTCGTTACCAACACCGTCCTCGGTCAACCCGCTGGGCAGACGATCTACGCCCCGCGCTACGTCCGCTATGTTAGCAGCGTGCAGACCCAGGCGGCCAAGCAGGCGGCCCGTAATGACCCGACCAACCTCGTCTACGACTATAACGCCATCCTGATCACGGGGCAGAGCGCAGACCTACAAGCAACTATCCGCTCGATCACTGCCGTGCGTAGTCGGCTGCTCAGTGCCGCCGACAAACTCAGCAGCCTCGTCACGCTGCCTGGCTTCAGCGTCCAGCGTGATGAGGCGCAAGTGATCATCAACCTGGGCGACACCGAGTGGCAGCAGACAGTCAGTGACACCCTCCGCACCTTCGACGTGCTGATGAATGGGCGGCGGATAGTAGATGCACGGGCGGTGGACGATGCCCGCTCTACTATCCTTGCGCTCAGCGACCGCAGTCTCGACGAACAGCAGCGGTTGGCCGAGCAAGCCCTCGTCGGTGCCTACCTCAAGCCCAACGTTCTCGTCAACGAGACGGCCAGCAATGCCCTGCGCGACAAGGCAGAGGCCGCCGTCCCTGCCGTTACGGTGGAGGTGCAGAAGAACCAGATCGTGGTCAGCAAGGGAGAGATCGTCACCGCTCAGCACGTGGAGACGCTCGAACGGATCGGCCTGACGGCGCGGGCGGTAGACTGGGAGGATGTGATCGGCACCGTCGGCCTGGTCACCGTGCTGCTGCTGGTTGCCAGCAGCTACCTGTTCCTCAGCCACCACCAGATGTGGCAACGCCGCCGCCCACTGCTGCTGATCGCCATGTGCCTGCTGATCCCGATTGGCAGCGCGCACTTCATCACCGATCATGTGCTATTGCCCTACCTGCTGCCCTTCGCCAGCTTCAGCATCCTGCTAGCCGTGCTGCTCAACACCGACGTGGGCATAGTCTACACGATCATCATCAGCCTGCTGGTGGGCTTGCTGGGCAACAACAACTTTGAGCTAACCGTCTTCTATCTGGTCAGCGGCATGGTTGGCATCTACGCAGCGTGGCGGGCCGAGCGCAGCAGCGACTTCGTGCGGGCGGGGCTGGCGGTGGCGGCGATCAACTACCTGGTGATCATTCTCTCGCGCATCCTCAGCCACAGCTATGATAACACTGCGCTGCTCGAACTGGCGGGGGTGAGCTTGCTTAACGGTGTTCTTTCCGCCGCCTTCAGCTTCGCCGCTTTCAACCTGCTGGGCAACCTGTTTGGCACCACCACTCCCCTGCAACTGCTCGAATTGGCCCACCCCACCCAGCCGCTCTTGCGCCGCCTGATGTACGATGCGCCTGGCACCTATCACCACAGCCTGGTCGTCGGCAATCTGGCCGAGCGCGCTGCCGAGGTGGTGGGGGCCGACCCGCTGTTGGCCCGCGTCGGTGCCTACTATCATGACATCGGCAAGGTGCTGCATCCCGCCTACTTCATAGACAACCAGACCGGCATGGACAACATCCACGACAGCCTGCTACCCCGCGAGAGTGCCTACATCATCAGCGACCATGTGCGCGACGGGGTGGAGTTGGCGAAGAAGTACCGCCTGCCCAAGCGGGTGAGCGACATCGTGGCCCAGCATCATGGCACCACCGCTATCAGGTTCTTCTACGACAAGGCGGTGGCGCAGGAGGGCGCAGGGCGGGTGGACAAGGCGGACTACCAGTACCCTGGCCCACGCCCGCAGACGAAGGAAGCGGCCATTGTCATGCTGGCCGACTCGGTGGAGGCTGCCACTCGCGCCGCTGTGCAGAGCGGCCAACTCAGCCGCCGGGCCGAGGGTGAGAGTGGTCAGTTCAGCAGCAACTTCGACGAGGAGCAGCTGGGGCAGGTCGTCCACAAGGTGATCGGAGCGCGGCTGGCCGAGGGGCAGCTTGACGAGTGCGACCTGACCATCCGAGACATCGCCAGCATCGAAGGAGCGTTCCGAGCGATGCTGCGCGGCATCTACCACCCGCGCATCGTCTACCCCGACCGCAAGACGCTGGCTACTAGCTCCAAGACCGCCGAAGCCGAACCACCAGCGGTGCTGGAGCCGGTAGTGCTTAGCAGCGTCAGGAGCGGCACTGCCAGCCATCGCCAGCGTAATTTGTTTGCTCTACGCAAGCGCGGCAAACCAGAGTCGCGTACCTAACGGGTGGGCAAAACAAAACGCCCGCTCCTGGTAGGATGGGCGTTTGCTAAAGTAGGTTGGGCCAGTTACTCCGGCATTGGTACCGGGGCGTAACGCTCGACTGCGGGGGTAACGTAACCCTGGGCCTTCGACAGCTTCTTCGCCATCCGCGACTTGCGACGAGCGGCCTGGTTGGGGTGGATGATCCCCTTCTGCGCAGCCTTGTCCAAGGTTTTCTGTGCCTCTTGCAAAGACTGGGTAGCAGCGGTCAGGTCAGGTGCCTGGCGCGTCTTACCAATGCCGTAGCCGAAGATCAGCCGCTCGGTATTGGTCACAAAAGTCTTCAGGGCCGACCGAATCGGCTTGTTCCGCAGCCGCTTGCGCTCAGACGAGCGGATTGCCTTGAGGGCAGCCTTCTTATTAGCCAAACTAACTTGCCTCCATTGATCTCTGTCGGGTAAAATGGCGCATGGCGCGCCGTCGTATCTGCAATCTTAAGCCTGCACTAGTCGCAGGGTACAGCAACAGAACTTTGCGAACGGTTCAGTGGCAAGAAATTATAACCCACTTCGCTGCAAATAGCAAGGGCGAGCGCGACCGCTGGGACAGCCAATGGGTTGGCACAACAGACAGCACAGATTGCAGAGCAGTAGCGATCATCCACTGGCTGCTGCCGCCACCCGTTGTCGTTCAGCTTGCCACAGCCAGTAGCTGAAGAAATGAGCGTAAGATGCACATTCGTCCGATGATTGAGGCCGACATTGACCACCTTGACCAGATCGATCCCACCTACGTCAGCCACAGCTACTTGCACGTAGAGGTAGAGGAAGGCAGCAGCCTGGGACGTAACTTCCGCCTGGTAGAGCGTGAGGTTTGCCCGCCAGAGGTGCTGGGTGACGGCAACCGCTACGGCGCGGCAGAGCAGGCCCACGCCCGCCAATCACTGCTGACCGGTGAGGGACTGCTGCTGGTCGTCGAACACGAGGGGGGGATCGTTGGTGCGCTGGAGGTGGAGACGCGCCTCTGGAACAATACGGCGGTCGTCTGGCTGCTCGTCCTCTCGCCAATAGCGCGCGGTAAAGGGGTGGGCGCGCAGTTGATCGCGCAGGGGGTGGCCTGGGCAAGGGCGCGCTACTTTCGCGCCCTCTGGTTGGAGACCCAGACTAGCAATCTCCCGGCCTGTCGCTTCTACGCCCGCTGCGGCTTCCAACTAGCGGGTTTGGACACGATGTTCTATACTAACGAGGACGTAGCCAACGGTTCGGTCGCCCTATTCTGGTCTCTGGGCCTGGTCGTGGCGGACGATGAGCAGCCGCAGTAGCTGACGCGAAAGGACAACCAGTTGGTTCGTCTTGACACCGCCATCCTGCCCCAGGATGACGACCCCACCGTGCAGGGTGCCAGCCCTCGTCCTGCGCCAACCGCTCCCTCCTTCCCGATCCTGGATGAGGGCAACCCACTCGATCCTGGCGGCACCGAGATGTACGCCACTGCTAACCTGCTAGCCGATCAGCCAGCCGCCAGCCCGCAATCTGGCTCTGGCCTCGGTCGCTCGATCTTGCGTAACTTCTCGGTGGTGATGGTCGCCTTCGTCCTCAGTCGCGTCCTCGGCTTGCTACGCGACGTGGTGATTGCTGCCCGCTTTGATCAGACAGAGCGCGACGCATACTACGCTGCCTTCCGCATCCCTGACACGATCTTCCTGCTAGTGGTCGGTGGCGCGGTCAGTTCGGCCTTCATCCCCGTCTTCAGCGCACAGCGGACGCAGGGCAAGGACGCAGCGGCCTGGCGGCTAGCCAGCACGCTGATCAACCTCTCGATCATCCTGGTTAGCCTCTTTGGCATTGTGGCTGCCTTGCTGGCACCGCAGATCATCGGCGGCCTGATCGCCCCTGGCTATACCGGCGAAAAGCTGCAACTGACCATCAGCCTGACGATAGTGCTGATGCTCTCGCCACTTTTCATGGGACTAGGGGCCTGGGCGCAGGGCATCTTGAACGCCGAACACCGCTTTGTCCTCTCCGCCTTCGCGCCAGTCTTCTACAACCTGGGCATTATCGTTGGCGCACTGCTCTTTGCCCCCTACATGGGGGTGATGGGGCTGGCAGTAGGGGTGGTACTGGGGGCGATCCTGCACTTCGCCAGCCAGCTACCCGGCCTGTTGCGGCTAGGCATGAAGTACCAGGTGCGGCTTAATCTGCGCGACGCGGGGGTGGGCGAGGTGCTGCGCCTGATTGGGCCACGTCTCCTCGGCCAGATCGCCTTCCAGGCCAACTTCATCATCATCACCTCCTTCGCCAGCAGCAACAGTGGTTGGGTCAACGCAGTCAACTATGCCTTTACTCTGCTGATGCTCCCCTTCGGCGTGTTCGCCCTCAGCCTCAGCACAGTCGTCTTCCCCACCCTGGCGGCGCAGTTTGGGCGGCAGGAGGTGGCCCAGATGCGGACGACAGTCTGGTGGGGCGTGCGCCTACTCGTCTTTCTCAGCGCAATCAGCAGCGTGTTCCTGCTGGTCATGCGCGAGCCAATCGTGCGCCTGCTCTATCAGCGCGGCGCGTTTACCGCCACCGACACCGCGCAGGTAGCCGACACGCTGCTCTACTTCAGCCTGGGGCTGATCAGCTACGCGGTGGTGGAGGTGCTAACCCGCTCGTTCTACGCCATGCACGACACTCGCACCCCGGTCGTGATCGCCCTGATCACTGTCGCGGTCAACTTCCTCTGCTGCTTGCTGTTCGTCGGCCCGCTGGGGCAGGGGGGCCTCGCCCTCGCCCTGGTGCTAAGTACAACAGCCGAGCTGCTGATCCTGTTGCTGACCATTCGCCGCCGCTTCAGCCGCCTCGATCCGCAAAACGCTGCCGTGCAGCAGGATGAACGCATGGCGATCAGTGGTGCGCTCAAAAGCATCGGGGCGGCAGTGGCGGTTGGTCTGCTGCTGCAAGGCTACCTCTCCTTCCTTGCGCCTATCTTCCCCGCTGGCTTCTTTGGGCAACTGCTATTCATGAGCGGGGCTGGCTTGCTGGCGGTGGTCGCCTACCTTGCCCTCAGCCTGCTGCTCGGCAACGCAGAGGCAGGGCAGTTGTCTGCGCTGATCACGCGCCGTCTGCGTCGCTAACCTCCAAATCGCACTCCCCAACCTCATCTGTCAGCCGCTTTACTGGCCTGGGTCAAAGGGTTTGCAGGCCAGCCGCTCCACCCGTGGGTTGGCGAGACGCATAGTACCATTTTCCCCCCCCCAACAGGACTTCTACCCTATTGTGAGCATCTACCTTTCACTGCTATAATAGGCTCAGATGGTAAGGAAGCGGTAAGGTTTACGCAGCCATCGCAATCATCCGCACTAATTCTTTTTCGCCCCTAGAGGGCAAGCGTAGGAGCCACACAATGTCCAGCCTGAACTTTGTCCGTCGCCTCAGTTTTGCTTTCATCGCTGCTATGCTACTGGTTACGCTAGCACACATCGGCAATGCTGCTGCCCAAACCGCCCCCGCCGCTGCCATCATCAAGCTGAATGTGCAGGAGCAGGCACTGTTCGACAAGATCAATGCCGCACGTAAGACCGCTGGGGCCGCTCAGGTGACGCTCAGCCCGGTGCTGGTTGACCTCACGCGCTACCGCGCCAGCGACATGGCAAAGCGCAACTACTTCGCCCACGTCACCCCCGAAGGCACCAGCCTGATGGACTGGCTGGTGGCCCGCAATGTAGACTTCCAGGACGCTGGCGAAATCATCCACCGCAACACCTACAGCCTTGCCACCACTGCTGAGCAGGCCTTCCAGGGCTACTTTAATAGCAAGAGTCACCATGACATCATGCTAGACCCGATTTTCACCCAGGCCGGGGTTGGCATGGCGAGCGACGGCAACGGCAAGAACTACTTCGTGGTTATCTTCATCCAGCCTTATTGATAACCCACTAGCAGCAAGCAACGGCGCATCCGCTCTGGATGCGCCGTTTTGGTTTGTCTATTTTCGGCCAGGATCAGACCGCTAGCCAGTCAGGCTGCTTTGCCAGCCGCCCGCAACCACGCAGTTGTTGGCCGCTCAACTGGTTGAAGCCGAGAGACAGGTCTTGCAATGACGCCGGAAGTGCGGGAATGCCACCGCTCAAACTATTTTGCTCGAGATCGAGCACCTGTAACGCGGACAGACCCGATAAATCGGGCAGGGTGCTGGCAAGGTTATTGCTATTCAAGAGCACACTGGTGACACGTCCATTTGTGCAGGTGATTCCATACCAAGGGGTCGAGCACGGCGTCGAGGTATCCCACCCCATAT
>JBBROH010000134.1:0-12072 GCA_038229595.1 Chloroflexia bacterium | reverse complement strand
TGCCCGACGGCTCTGGGGCTTCGTTGGCGATGAGCAGGGCGTTGAAGCAGGCAGGAATGCAGCCAGAGGATGTTGACCTGATCGTGGCCCACGCCACCAGCACCCCGCTCAACGACGTGAGCGAAACCAACGCGATCAAGCGCGTCTTCGGCGAACACGCCTACAAGCTGATGATCACTGCGCCCAAGAGCATGGTCGGCCACCAACTAGGCGCAGCGGGAGCGATCAGCGGGGCAGCAGCGATCCTGGCGATCCGCGATGGGGTAGTACCACCCACGATCAACCTGAACACCCCCGACCCAGAGTGCGACCTCGACTACGTGCCGAACGTCAAGCGCGAGGCTAAGGTGCGGGTGGCGATGGTCAACGGCTTCGCCTTCGGCGGCCAGAACGCCTCTGCCGTGTTCAAGGCTTACGAGAGGTAGGCGGCCCCACCCCAGGCCAGATTATGGACGACGATTACACCCTGCTAGACGTGGTAGAGCGCGCCGCCGAACTCTGGCGCAAGGCGCGCACGGTCGTCATGCTCACTGGGGCTGGAGTCAGCACCGAGTCTGGCATCCCCGACTTCCGCAGCCCCGGTGGGTTGTGGTCAACCTACAAGCCGATCTACTACCTGGATTTCATGCGGAAGGCCAAGGTGCGCGCCGCCTTCTGGCTCCGCAGCCAGGTGACGTTCCCTACCTTCCTGCGCGCCTTGCCCAATGCCGCCCACCGCACCATCGCTGGCTTGCAGCAAGCAGGTAGGCTGGCCGCCCTGATTACCCAGAACGTAGACGGCTTGCATGGGCTGGCGGGCAGTGACGCGCTTGAGTTGCACGGCAACTATCTGGCGGTCGTCTGCACCGCCTGTGGCAGCCCGACCGACCGCGCCACCGTGCTGCGCCGCATGGCCGCGATGAACGAAATCCCCGCTTACCTGAGCGAGGCGCAGCAGGAGCAGATCGACCCCTCCAGCGTGCGTGTCCCCGGCTGCGAACTGTGCGACGGCATCCTCAAGCCGGGGGTCGTCTTCTTCGGCGAGAACGTGCCAGTGGCGGACGCGCAACGGTCGCTCGATCTAGCGGCGGCGGCTGACCTCTGTGTAGTGGTTGGCAGTTCGCTGGCCGTCTACTCTGGCTATCGCATCCCATTGCGGGCAGCACAGGCTGGGGCAAAGACGATCATCCTCAGCCTCGGCCCCACCCGCTTCGACGACCGTGCTGCCCTGCTGATCCGCGCCAGAGCAGGCGACCTGTTGCCCCTGCTAGCCGCCCGCCTGTTATTGCCCCTGCACCTGGTGTAGGGCCTCGCGCAGGCGAAAGAGGGTGCGTTCCTTGCCCAATACCTCCGCCGTCTCAAAGAGGCCGGGCGACTGGCTGCGGCCTGTGATCGCCACCCGGATCGGCATGAATACGCTGCCCACCTTCACCCCCAACTCTGCTGCCAGCCCGCGCAGGTTCGCCTCTGGCCCTGTCTCCCTGTCGCTCAGATGCCAGGCGGCGTACTGGTCGCTCTGCAAGAGGTGGATGGTGTGGTCAAGCACAGTCGCCACCTGCTCGGCGGTGATACCCTTGCCCAGCAGCAGAGCGGTGTCGTACTGCAAGCGATCAGCGAAGAAGTAGCTAAGCAGGTCGGGGGCTTCGCCCAGCAGCTTGAGGCGATCCTTGATCAGTTCTAGAGCCGCCCTGTAGTAGAGGTACTCCTCGTCACCCTCCACTGCATCCTTCAGGTAGCCGCCATTCTGCATGAAGGGGAGGCTACGGCGGGCCAGGTCGTCGAGGGTGAGAACGTGGTTGATGTACTGGCTATTCATCCAGTTCAGCTTCTCCAGGTTCCAGCGGGCGGGCGAGGGCTGCACCCGCTCCAGGCTGAACCGCTGGCTGATCTCGGCTACCGTCATGATCTCGGTATGGTCATCGTAGCTCCAGCCCTGCAAAGCCAGGTAGTTGAACATCGCCTCTGGCAAGTAGCCCTTCGTCCAGAACTGCTCGGTGCTAGCATCACCGTCGCGCTTGCTCATCTTGCCGCGTCCGTCTGGGCGCAGGATGTTCGGCACGTGGGCGAAGGCAGGCGGCTGCCAGCCCAGCGATTGGTAGATGAACAGGTGCTTGGGCGTGCTAGCCAACCACTCCTCGGCGCGCATCACGTGGGTGATGCCCATCAGGTGGTCGTCCACGGTGGCGGCCAGGTGGTAGGTAGGGAAGCCGTCCGACTTGAGGATCACAATGTCGTCCTGCCCACTGTAATCGAAGGTGATCGTGTCCTTCTTCACCAGGTCGTAGAACACAACCGACCCTTCCTCTGGCAGCTTGAGGCGGATCACAAAGCGTTGACCGGTCGCCTCCTGCGCTGCCACCTGCTCTGGGCTGGCATTGCGCCAGCGGTCGCGGCGGGGGGGCGGCTGGTGGGCGGCAGCAGCAGCCTCGCGCTCGGCGGTCAACTCTGCTGGGCTAGTCCAACTCTGGTAAGCATCGCCCTGGGCCACAAGCTGCTCTGCGTAGCGTTGGTAGATCGGCAGCCGCTCTGACTGGCGGTAGGGCGCGTGCGGGCCACCCACATCTGGCCCCTCGGCCCAGGCGATGCCCACCCAGCGCAGGCTCTCCATCATGTTCTGCTCGGCCCCCTCAACGAAGCGTTTCTGGTCAGTGTCCTCGACCCGCAGCAGGAACTCGCCGCCAAACCGCTGGGCCAACAACCAGCTAAACATGGCCGTGCGTACCCCCCCCACGTGTAGAAACCCGGTGGGGCTGGGGGCAAAGCGCGTCCGCACCGGCCCACTCATCTCATGCTTCTCCTCGCTCATCAGCTACGCTCCTCAATCTTTTTATGTCGGCCAATTATACCACACGACTCTAGCCGTATTGGGCATAATAGCTGAAGAAGGCAGGGCAGCGGCAGCCGCATTCGCCACAACTGGGCGCGGTCAGCACATTGAAGCAAAAGCAGGCTGGCTGACTATCATAGCCAGTGAGACTTTAGGGGGTGCAACGATGCTGGTTCGGAGAAGGACAGTCAGGGTACTGCTGCTGGCGATGCTGGTCACGGTGTTGGGCGTGGGATTTGGGCGGGACGGCAGGCCACCGCCAGAACGGGCCAGGCTGCAAGCTGCTCCTGCTGCCCTGCTAGCCGCAGCAAAGCAGGAGAGCGACCAGTATGGCGGCTATCTTGGCCTGCCGCTGGCTAACAACAGCGGCTACTTCCGCACCACGCAGGCGGGCGGGCGATGGTGGCTGGTCACGCCCAGCGGCCACGCCTTCTTCTCGCTGGGGGTCAACTCGGTCAATGCTATCGGCGGCCTCGGCCAGCCCGACGGCTACGCCACCTACTTCGCCGCTCAGTATGCCAACCTCAGCGATTGGCAGCAGCTTACTGCCCGCAGGCTGCTGGGCTGGCACTTCAACACCCTCGGTGCCTGGGCTGACCCGGCCCTTGCCCATCGCGGGCTGGCCGAAACGCGCATCCTCGCCCTCTCTGCCGGGGCCGATATCCCCCGCGTCAACTCCAGCTTCCCCGACGTGTTCGACCCCGCCTACGCCGCCGCCACCCGCCTGGCTGCTCAGAGCGCGATCAGCACCGCCGAGGTCAACGACCCCTGGACGATAGGCTACTACAGCGACAACGAACTCTGGTGGTACAAAGATGGGGTCTACTATGACCAGCCGAACAACAGTGTGGTGGAGAACTTCATCGCCCAGGCCGCCAACAAGCCGGGCAAGCTAGCCTGGGTTGCCAGCCTGGAGGCGCACTACCCCACCATTGCGGCCCTCAATGCGGCCTGGGGCAGCAGCTATAGCGACTTCCGCAGTGGCAGCAACAGCCTGCTGGCAGCCACCAGCGTGACTAACCTGACTGCCAGCGAGGACAAGCTGGCCTTCCTCCGCCAGATCGCAGGCGAATACTTCCGCATTACCAACGCCGCGATCAAGGGGCGCGACCCCAACCACCTGCTACTGGGCTGCCGCTTCCTGCCGCCACCCATCTTCCGCCCCATCGTCGAGGGCGGCGCGCAATATGTGGATGTGTTCAGCGTCAATATGTACAACCGCACCTTCAGCAATCCCACCCTTGCCTCGGTGGACACCATCGGCCTCTGGGCTAACAAGCCGGTGATGATCACCGAGTTCACCGCCCGCGCCGCTGATAGCGGGCTGCCCAACGGCTTCCGCGCCCCTGGTCAGGTTGGGCCGACAACCGACAGCCGCGCCGACTCCTACCGTATCTTCCTGCACACCCTCGTCAGCCGCCCGTTCGTCGTCGGCCTGCACTGGTTCCCTTACAGCGACGACGCAACGGTAAGCGGCAATAGCAACTCCTGGGGGCTGGTTACAGTCCACGACCTGCCTTACCGCGAACTGGTCAGCCGCATGAGCGAGATCAACCGCCAGCTGTACACGACAGCGATCAGCCAGTTCAGCGGCCAGACCCCGATCCCCACCAATCCCGCCTACCTCGGTGCGATCTTCGGCAACAGCGTGCAATTCCGCTGGCAGCCAGTGGCTGGGGCTGGCGGCTACACCTTGCAAGCTGCGCGCACACCCGACTTCGCCAACGCCCGCAACTATAGCCTCGGCAACGTCAATAGCTACAACGCCCCCGACAGCTTCGACTATGGCCGCTGGTATTGGCGCATCCGCAGCAACAGCGAGGTGCTAGATAGCCTGGCCTACACCACCGCCCAGCCTTTCTATGTCTACAAGGTGACAGGCAGCACCATGCTGGGCAGCTTCGAGAGCGAAGCAGAGTTGGCGAACTGGCAGCCAGAGCCAGCCACTTCCTTCAGCCTCAGCCGCACCGCGACTGGCGCAACAGCGGGCAGCAGTGCGGGGCTGTTTATCTATAACGGGCAGGTGGGGGCGATTAGCGGCTCCTACTCCTGGTCTTATGCGCGCAAGCAGCCAGAAGGAGCCGCCTTCCAGCCCCGCAACTGGAGCGGCTACGACTTCTACGCCTTCGATGCGACCAACCCTAGCAACGACCTGCCCGACCCCAACACAGAGACGCGCCTGACTGGGGACGACGACGCAGGCAGCTTCTACAACTATCAGACTGTCTTGCGCCCTGGCTTCAACCAGGTAGCCATCCCCCTGCGTGACGCAGCGGCGCGGCTCAACCTGGCGGCTATCGGCCACCTGCGCCAAGGGTTGCTGCGACCGCGCAATGGGCAGACGCTCACCTTCGACAACATCCGCCTGCTCACCGCTGACCACAGCGTACCCGCCCAACCCGCGATCAGCCCCAGTGCAGCAGACGGCCTGCTCAGCGGCATGGTAGAGCTAGACTGGGCCAGCTACCAGCCGATCAGCAGCACGGTCGGCTACCACGTTTACGCCAGCACTGCCAACTTCAGTAGCGCAACGGGCATGACCCCAGTGGTGACGATAGACGCAGCGGCCCAACACACGCGGGTCAAGCTGGCGCGGCTGGGCGGCAACACAGGCCCACTGCTCAATGGCACCCTCTACTACTTCGCGGTCGCCCCAGTGGATGCCTGGGGCAACGAGGGGCCGCTCGGCCCGACCGCTGCTGCCACGCCCAGCGCACCGACCAACCTGAGCGACGTGGCAGCGGGCCATTGGGCCTGGCAGTACATTAACTTCTCGTTTTTTCAACATCTCGCCAACGGCACGCCCAGCGGGAGCGGCCTGGCCTTCAACCCGAACGTGCTTACTCGCCGCGACGAAGTGACCAAGATGCTGGTGCGTTCGCTCAACCTGCCGCTCGATAATCCTGGCTCGCAAGCCTTCAGCGACCTGGCCGCCAACCACTGGGCCTACCGCTATGTTGCGACTGCTGCCCGCCTGGGCCTAGTCAGCGGCTACCTCGACGACACAGAGCGGCAACCGTGTGCGGGGGAGGGTGTTGCATCACCCTGCTTCCTACCAGGCCGCAGCGTCGGGCGCGCCGAGTTGACCAAGATGCTGGTTGCGCTCAAGGGCTGGCCGCCTGGTGGTGCGGCTCTGCCCTTTGCCGACGTGCAGGCCAACCACTGGGCCTACGGCTTTGTGGCGGCGGCATTCGCGCACGGGCTGGTCAGCGGCAGCAGTTGTGGCGGCGATCTCTGCTTCCGCCCCAATGCTGCCAGCACCCGCGCGGAGATCAGTAAGCTGGTTTATCAGGCGACCGTGAGCGACTGAACAGCCAAAGACGGCGCACGCGGGCAAAGAGAGGGGGAGCGCAACCAACCTGCGCTCCCCTTCTTGCTATCAGCCAGTTGTGGGCGGGCCTAACCGCTCGTTGACCGCCTTAAACGAGTCTATCTTCCAGTCGCCAGCGTCCTTGTTCTTGACTAGCACGAAGTCCACCGGGTTGGCCTTGTTCGCGCCAACAACGTAGTATTCTTCGATCAGCGAATCCTTAGTCTCGTCGCGGGCAACTGCCGACATCACGCCCTTGTCTTCAAGGTTGATCACCCCCAGCAGTTGGATAACGGAGCCGAGTTCTGGGTTCTTCGCCAGTTGATTGCGCCAGTTGGTAGTCAGGTAGCCATTGTACTCGCTGGTCTTGCCCGCCTTGTATGCCACCACGAACTTGCCAACAGCGGCGGATTGGCTGGATGTGCTACCGCCACCCTGGTTGTTGCTGAAGTAGAGGAAGCCGAGGACGAGCAGTACCGCCACCAACAGGGCGAAGGCCAGCAAGGGCAGGTTGTTGAGCAGGCCGGGGCGGGCGGCACGACCAGAGGCACTCTTGGCCGCATCCCCGCTGAGGCGGCGTTCGCGGGCGGCTCTCGCCCCGTCCACGCTGGTCAGGTCTTCGACACTACCGCTAGCCCGACCCGCCGCGATATCCAGTTCTGCACCGATGTTCGCCAGTTCGCGGGCGCGGTTGCTGGCCGTGCTGCGGGGGCGCGGTGGGGCGGTAGGGGTAGCTTCGCCAACATTGGCAGCAGCAGCACGCGACTCCTGGGGCGGCACATCAGAGAGGTCATCCAGCCCCGCGAACTCGTCGTATTCATCCTGGCTGTAGCTAGCCGCCGGGGCGATGGGGATGGGCGGTAGGTCAACGGTTGTCACTGGCAAGGGGTTGCTGCCCCCGCGTGCTTCTACCCGTGCGCCACCACTGTCGCCCTCCTCAATGTCAAAGAACCCTGCCCGGCGATTGTCGCGGCTGGCAGGAGCGGTAGGGGTGGCAGCGTCGGCCTGGTTTTGGCTCGACATCCAATCAGCGAGAGACATCCGCTTGCTCTCCTCAGCAGCGGCAGCGGACACAGCAGGAGCAGCAGGGGTAATCGGCTGCACGCCAGCGGGAGCGGTAAAGAGTGCGCCAGTTGCGCCGGTTCCCCCGCTCCGCTCTAGCTGCCCCGCTGGGTTGAGCGGCTGAGTGGGCGGCGGGTTGGCAGCAGGCGGGGCAGTGCGCGCGGTCTGATTGGCCGTCGCGGTGCTGGTTAGCTGCGTGCGCTTGCTTTCGGCCCAGCGCACCCCAGCCTGAGCCTGCGGGTTGCTGGGGTTGATCGCCAGCACCCGGCGGAAGTTGAGCATCGCTTCTTCGGGCGAAGCGGCGACGGCGGCCAGCCAAAGCCAGCCCTGTTCGCTCTGCGGGTCACGGGCCACCACCTCACGCAAGAGAGCGCGCGCCTCTGGCTTGCGCTTCTCCCTGGCCGCTGCCACACCACGGTTTAGCAAGTCATCAATGCTGTTTTGCTGCCCATAATCAACCGACATCAGCCACCTCCTGTCAGGTGCGCCCGGCACATCTCCAGATAGACATAACATCAATATGTGCCTATTATACCACGATTTCGCTGGATTGCAAGCGGCTTGCTCGTGGGTAGCGGCAAGATTGCAGGGCGTAGTTAGCAGAGGGTGAAAGTGGATCAGCCCGCCGAGGCTAGGCAGCGGTTGGCGGCTAGCTACCGCCCAGGGCGGCTAGCAGGCCAGCCACCCGCAGCAACTTTTCGCCCTCATCTATCTCATGCTGCCAGCGGGCAGGGATCGCAGCCAGGCCGTTGTGCGCCCCACTGAGAGAGGCAGCAATGCTGGCGTTGGTGTCGGCATCGTTGCCGCCCATCACCGCATTGACCACGGTCGCCTCAAAATCGCTGGGGTCGTGCAGGAAGCAGTAGAAGGCTGTGCCAACTGCTTGCCAGGCATAGCCGCCAGTGCCGATCTCGGCCAGAGCAGCGGAGGGGGGCGTGTTGTGGGCTAGCAGTTCGGCCACCACGCCTAGCGTAGCGGCCACCTTGCCCACCCCGATGAAGGCAGCGGTCTCTGGCAGCAACCGGGTCAACTCCGCAGGCGGTAGGCCCGCTGCCAGCCGCGCCACTGCGTAAGCCACCGCTGTCGCCCCCGCTACTGCCTCTGGGTGATTGTGGCTGAAAATCGTACTACTGTGGGCATCCTCGCGCAGAGCGGCGGGATCGGTCAGCAGGCTACTGCTGTGCAGCAAGCCGAGTGGGGTCGCGCGCACCGTCGGGTTGTTGCGTCCGGCCCGCTCGCCCTCGCGCCCAGTTTGCTGCCAGTCCCAGCCGCCCGCCAGCATCTGGATCGCGTTGTCCACGTCCATATCAATGCCGCGTACATCACCGCCGCGCCGCCAGGCAACCAACCGCTGGCTGACATCGGCCATGTCGAGCCACCCCTGGGCTGCGATGCTTTCAGCAAAGATCAGCACCAAAAAGGTGTCATCCGACCACTGCTCTGGCAGTAGCCAGTAGAGATAGTCGTCGCTGCGGCCAAACTCAGTGATGCGACCATAGCGGGCGGCCAGGTCGTCGGGGTCGCGAAACTGGGCGGGCTTCGCCAGTGCGTCGCCAACCGCCCCACCCAACAAACAACCCTGGAAGCGGCTCAATCGGTTCAACTCAGCCATCGTTACTCATCCCCCACTGCGAACACGGGGAGCGTACCCATTCGCAGCGGCAAGGGGAGAGGGCAGCCGATTGCCCCCCCCAATATCTATCTCTGCACTTGCCACTCACTCCCCTAGCGGTTGTTGCGCGGGTCGAGGCTAGAGCCTTCCTGTGACTGGTGTGGAGGCTGCGATTGCTGCTGTGGCTGCTGCTGTGGCTGCATTGCGCTACCGATGCTGTCCCCGAAGGCGCGGATGCCGCTGAGGATGCCCCTACCCAGCCCCTTGCCCATCTCGCTGCCGAGGACACCGCCTGCGACTGCACCGATGAAGGTGCCGACGATTGGCACGACGCTACCGATCTGTGCGCCAACGATCACGCCTGCGCCCAAACCGGCCAAACCACCCGCCTGCTCGTCCTGACGATCCTGCACGGGCTGCTGTCTGCTCTTGTCATCCATAAGTGAAGTTCCTCTCTTACTAACCACCATCCTGCTCATAAGACGCGCCAGCTTGCTGATTTGTTTCACCAATATCGCATAAAAGCGCGCTTATAACTATTATAGCGCGCTTGGGGCAGAAAGGCAATACTCTGGCTGGCAATTGGCGGAGATTAGTGGGCCGTTTGCAAGCAGCGTAGCCGCCTGCTTGAGCAGTGCGCTGCGCTTGGTCAGCAGCTTGCCGCCCACAACCAGCAGCTAGTGGCCCTCTACCAGGCTGCCGAGCAACTGGCCGCCGCTGGCCCGGCTGCATTGGAGGGGGCTGCCCCATCGCTGCGCACCGCCAACCAGACGCTGGAACGCCTACGGGCAGCGGTCGCCGGGGTGCGCACCAGCTTCAGCCAACTAAGCCTGAGCGAAGGTGAACGCGTACTGGTTGCTGACCTGCGCACCCTGGCAGGCGGCCCCAGCGGGGTTGAGCTTGCTGCCCTCCTGCGGCAGAGCGAAGGCAATGTGGGTCGTCAGCAAGTCTGGGCCGACCTCGTGGGCCTCTACGACAAGCTCCGCCTGCGCGTTCGCCTTGAGGTGATTGAGGAGCAGGACTAGCCTGTGCGGTCTACTGCTCGGCGGAGGCTACCAGCACGTCGAGGATTTGCTGGTTCACATCGTCCCAGGAACGTTGCTCCGCAAAGTCGCGGGCGGCAACAGCCATCCGCGCTCGCTCCGGCTCGGCGCGCAGCAGACGGCTGATGCTGGCTGTCATGTTGGTGGCAGGGTCGTCGGTGGGGCAGAGCAGGCCGGTCTCCGCATGGCGCACGATATTAGCCGGGCCGCCGCTAGCCATCGCCACCACTGGCAGGCCGCTAGCCATCGCCTCTTGCACCACCTGACCGAAGGTTTCGTGTAGGGCGGGGAAGGTGAACAGGTCAGCCGAGGCGTAGTGCGCCGCCAACTCGTCGCCCACCAGGGGGCCGGTGAAGGTCACGTTCGGCTGCCCAGCGAAGCTGCGCTTGATCGTCTGCTCGGTCGCCCGGTTCTCGTTGCCGCCCACGATCAGGAAGCGGAAGGGCGGCAAACCCTCCTCCTCAGCACTCGCCAGCAGGCGGCTGTTCACCTCGGCCAGCAGGGGCAGGTTCTTCTCAAAGGCAAGCCGACCGACGTAGAGCAACAGCCGCTCACCATCCGGGGCTAGCTGCTGGCGCAAGGCCAGGCTACGGTTGGCGGGGCTGAACTGCACCGTGTCTACCCCACGCTGGATGCCGCGCAGCTTGCGCTCGTCCACCCCGATCCGCTTGAGGTAGGCAAAGCTGGCTTTGGTTGCCAGCACCGCCCTAACCATGCGGTCGTTGAAGATGGTGGCGGTTACGCGGTCAATGAGCGCGGCAGCCAGGCGGCGAAGCGGGCGGGGCAAGACCGCCTGGGCGAACTCGCTCAACTCGGTCTGGTAGTTGACGACCATCGGCGTGTGCAACCCGCGCGCCTGCAACCAGACCAGCAGCCCCAGACTGGCGGGGCTGGCGAGATATACCACGCTGGGCCGCCAGTGCGGACGCAGAAACTGACGGGTGAGGATGAACGGCGATACTACCCGCAGGTCAGGACTCATTGGTAGGGGGATGCCCCGCAACCGGCGCACCGGGTAGCTGCGATCCTGAGCCAGCAGGTTGCGCCCTTCGGGAGCCAGCACCTGATAGTTCGTCCCCTTGCGCTTGAGGTAGGAACAGAAGGCTAGCGTCGCCCTCGACACCCCATTTAGTTGGCCGAACGACTCGGTTGTTACCAGTACCCGTAGATTCTGCAAACGGCTCATCTGCTTACCCCCTTTTGGCGACTGCTAGGTACGCCCCAGGGTATTATAGCCGCTGGCAGTTAAGGTTGGTTTAACAGCAGTTTAACAGCCGCTAGCTGCGGGTTAAGGTGATGTTAACAAAGAGGGCCAGCCCCCAGGCCAGCCCTCGCCGCTTCTACTTGTTGCCCCTGCTACCGCTTGACCGCAACCACCTTCGCGCTGTAGACCTTCGCCTCTACGTCGTTATCCGCGATGGCGTAGATGGTGGCCTCGTCACCTGGCTTGAGGTCGCTCAAGCGGCTGAGGCTGAGGCTGGCGTAGTATGAACGGTAGGCAGTGCTGCTGTCGGTAGCTACCCGCAGCAAGCCGTCGCGGGTAGCGAGGGTGAAGCCCCCGTCGCTGACTTTGGCGATCACTCCACTGATCGTCTTCTCGTTGGCCGTAACGACGTGGATGCTAGCAGCGCGGTAGACAAGTGCGTGGTAAAGGGCGACCTTGTTCTTCACGTCGCTCGCCTCGTCGCGCAGCGTGAGTGCGCCGTAGAGCATCAGGTCGCTGCCCGGTTTGAGGTCGCCCAACTGGATCGGCAGACCAGCCTGGTCGAAGCTGGTACCAGGGCCGACGGCTACCGCGATGTTGCCGTACTTGGTGATCGTCACTGTGAGGGTGCCGTCTGTGCTGAGGCCAACAAAGCTGGCAGGGATCGCTAGCTTGCTGCCATGTCCAGTCGCCTCGGCCTGATCGACGCTGCTAGGGGGCGGGCCGATATAGATCAACCCGGCTTCGGTGCTGAAGCCGCCGCCGATGCCAAGGGCGCGCTGGGCTAGCTTCTTCGCATTCCGTTCGGCAGCAGCGGTGCTGGCCGCAGCGGGGGTACTATCGGGCGCGGCGGTAGCAGGAACGTCACCCTTCTTGCCGAGTGTGTCGCTGATCGCATTAACCTTGCTGCGCTCAACATAGAAGCTGGCGTAGCTACCGATCTGCACGTCGGCCACGGCAAGCTGGCCCAGCGGCTGGTTGGCTGCGTCGCCTGGTATACGCAGGCGCACCACCGCGCCGTCAGCCGTAAGCGTG
>JBBROH010000133.1:0-12123 GCA_038229595.1 Chloroflexia bacterium | reverse complement strand
TCAATGCGGCCAGCCCGCCTTCGCTAGCGCGCTGAGGCTCAGCTTCGCCCACGACCTTGCCGCGCCGCAGCACCAGGATGTGGTCAGCGACCGCCAGCACTTCTTTCAGCTTGTGGGTGATGAAGATGATGCTCTTACCCTGCTTCGTCAATTCGCGCATGATCACAAACAGTTCGTCGGCCTCCTGCGGGGTCAGCACTGCCGTCGGCTCGTCGAGGATCAGCACATCGGCGTTGCGGTAGAAGGCTTTGAGTATCTCCACCCGCTGCTGTTCGCCCACAGAGAGGTCGCGAACCAGCGCATCGGGGTTGACGGCGAGGCCGTACTGCTGTGACAGGGCGAGGATGCGGCGGGCGGCAGCCTTGCGGTCTAGCGAGGGGCCAGCCGTACTCTCGTTGCCCAACATAATGTTTTCGGTCACGGTAAAAGGGGGGATCAGCATGAAGTGCTGGTGAACCATACCAATGCCCTTGCTGATCGCATCTAGCGGGCTACTGAAATGCACCGGCTGACCATCAAGCAGCAGTTCACCCTCGTCGGGCTGGTAGAGACCATAGAGGATGTTCATCAAGGTAGATTTGCCCGCGCCGTTCTCGCCTAGCAGAGCCAGTATCTTCCCCCGCTGCAAGCGCAAGCCAATGCTGTCGTTCGCCAGCACACCAGGGAACCGCTTGGTAATACCCCGTGCCTCAAGCACGTAGCCGCCCTGCTCGCTCGCTGTCACAACCTGAGCCATCTGCGTTCCTTCTTCCAACCTGCGTTCTGCACACCCCGCCCGCCTGTCGCTAAGGTGGGCGATTACTCGTGTTCGTAGGCGATGCTGCGGTACTCGACCACGCTACCGCTTGTTTCGCTGCGCCCGCGCAGGCAGTTGCCGCGGCGGTCGAACCAGCTATCCAGCGACCAGGCGCGGCTACCATCCTCCTGCAACTGGTAGGCACTGAGGTGGCTACCGCGTTCGCCGAGGTCAGTGATCTCCTCGTCGCCCAGGTTTGCCAGCAGCACATTGTTGAGGCGCACCGCCCGCAGCAAGCCTTCATGCAAGTCAATATTGAGGTAGTAGGCGACGAGCGGGATGATCCGACCGGCGCGATCATCATGCTGGCGGTAGAACTCGACGTTGGTCGCAACAGCGTGGGCCATCACCAGATAGCCAGGGGTAAGCTCCAGGTAGCCATCGTCGCTCGTCCCGTCGGGGCGGCTGATCAGCACACGGGCAAACTCGCCGCGCATCACGTGGTTAGCCCTATACCAACCCTCTGGCTCGGCGAGGGCAACCTCCATACTGGTTGGCGCGCCGCGCATATCGTAGTCCAGCCGCACGTAGTAGAAGGGAGTCTGCTGCGCCTCCTCCACCCGGCTTACTGCTGCCCGCACCACTCGCCGCCGGGCCTGCAACTGGTCAATCGCCCAGCGTTCGTAGATGCCGCTCGGCACCCCATCTTGCAGGTACTCGTATACCCCCTGCGCGATAGTACGCCCACCTGCGTCGGCCCAGAAATCGTCCATCAGCGTCCTTTCCGGTAAGGCTGACCAACGGCAGCGGGGGGGATGGAACGCCCGACTACCCCAGCTACTACCAGGATCGTCAGGATGTAAGGGAGAACGACCAGCAAATCCCTGGGGATACCAAACTTACAACTGTCCACGCTCTGCTGCAAGAACTGCACGGTGATCGTCAACGCCTGGGCGAAACCGAACAGCAGGGCGGCCCCCCACAGGCCGAAGGGCCGCCACTTGCCAAATATCAAGGCGGCTAGGGCGATGAAGCCCTTGCCAGCGGTCATGCCGTTCTCAAAAGTGCTGGTGGACTCCAGGGTGAAGTAGGCACCGGCTAGCCCCGCCAATACGCCACCGATCAGCACATTACTGTAGCGCATAAAGTAGACGTTGATGCCAACTGTGTCGGCAGCCTCTGGGTTCTCACCCACTGCCCGCGTCCGCAAGCCCCAGGAGGTGTTGAACAGCACGTACTGGGCGACAAAGACGAGGATCACCGCCAGGATCGCCAGCGGGGGCAGTTTGAAGTCGCTACCGCCGATCACGGCTATATCGCGGGGGACAGTGAAGCCAATCTGGCTGAAGGTGCCGGGGGGGTCGGGCAGGCTGTGCGCGCCAACCAGCACCGAGTTGAAGTAGCCGGTGATGCCGATAGCCAGGATGTTGACTACTGTGCCGCTGATGATTTGGTCCACGCTGAAGCGGATCGAGAGCAAGGCGTGCAGGGCGGACATCAGCACTGCGGCCAGTACCGCGAATAGCAGGCCGAGCCAGACGCTGTGGCTGAGGCTGCTGGCAACGAAGCCGACGAAGGCGGCAGTTAGCATCAAGCCTTCAATAGCGATGTTGACTATGCCACTGCGCTCGCAGCACAGGCCGCAGAGTGCGCCGAGGGTGAGAGGCGTGGCGAAGCCGAGGGTGGCAACGATCAAGCTAATGATGAACGGTACAGCCGGTTGTTCGCAGATCACGCTTCAGCCTCCCCAGCCGCGAGTAAGCAGCGTTTGGTCCTCTTGTTTGGCCTTGACCCGGTAGAGGGCGCGCACGATATAGTCGGCGGCAACGAATAGCAAGATCAAACCCTGGATCAAGGAGATGATGTCAATTGGGATGCCGGTGCTTAGTTGCATATCACCAGCCCCACTCTTGAGAGAACCGAGCAGGAAGGCTGCCGCCACCACGCCGAAGGGGTTGTTCTTGCCCAGCAGAGCGACAGTGATGCTATCAAAGCCGTAGCCTGCGCTGAAACCCGCCGTGTGGTAGTGGTTCACGCCCGTCACTTCTACCGCCCCAGCTAGCCCAGCCAGCAGCCCGCTGAGGGTGAGGCCGAGGATAGTAATGCGGTTGACGCTGATCCCTGCATATCTGGCAGCGTTGGGGTTGGCCCCCACTGTGCGTAGCTCAAAGCCAGTGGTGCTGCGCCATAGCAGCCAGTAGACGGCGGCGGCGGCAAGCAGAGCGAGGACAGTGCCGAGGTGGACTTCCTTCAGGTGCGTGCTGGTTGGGATCAGCACAGGTAGGTAGGCAGAGGTAGCAATGTCGGGGGTACGTACCTGACCCTGACCAGGTTTGACCTGGTTGAGAACGTAGGCAACGATCTGAGCGGCGATATAGTTGAGCATGATCGTGGTGATCACCTCGTGCGCCCCCCGCCGAGCCTTGAGGAAGCCAGGGATGAAGCCCCAAATCGCCCCGGCGAACATTCCCGCCAGCAGCGCGAGAGGCAGGTGGATGATCCCTGGCAGGCCGACGAAGGTGGGCGCGAAGCCTACGTAGGCGGCGGCGAGGGAGCCGAGGGCTAGCTGTCCCTCCGCCCCGATGTTGAACAGCCCAGCGCGGAAGCCGAGGGCAAGGGCGAGACCGACGAAGATATAGGGGGTAGCAGTGACGATGCTGCCAGCCAGTGCATCCCATGACCCGAATGCCCCATGCAAGAGGCCGCCATAGCCCGCAAAGACCAGTTCCAAACCCTGCTTGCCCGCCGATGGACCCTGCCGTGGGGCGAGGGCTGCGGTCAGCATGATCAGCACAGCCCCAATCACCAGGGCGGTAAACACCGCCAGAGCTGGCACGATCAGGGCTTGCAGAGCCGACAGCCCAAGCTGGCCTAGGCCACCCCGCGGCGACCCTGGCCCTGGTTCGCCGCCAGTGCTATCGCTGCTGGCGGGGCGGGCGGCATATTGGTCGTGGTCGGCCAGTTCGATCTTAGCGGTCGCCTGGGGGCGATCCTCTATGCGCGGTTCTGTGTCCAAACTGCACCTCTAAGGGCTGAGGTGGGAGGGGTCGGTTGCCCAACCCCCATAACAAGCAGCCCGCCCCGCAGTGGAGCGGGCTGCCCAAACGACGGTGAGGGTTTAGGCTACTTCGGCTTGACTGGCGAAAGGCCCGTCTTGATCGCGCCGCTGTCCAGTCCCTGCTTGGTCTGATCCAACTTGCTCTTGATCGGCGCAGTAACAATCGCGTCGAGGTCGTGGAAGGGAGCGAGGGCGACGGTGCCGTAGTTGTTGCCACCCTTGAGCGAGCCACTGGCGGCGGACATGATCAGCTTCATCGTGCCGCTGGAGAGTTCCTTGGTTGCGCTGCTGAGCAGAACCTTCTGCGCGGCAGCGAGGGTCATGTACTGGTCGGTGTCCACTCCGATAGCGTAGATCGGCTTGTCGGCAGTGGTGGTCTGGGCCACGCCCTCAAGCGCGCCGTTGCCGGTCTTGCCGCCGCAGCCAAAGATCACGTCGGCCCCGCCGCTGATCAACTGCTTGGCAGTCGCTGCGCCCCAGGCCGGGTCGTTGAAGGCGTTGGTGTCCTCGTGGTAGATCAGCGAAACCTTGATGTCGGCCTTGACCGACTTCGCGCCCGCCTTGTAGCCTTCGCCGAAGCGGTAAACCGGCGGCACGTTGTCGGTGCCGAGGACACCCCCAATGCTGCCCGACTTGCTGATGCTAGCGGCTAGCACGCCCGCCAGGTAGCCCGACTGATCCTCGTTGAAGACTAGACCAGCGTAGTTGGCCGGGGCAGCAGCGTCGCCGATGAACTGGTCAACGCCGATGAACTTGATGCTAGGGTTGGCAACGGCGGCCTTCTGTGTCCCCTCGGCCAACAGGAAGCCGACGGTTACGATGATGTCGTACTTCTGATCCACGAACTTCTGGATGTTGGTGGCGTAGTCCTTCGGGTCAACCGTCTCGATGTACTGCACAGTGTAGCTGCACTTCTTGGCCGCTGCCTGCACACCCTCCCAGGCCGACTGGTTGAAGCCCTTGTCATCAACCTTGCCTACGTCCGTAACAAGACCCACTTTGGCCTTCTCGTTGCCGCAGCCGGTCATGTCCATGCTGCCGCCCATCACCTGGGTGGCTGCCCCAACCACTGCCGTGCCAGCGTTCGCTACTACCGTGTTTGCGCCAGCGGCAACCGTGCCAGCCCCAGCCGCAACCGGGGTAGAGACACTGCTGCTGTCACACGCGCTCAGGCTTACGGTGAGCGCAATTGCCAGCGCGACAAGCGCGGTGGCCTTCTGGAACTTCTTGAACATTACTTGCTTTCCTCCACAGAATGGTGAACTCTAGCTCCGCTGCACTCTCCGCGCAGCCCAACCACGCCTGCCCTGGCACCACGCCCCCACCAGCGGCTTGCTTGCTATTGAGGGGTAATCTGGTTGTAGGGGCAATTATAGCATATGCGAACTGTCCCTTCAAGCGCGGGGGTGCGTCAGCAACGCAATCTGCACGTTTGCAACAGAACAAGCAATCTGCGACCAAAACAGCTAACCCACAGTAGCAATGTTGGTGTATAATAAGGTGTATGGAAGCAGAGCAAACCAGTGCAACCGATATGAGCGGCCAGCGGCGGGTGATCACCGTCCTCTTTGCCGACCTACGCCGCTTCACCAGCTACGCTGAACGGCGCGACCCAGTGAGCCTGCTGGCAACGGTCAACAGCTACCTGACTATCGCTGCCGACTCCGTGCTGCACTATGGTGGGATGCTCGATAAGTTCATGGGCGACGCGGCAATGGCCCTTTTTAACGCCCGCGAACCGCAGCCTGACCACGCGATGCGGGCGATCAAGGCAGCCCTCTACATCCAGGAGCGCATGGCCTTCTTCAACAGCCAGGTAGCTCCTGCCCTGCAATTTGGCATTGGCATCAGCACGGGCGAGGCGGTGGTGGGCAACGTTGGCACCCCAACCATCCACAACTACACTGCGCTGGGCGACACGGTTAACGTGGCCGCCCGCCTGGAGTCGAAGGCGAAGGGTGGCGAAATCCTGCTTGGTGGCGAAACCTACCGCCTGGTTAGCCACTGGTTCGCAGCGGAGCCGGTTGGCCTGCTGACTGTGCGGGGGCGGCGCAGCAAGATCGAGGGCTACCGCCTGACCAAACTGAGCGACTACCCGATCAAGTGATCGTCAGCCTTGGCTGCGCCAGCTAACCGTCTGTGAAGCGTAGGTTAAAATACGTTCAGGTTGCTTGACTAGCCTTTAAGGGTGTGATATACTGACTTTAGACAGCCTAACCTGTTTTTAGTTTGTCACCTGCGGCAAGCAGCCAGGCTGCTGCCGACTACTACTGCGACGGAGGCACTGCTTTGCTTACCCCAACTCGGACGAGGATCGTCGCCACTCTGACCATGATGCTGCTCACCTTTGGTTTGCTCTTTAGCTTTGCTGCCCCCGCCTTCGCCGCTGACGCTGCGACTGATGCCAGAGCTTTGCTCGGTAAGTTGGGAGCGATTGAGGGGCCAGTTAAAGCGGGAGACTTCGCCGCCGCCGCCGCCGCCTACAAGCAGTACGATGCTAGCTGGCTTGAGCGGGAGGACAGCATCAAGGGGGCCTCGAAGGAGCAGTACAGGGCAGTTGAGGACGCAGCCTACGACCTCAAGAGCGCGATTGCCGCGAAGGATGCGAAGCTGGGGCTGGCGGCAATCGCCAGCATGGAAGCGGGCTTCCAGAAGGTGGTTGCCAACCCCAACCCCACCGCTGCCCCCAGTACCGCCAGCAAAGCGACCCTTGCCCAGTTCATGGCGATGATTGCCGAAGGACAGACCGCCGTTAGTCGCAACGACGCTGCCGCCGCCACTGCCGCCCTTGCTGAGATGAACAAGATGTGGCTGGACGTTGAGCTTGAGGTCAAGCCCCGCTCTGCCGAAGCCTACAACGCCACCGAAAGCAGTCTCGCTGCTGCTGCCGCTGCCCTGCGCCAAAACAACCTGCCCGCCGCTGGCAAGGCTTTTGCGGCGTTGAATACTACCCTCGCACCAATTGCAGAGCGGGTAAGTAGCCCCTATGGGCCACTAGATGCTGCTAGCATTATCCTGCGCGAAGGTTTGGAGGCGATGCTAGTGGTGATCGCCCTCGTCGCTTTCCTCAAAAAGTCAGGTAACGAGGACAAGAGGCACTGGATTTGGCTGGGCGGAGCCTTCGCCGTCGTTGCCAGCCTGCTCACCGCCTTCGCCCTACAGGTGCTGTTCAGCAGCGCAGCCGGTGGCAGCAGCCGCGAACTGGTTGAGGGGATTGTTGGGCTGCTTGCCGCCGCCATGCTCTTTTACGTCAGCTACTGGCTGCACAGCAAGTCTAGCGTGGCAGGTTGGCAGGCCTACATCCGCAATCATTCCAGTGCAGCCCTTGCCAGTGGCAGCCTGTTCTCCCTGGCCTTGCTGGCCTTCCTTGCCGTCTACCGTGAAGGGGCAGAGACGACCCTGTTCTACATGGGGATGGCCCCCTCGATCAGCGTAAGCGACCTGGTGCTGGGGCTGGTGATCGGCACCGTGGGCCTGGTTGCTATTGGGCTGGCAATGACAGTGTTCGGCTTGCGTATCCCCATGCATACCTTCTTCCGAGTCAGCAGCTTCCTGATATACTATATCGGCTTCAAGTTCGTTGGCACTGGTATTCATGGTTTGCAGATGGCAGGTGTACTGCCCAATACTGCAATCCAGGGTATGCCCAGCGGCGGCCTCTTGGAGTTCTTCGGCATCTACCCGACGATGGAGACAATGATCGGCCAGGGCGTGCTGCTGGTGGCCGGGGTCACCGTTTGGGTTTTGTCCACCCGCCGCCAGGTACGCCTTGCCCACCAGATGAAGATGGAGCAGGCGGCAGCCTGAGCCACCTACCCTTCTTTGTCTGCCAGAGCTAAGGGGGAGAGCAGAAAACGCCCGCTCACCTATTGGGGAGGGGCGTTTTGTTGGCAACTGCTGCAAACGTTGGCAGGTACGGCAACCTACACTGAAACAGGAGCTAAATAGATGAAGGCTATCGTACTGGAGCAGGCGGGTAGCCCCGAAAGGCTGATCTACCGCGAATATCCCGACCCCCAGGCGGGTGCAGGCGAAGTGGTAATCCGACTAAAAGCGGCGGCTCTCAACCACCGCGATATTTGGCAACGGCTGCGCTCGACCAGCACGCAAGTGATCCTCGGCTCGGACGGAGCAGGGGTGATCGCCGCGCTCGGCACGGGGGTGGAGGGCTGGTGCGAGGGCGACGAGGTGATGATCAACCCCAGTCTTGGCTGGCTCGACGGTGACGAAGCACCGCCCGCGAACGGCTGGCGCATCCTCGGCGACCCCGACAACGGCACCTACGCTGAACAGATCAAAGTGCCAGCCGCAAATCTCGTCCGCAAACCCGCTCACCTCTCCTGGGCCGAAGCTGCCGCCTTGCCCCTTGCTGGGCTGACAGCCTGGCGTGCCTTGACTACGCGCGGGCGGCTAAACGCAGGCCAAAGCGTGCTAATCCTCGGCATTGGTGGGGGGGTGGCAACCATACTTTTGCAGATGGCAAAGCGGCTGGGGGCGACCGCTTATGTGACTAGCAGCAGTGACGAGAAGCTGGAGTGCGGGCGGGAGTTGGGGGCCGACGCTGGCTTCAACTACCGCACCAGCGATTGGGTGGCCGGGGTGTTGGCGCAGACAGGCGGGCGCGGGGTTGACCTGGTGATCGATAGCAGTGGGCAACAGACCTGGCCGGGGGCGATCAAGGTGGCGCGAGCGGGAGGGCGGGTAGTCTCCTTCGGCGCAACGACTGGGCCAGAGGCACAGGTGAACGTGCGTGAGGTCTTTGCCAAGCAGCTTAATCTGCTGGGGACGATGATGGGCAACGCGCAGGAGTTCAGCGCAATGGTGGACTTCTACGCCATCGAAGGTCTGCGCCCTGTGATCCACCAGCAGTTCCCCCTCGCCGAGGCCACCGCTGCCCACCGCCTAATGGAGGCTGGCGAGCAGTTCGGCAAGCTGGTGCTGACAATCGGCTGAAGCAAACAAAAAGGACAGCCGGTTGGCTGCCCTTAGCAGGTGGTGGAGGTGAGGAGGCTCGAACTCCTGACCTCTACAGTGCGATTGTAGCGCTCTCCCAACTGAGCTACACCCCCACGTGCCTGCCTATTATAACAGATCACACTGGTTGCGTCAAGCGCGCTTTCAACGGTAGACTGGGCTGAGCTTGCTAGCCAGCGCGTCCAACACCTGGCTGAGAGCAACCTGCCCCTGCTCGCTGAGGCTGCCGTCAGTGGCGAAATCGAAGCCGTGTTCCTCCCCTTGTAGCTTGTAGAAGGTCACGTCCTTGCCTGCTGCCTGCAAGGCCTGGGCAAAAGCCTCTGACTGCTGCCACCTGGTCGTGCTGTCTGCCGTACCATGCCAGAGGATGACAGAGCCAGGAGCGTTGGCGGCAAGAGCGGCAGTGTCCGCCTGCGACCCGTCGTTCTGCTCCGCCTGCCCTGGGTTGAGCAGAGCGGGATCGCTGCTGTACACGCCATAGAAGCCAAAGAAGGCAGCGGCTTGCTTGTCCCCTGGCGTAATAAAGACGGCACCGCCCAGCACAGCCCCAGCAGAGTGGCCCTGGATAGCGACGTTGGCCGGGTTGATGCCAAACTGCTTCGCGTTGCGCTGGAGATAGGCCAGCCCCTGGCGCACCGCCGCCACCTGCTCGGCCAACTTCGCCGCTGGCTGCAAGGGGTAATCCACTGAGAGGATGACGTAGCCGCCCCGCGCCAGCCCCTCCGCCCAGGCGGTCAGTTGCAGGCGGTTGCCGCTGGTCAGCCCTCCCCCATGCACCAGCAGCACCGCCGCATCATAGTGCTTACCTTGCGGCAACCAGAGGGTCGCTAGCAGCGGTTTGGTTGAGTCAAGGCTGTAGTTGATCTTGTCTACCGTGCGAAAGGCGAAGCTAGCGGGTGGGCTGGCGGTGGCGGTCGGCTCCGCTGTGGCAGTCGGCTCGCCGAGGGTGGCAGTTGGCACTGCGGTGCGCGTCGCCGTGGGAGTGACGGTCGGTGGCACAGGCGTAGGCGGCACAGGAGTGGGCTGGCTGCTAGCACAGCCAGTCAATAGGAGGGTCAGGCAGAGAAGCAGCACAGTTTTCTTGTTCACGTTTTCCCCTGTTCGTCTCGCTGGGCCAGAGCGCGGGCAACGGTGAGGGCGTAGACGCGGCTTGCGCCCGCCGCGTACAAGGCCCGCGCACAATCGCGTAGAGTCGCACCCGTCGTGTACACATCGTCGAAAAGCAGCACCCGCTTGCCGCGCAGGTCACCGCTGGCAGTAAAAGCCGCAGCTACATTGGTCAGCCGAGCGGCCATGCCCAGCCCCACCTGTGGCTGGGTAGCGCGCTGGCGATGCAATAGCTGGGTGGTATAAGTGATACCAAGAGCAGGAGCGAGGGCTGCCGCCAGTACTGCCGCCTGGTTGTAGCCGCGCTCCCTTTCCCTTGCAGGGTGCAGCGGCACTGGTACAAGCAGGTCCAAGCGGTCGGGGCGCAACCAGGGTGGCCCTGCTGCCAGTCGCTTCGCCACCAGCCCAGCCAACGGCGCGACCAGCGACCGCCTACCCTTGTACTTGAGTTCCCAAATCGCCTGCTTGATCGGCGCGCTGTGGTCGTAGGCAGCGTAGCCGCCGACCAGGCTCTGCGGCTGGCGACAGCGGGTGCAGGTGAGAGCCTGCTGCTGCGGACGGCGACACTGGGGACAAGTCAGGTAGGCAAGATAGCTAGCCTGGGTCAGGCAGGTGGCGCAGATGGCTGCCCCTGACCGGCCACAACCGACGCAGCGACCCGCCAGCAAGCCTCCGAGCAGGCCGCGTAGGAGAGAGGGTAGCTTCACCGTGCCGCAACCTCTACCCTTAGCTGGTCGCCTAGCGCAGTGCCAGTCGCCTGCAACACCCCAGCTGGTAGTTCTAGCACTGCATGGCCCCCGCGCACGAAGCGGCTGGCCCGCCAGGGCTTCATGCTGTGGATCATAAAGACTACCCGATTCTCTTTGTCCAGGAAGCAGGCATCAAAGCGGAAGCGCATAAAGAAGCTGTGGATCGCGTTGTCGCCGACGATCAGCAGCCCCCGGCCTGCCGCCAACTCTCGCTGGCCCATCAGCCCAAAGAAGCGGCTGATCAGGTTGTCGGCGTAGACGACCTCGCTAGCTATCTGGCAGTCGCGGCTGATGTTGTAGACACGTCCAGTACGAGCCACCTGACAACCTCCTAACAAAACGCGCACCGCCCTTGAGGGGATGGTGCGCGAACGAATCGGGCTGACCGCTTGGCTCAACCCCCGTTCAGGCTCTTCCAGACCTGCGGCACAGCAGGGCCGAGGATGACGATATAGAGCGCGGGGAAGATGAAGAAGGCCATAGGGATCAACATCAAAACAGGGGCGCGGTGGGCCTTCTCCTCAGCCAGCTGACGGCGGCGAATCCGCATCTGGTCGCTCTGGATGCGTAGCACCTTACCCATGCTCACGCCCAACTGCTCCGCCTGGACGATGGAGGAGATGAAGGTCTTAACCTCATCCACCCCAGTCCGTACCGCCATTTCGCGCAGGGCATCGCGGCGGGTCTTGCCAACCTTGATCTCCGAAACCACCTTCTGCACTTCGACCCCCAGTTGGTTGTCCATCTTCTCAGCGATGCGGCTGAAGGCAGCATCGAGACCGAGGCCAGCCTCCACGCTCACCTGCAAGAGGTCGATCATGTCTGGCAGTTGGCGGCGAATAGCACCGACTCGCTGGCGCATCTTGGAGCCGAGCCAGAACACCGGCAGCATATAGCCAAGCGTGCCAGTGACCAGGGCGTAGAGGTAGCCTTGCTGCGGGGGATCGGTTGGCGCGACAACCCCAAACAGGAAGCCAAACAGTAGCAGCATTGTGAGGCCAGCAAACACGCGCAGGCCCAGGAAGTTGGCAGCGTGCATCCCTCCAGGGTTGCCTGCGGTCATCAGGTTACGCTCAGTCTTCTCCTGGCTAGCACCGGGGGAGAACTTGCCGAGGAAGCGGATTACTCCGTCAACGATAGGCTTGATCACCCGATCCGCGAAGGGCTGCTCCAATTCAATCTGTTCCAGGGTGCGGGGTCGCTCGGCAAAGTTGGTCAGGCGGGCTTCAATGCTTCCCTCCTCCGCCGGACGGCGCGAACTGATCACGAAGTAGGCGATCACCCCACCAGCGAAGACCACTGCGCCCAGTATAGCGAGGATTTGCATTCCGTTCATCTTTGTACTCCTCTAGTTGTGAAAGAGTGGCCTGGTTGCCGAGGCTGGTTGCCGCTAAACGTCAATGTTGACGATCTTCATGATCGAGATGAAGCCGATGGTGATCATTATCCCAGCACAAATCGGCATACAAATCCAGGGCCAGGCGAACATTGCGCCCATG
>JBBROH010000132.1:0-12175 GCA_038229595.1 Chloroflexia bacterium | reverse complement strand
TTGCCGCTGCGGGTCTTGGGTAGCCCCTCGACGAACTCGATCTCCTTCGGCACTGCGATGGGGCCAACCTCCTTCCGCACGTGTAGCTTCAGTTCGGCGGCCAGTTCGTCGCTGGCGGTGTGGCCCTGCTTGAGGATCACCAGCACGCGCACCTTCTCGCCCGTCAGATCGTCGGGCAAGCCGATGGCGGCGGATTCGGCGACGGCGGGGTGGCTGACCAAGCTGCTCTCGATCTCGCTGCTGCCCAGGCGGTGGCCGCTAACCTTGATCACGTCGTCCACCCGCCCCTGCATCCAGTAATAGCCGTCCTCGTCGCGGTAGGCTGCGTCACCCGCAAAGTAGACGTTGGGGATCACAGTCCAGTACGACTGGTAGCGTTCTGCTGCCTTGTAGATCGTCCGCATCATGCTCGGCCACGGCTGGCGGATGATCAGGAAGCCTCCAGCCCCCTTGCCCACCCCGTCACCGTTGACGTTCACCACGTCCGCGTCAATGCCCGGCAGTGGCGTGGTGGCCGACCCTGGCTTGAGCGCAGTAAGGATGGTCGGGCTGATCATGATCGCGCCGGTCTCGGTCTGCCACCAGGTATCCATGATCGGCAGGCGATTGCCAGTCACCTTGCGGTACCAAAGCCACGCTTCAGGGTTGATAGGTTCGCCAACGCTACCGAGCAAGCGCAAGCTGCTGAGGTCATGCTTGGCGGGGAAGCTCTCGCCATACTTCATCAAAGCGCGGATTGCGGTTGGCGCGGTGTAGAAGATCGTCACCTTGTACTGCTCGATCAGCTTCCACCACTGCCCAGGGTCGGGGTAGTCCATCGCCCCTTCAAAGAGGATCGATGTCGCCCCGGTCATCAGCGGCCCATAGATGATGTAGCTGTGACCGGTTACCCAGCCGGGATCGGCAGAACACCAGTACACGTCGTCGGGCTTGATGTCGAAGACGAAGCGGGTAGTGGCGTAGCAGCCGACAGCGTAGCCACCATGCACGTGCAGCACCCCCTTCGGCTTGCCAGTGCTACCCGAAGTGTAGAGGATATAGAGGGGGTCTTCGCTGTCCATCTGCTCGGCTGGTACCTCTACGCCCGCTGGCTGCACACCAACCGTCTCGTGCCACCACACGTCGCGGCCAGCCTGCATGGTCACGTCGCTACCGTTGCGCTTGACTACCAGCACCTTCTCGATACTCGGCGTGCGGGCCACAGCTTCATCCACGATGGCCTTGAGGCGCACTTCCTTGCCTTTGTAGGTGTAGGAGTCGCAGGTAATTACCATCTTGCACTCAGCATCATCAATGCGGTCTACGAGGGCAGAAGCAGCGAAGCCAGCGAAGACGACGCTGTGAACGGCCCCGATGCGAGCCACCGCTAGCATAGCAACCACTACCTCAGGGATGCGCGGCAGGTAGATAGTCACGCGGTCGCCCTTCTGGATGCCAAGCTGCTTGAGGGCGGCGGCGCAACGGTTGACCTCGGCGTAGAGGTCGGCATAGGTGATCGCCTTGTACTGGTCACCAGCTTCGTTCAGCCAGTGGTAGGCTACTTTCTCCCAGGTGGGCGTACCCTTGTGCCGATCCAGGCAGTTGTAGGCGATATTGCAGGTTGCACCGCTGAACCACTTGAAGGCGGGCCGCTCTGTCCACTCGAATACGCTCTGCCAGGGGGTGAACCAGTGCAGATCGTTTGCCATATCGCTCCAATATTCCTCAGCATTGGCAACCGACCAGGCGTGGAAGGCTTCGTAATCGTCGAAGCCCTTGCTCCTCATGTAGGCGGTGAGGTTGGCGGTGGCGACTTCGGCCTCGCTCGGCACGAAATGACGATCCTCGTGCAGCACGCGATCTGTGTGGTCGAACTCTGGTCGCTTGTAAACAGGTCTGCTGATCGCATCCGTCACGCTGTTTTCTCCTTGCTATGTGCCTGGTTTTCCGCTGTCCCCCATTATAGCACACCATTGCTGGGGCGCAAACCCGCCTGGTTGCCGCCCAGCCAGGACCGCATCTGCCTGCGGATGGGTGCTGGTCGGCAAGTAGCTGTGCCACTGCGACGAGCTAGCTGCTCTTTAATCCGCGCACCCAGTGTACCCATCTGCTAGCTGCTTTTAGCCGCCAAAGATGGTTGACAAATCGCAAGTTTGTGCTATAATTGAGGGCAGAGAACAATTGTTCAGCAGATTATGTCATGATGGGGGAACGTGCCGGTGGCTAGCAAGAACGAGCAGAACAAAGAGCTAAGTAGCCCTCAACGGGCCAGCAGTCGCGCCGTGCCAGCCACGCCGTCAGCCGTCAGCCGCCGCCCGGCCTCGCCCGCCGAACCACCCAGCCGCCCCGTCAGCACTGCTGCTGCTGCTCGGCGGGTAACAGCCAGCACGCAGGGTAGCAAGGGGAGCGGCAATGCTAGTCACCCGACCCCCGCGCCGCGCCCCAGCCCACCGCCGCGCACTAGCAGCACGCCCACCCGCAATGGTGGCAGCCGTACTCCAGCAGTCAGCCGCCGCAAGCCGAGCAGTGGGATGCAGGTTGACCAGAAGCAGCAGCTTGAGATCGCCGCGATTGTGCTGGTCGTGATCGCTGTGCTAATCGGCGTGGCCTTGCAGGCGAAGGACGGAGCGGTGATCGGTGGCGTAGGTCAGTCGTTGCAGGCGGCATTCGGCACTGGCGCGTGGCTGCTACCGCTGGTAATCGGCGCGTTGGCGGTGGCGATGGTCGTGCAAGGTGGCCTTAAGCGGCGGCTGGGTAGCGAAACCTGGGTGGGCTTGTTGCTACTCGTCCTCGCCGCTGAGGGGCTGCTCAATGTCGCCTTTAGCACGGATGGTGGCGGTGCTGTCGGCGCGTTCATTGGCGGCCACTTCAAGGAGTGGTTCAGCGCAGCGGGTGCCTTCTTCCTGCTGCTGGCTATCGTGCTGATCGGGGTGATCCTCACCTTCCAGGTGTCGCTGGGCGACATGGTGCGGAGCCTCGGTCGGGTCAGCAAGGCGGCTATCAGGCCGTCACCGCCGCAGCCGCCAGCCGCCAGCAACGAGCCGCCTTTGCAAGACAGCAAGAGTAAGGAGCGCGAAGACTCGCTGCGCCGTCGTCTGCTGGCAAACCCCACCACCGACATCACCCTCGCTGCACCCAGGCGCGCCAGCCGCAGTGCGGGCGGGCGGGTCAGTGCCAGCGACTTTGAGCGCGACTTGAACACCAGCGACCTCCCCGGTTCGCCTGCTCCTGCTAGCCGCAGTCGCGCCCTCGCCCCTACCGAGCGTATCAGCCAGGTGCCAGAGCCGCCCACCCCGCTGCACAGGCCGAGCATCAACCTCGCGAGCAGTACACCACTTGTCAGCGCAAAGCCAGCGGTGCGCCTGCTTGCCAGCCAGCCCGCGCCGTCCGACGGAGAGCCGGGAGCGCAACTGCCGCTCAACATCCTGGCCAGTAAGAGCCACAACCTCTGGCTCAGGCCCAGCACCGATATGCTCGAACGCACTAGCGGTGGGCTGGTGGACAACATTACCAACCAACGCCGTTTGCAGACGATCATTGACACCCTCGCCAGCTTTGGCGTGCCAGTCACCGCCCCAGACGACCGCACTGGCTACAACACTGGCCCTGCCGTCACCCAGTTCTTGATTGCCCCCGGCGACCGTAACGTAGGTGGCGCACGCGATCCCCGCCTGGAGCGGGTGCGGGTCGCCAAGATCGTCGGCCTCGCCAACGACCTCGCACTCGCTCTCGCTGCCCCCAGCGTGCGGATCGAAGCCCCCGTGCCGAACCTGCCCTACGTCGGGGTGGAGGTGCCGAACCCCAGTAGCTCAGTGGTTGGCCTACGCGAGACATTGGAGAGCGAAGCCTTCCAACGAGCCGCCGTCAAGGGCAAGTTGCTGATCCCCCTCGGCAAAGACACCCAGGGCCGCTCGGTGGTTGCCGACCTGACCAAGATGCCCCACTTGCTGGTGGGCGGCAGCACCGGCTCTGGTAAGTCGGTCTGCCTCAACTCGATCATCGCCAGCTTCATCTTCCAGCACACTCCAGAGACGCTGCGGATGTTGATGATCGACCCCAAGCGGGTGGAGTTGACCAACTTCAACGGTATTCCCCACCTGCTACGCCCGGTCGTCACCGAACTGAAGCGCGACAAGGATGAGGAGGGGCCACTTAACCGCCAGTTGACGGCAGTTGAGGTGCTGAAGTGGGCCTTGTGGGAGATGGAACGCCGCTACAAGCTGTTCGCGAAGGGCTACAAGCGGGCGGACGGCAGCCAGGTGGTCAGCTTCCGCAACATAGAGCAGTACCACAACGAGGCGAAGGAGAGTGCGGGCCTTGAGAGCCTGCCCTACATCGTGATCATCATTGATGAACTAGCCGACCTGATGCTCACCGCCCCAGAGGAGGTAGAGACCAGCCTTTGCCGCCTCGCGCAGCTAGCCCGCGCTACAGGATTGCACCTGATCATAGCCACACAGTCACCCCGTGTGGATGTGGTTACTGGGCTGATCAAGGCTAACTTCCCAGCCCGGATCGCCTTCGCTGTCACTTCGATGGTAGACAGCCGCGTGATTCTGGACACCCCTGGTGCTGAGAAGCTGCTGGGGCGCGGTGATATGCTCTACAGCGCGTCGGACGACAGCAAGATGCTGCGGATTCAGGGTACCTATGTCTCCGACAAAGAGGTGGACGAGATCGTGATTTACTGGCGGCAGCTAGCGGGCCAGATCGAGGAGCAGACTGGGGTCAACCCAACGGCGGTTGAGGTGCCAAAGTGGATGCGCGAGATCGAGAGCGGCGCAAACCCAAACGCGATGGATGAGGCGCAGACCGATGAGGCGATGTTGAAGCAGGCGATCCAGCTTGCCCGCAAGCACAACTTCGTCTCCACCTCGCTGCTGCAACGCAAGCTGCGGGTCGGCTTCAACCAGGCTAGCAAGCTGATTGACCTGTTGGAGCAGCGCGGTGTCGTCGGCCCCTCCGAGGGTGGCCGCCCCCGTGCTGTGCTGCTGACCGAAGATGACGGCAGCGTGGCCGAGATCGTCCCGCCCGTGGTCGCCAGCAAAGCCGAGGTGAATCGACAGGCTGAGGAAGTAACTGACGAGGAGGATGAGGAGGGTAGCGCAGACTTCGCGCCACCGCGGGTTAGACAGCAATAGATGAAGGAGCGAAGACGAAAGCAGCCCCCTGCGGATAGCAAGGGGCTGCTTTTGCGGCTGGGTTGTTGCTCTGCTACTCTGCGTCGTCCTTGTCTGCATCGTCCTGGTCGCCCACGATGGAGGCAAGGTCGCTGAGGCTGGTCAGGCGACTGCTCTGCTTGCCCGTCTTCTTACCACTCTTGCTGCTCTGCTCTGGCGCGTCCTGGCCGCTATCATCGTCACCACCCTGCTCGTGGCCCATGGGGGTGAGGCTACCGCGCAGGGGGTTAGCCGCTGCTTCGCCCGCCAGCCCCCGCTCAACCAGCTTCTCGCGCAGTTCGTCCAACGCCTTCTGGCCGAAGTTCCGCAGGCCGAGCAACTCGTTGTCGGTCATGGTTAGCACCTGGCCCACCGTGTCTATGTAAGCCCGCTTGAGAGCGTTGAAAGTGCGGCTGGTGAGGTTAAGTTGCTCAATCGGGATGTTGATGCTAGGCGAAGTGACCGGCACCTCCTCCACCTCCTCCACCTCGTCCTCGACAATCGTGCCGCTGAAGCTGGCGACGATCTGCCCATGGCGAGTGAGGATTTGGGCAGCCTGGCGCAGAGCCTCGACCGGCTCAATCGAACCGTCGGTCCAGATATCTAGCAGCAGGCGGTCATAGTCGGTGCGCTGGCCGAGGCGGGTGTGTTCGACGACGTAGTTGAGGCGCGGGATCGGCGAGTAGAGCGCATCAATCGGGGTCATATCGAAGGGTGTGTACTCGGCGTGCTGTTCCGCTGGGCTGTAGCCAAAGCCCTGCTGTACCAGCATCTCGATCTCCAACCCCCCCTTACTGCCAGTGCTATGCACTAGCTCGCTGTCGGGGTTCATCACCTCGACCCCCTCTGGCAGTTGCAGGTTGGCGGCGGTCAGCGACCCCTTCTTGCCATCCACCTTCAGGTGAACACGCACGGGCTGGTCGCCCCGGTAGCGCAGACGTAGCTGCTTGGTGTTGAGGATCACGTCAATAATATCTTCTTCGATCTGCGGTAGCCGCCCATCTGCGCCTGGTTCGGCGGAGAGCTTGACGGCGGTCACGGCTGCACCTGGCAGCGAGTTGGTCAGGATGCGGCGCAGGGCATTGCCCAACGTGTAACCCCAACCCGGCTCCAATGGCTCGATCTTGAAGCGAGCGTGATCCACATCTGTGACGATCTGTTCGATTTCGGGCAGGATAATATCCAGCAAAACGATCCACCCCCCACTGGTAAGTTATGCAAACACAAATACGCCTCGCCAAAGTCGGGCGCAAACAGTATTATACCACATAACTATCACCCTGTCCAGTTGGCAACCGCTAAGTAGCTAATCCAGGCAATAGGCGGCAGTTGGCGGACTGGTAAGAGCGATAGGTTGCGGGCTATCCCGAAAGTTCTTCCTCACCCATCTGCTCGCTGCCACCAAAGAGCGCGTCGTTGGCCTGTACAGCCGCCTACGGCCAGCCCTCTCGCCTGGTTTAGAGGTGCGGAGCGTGCCACTTCCTGATGCGCTCGACCCCAGGTGGCTCCTGCTTGGGGCTGCGGAACTTGAACCAGCCAACTTCAGCCCGCACTGCCTGCTCCTTCAACTCCGTTGCACCCCAGAAGACCGACCCGCCGAAGATGCCGAGCAGGGCCGACCAGCCAGCGTCAGCGACGAATAGTGAACCGCCGAGCAGCAGCACCCCAGCCGCCAGCACATAGGGCCACCAGAGGTAGCCGAGGTAGTATTCCATGCGGATCACCCAGAAGAAGCCGAGGCCAATGATGCCCAGCGAAAAGAAGCCCATAGCTATCGCAGCCCAGTTCATGCCTGCACCTCCGTTGTGCGCCAGCCCTGCACGGCATTCCAATCCTGACGTAGCACAGCAGCCCGCCGCTGGCTGAGGATGCAGCTCGCGTCGTGGCAGATTGGGCAGCTTGCCGCGAAGGTTGGCACTAGTGGTGCAGCGGCCTGAGGCGCGGGTGGCTCGTAGCGGCTGCCCTGCGGTTCGCGCTTGAGCAGGTCGACCAGCGTCCCCTTGCCAGCGGCCAGGTAGGCGGCGTGGCGGGGGTTGGCTGGGTTCGCTGGGGCGTGGCTGTGTAGCACCCTCCACATCTGGCGGTAGACCTCCAGGCTATCCCATAGCAGGGTGAAGCCGACAACGCTGCACAGGCCACCTAGCAACACGTCGCGGCTGCCGAACAGGGCGTAGAGGTTCAGGCCCGCGCCCGCCAGGAACAACAGCAATGCAGGGGGCCACACTCGCACGCTGTGCGCCTCCAACCAGCGTACCCCCACATGGCCGCCCCAGATCGACAGGAACATCGCCCCGCCGATCACCAACCCACTGAATTGCATCTTGTACCCTCCTGCTTGCCTGCGCCCTGCATCGGTGGCGCAGCCCGCCACCTTGTTGCTTGATCATACCATAACCGGGTGGAAAGGGGGATAAACGTTTCATAAATCTTCCACTCGCTCCCTGCTGTGACCACGCCCCCCGCCCCGTCCTGACAGGCGGCACGAAAAAGCCAGCTAGCGAACATTGTCGCTGGCTGGCTATCTACTCCATCATGGAGCGGGAGACGGGGCTCGAACCCGCGACCTTCTCCTTGGCAAGGAGATGCTCTACCACTGAGCCACTCCCGCAGGCAATTTGCTCTCGCAACTTCCTTACGGCACGGCCTATTATAATACATCAGCAGGGTCAATGTCAAGCCTTTTGCAGCCCAAACCGTCCACTTCTGCCCGAATATCGTTGGTCTGCCTACGCCACCTTCTGGTCGGGCTGCTTGAGTGGGCGGGGCAGTGGCTTCTTGCTGGCGGGCGCAGCCACGTAGGTGGGCAGAGCCAGACCCTGGATGCTGGCAAAGTAGTCGAAATACTCCTTCATGATGCTGATCGTGTAGCCAGTGAAGAAATCCTTGCTACACAGTTCGCGGCGGCTAATCTTGCGGCCCACGTACTGGTACCAGTTTTCATACATGATCTGGAATGACCGCTTCCGCAGCTTGATGTCCACCACCCTCACTACGTCGCGGTGCGGATCGTAGCTAGCCTCAAACTCGCGGTCGAAGTAGCTATTGCAGATACTCCAATGGCGAATCTGCTTCTTCTTCTTTAGCCAGGCACCGAGGCCCAGCCAGAAGCTATCGAAGCTGGGTAGCTCCTCCTGCGTCAGCGAAGGGGGGATCGGTTCGGCGGCAACCTGCTCTCTCATGTTGCGCTCCTCCAGCGGGGTGGCTTTGGCTAGCAAGATGGCTCATGCGCTGGCGCGGCGCGTGGCTCATACATACAACGTAGTAGGCACTGGTTCATTACTTTACGTTGCCAAATGCCGTCTGGATCGCCTGCTGCACCCCCTCTGCATTCGTCTCCGTGTACTTGCTAGCACCGGTGGCGTGCATCCCCACCGCGCGTAGCCCATCACCCTGATAGCGCGGGACTATGTGCAGGTGCAGGTGGAAGACAGTCTGCCCGGCCATTGAGCCGTTGGCGTTGAGCAGGTTGACGGCGGGGGCATTCATTGCCTGACGCACGACGGCTGCCACCTTCTTGGTCGAGACAGCCAGCGCACCGAGGGTTGCATCCTCCGTGTCGAAGATGTCGGTGGAGTGTGCCTTTGGCACTACGAGGGTATGACCCCGGCTGAGGGGATTGATGTCGAGGAAGGCGAGCGTGTGGTCGTCCTCATAGACGACCTTAGCAGGCAGCTTGCCTGCTATGATCTGGCAGAAGATGCAATCGGGTGCGGCCACCTGGGTATCCTCCTGTTGTTGCTGTTAGCTTCCCACCCTTATTAGACTATATGCAAGTCCTTGATGTCAAGCTCCACGTTGCGGCTGCCGTTCCAGTCGTTGAGGTGGACAGCATAGACCACATCCACCATCGGCTGCTGGCGCATCTGGGCCAGGAGGTCGCCCGACCGCCAATAGATCGCCCGAATGCTCTGGTGTCGTTCGCGGTCATAGAGGTTGAGCTTGAGGTGCTTGCCATTGCCGACCGGCCAGACCTCCTTCACCCGCAGGCTGCGACTGACGAAGATCGGGGCAGGGTTGCCGGTACCCCAGGGCGCGAGTAGCTCAAGCTGTTCGCAGAGGCCGAGATGCAGCTTGTTGATCGTCAACTCGGCATCAACCTCCAGGCGGGGCATCAGGTCGGCGGTGGTCAGCAGGCTGGCGGCGTGTTCGTGCAGCCGCCGCTTAAACTCTGGCAAGTTGGCGGTTGGCACGCTGAAGCCTGCCGCCATGCTGTGGCCGCCATAGCGAGCGAGCAGGTCGCTCACTGCAGTCAGCGCGTCGGTGACATTGAAGCCCTTGATGCTCCGTGCGCTGCCCTTGCTCATGCCCTCAGCTTCTTCGATCACGATCACCGGGCGGTTGAACATCTCCTTCAGGCGACCAGCGGCCAGCCCCACGATCCCGGCGTTCCAGCCCACGCCATGCACGACGATAATCGGCGCGTCGTCGTCGAGAACGAGTGCGCTGGCGGTGGCCTGCTCTACGATCTCGCTGGTTAGTGCCTGGCGCGCCTGGTTCTTCGCCTCAAGCTGGCTGGCAAGCATCCCCGCCTGGATTGCATCCTCGCTCATCAGCAGGTTGTAGGCATCCCAGGCCGAGTCGAGCCGACCGGCGGCGTTGATGCGTGGGGCGATGGCGAAGCCGATGCTCTCTGTGGTCAGGCTGTCGGTCTTGAGCCGGGCTGCTGCATAGATCGCCCGTAGCCCCTCGCTACGGGTGCCGCGCATCGCCCGCAGCCCGTTGCTGACCAGGATGCGATTGTCCCCATCCAGGGGAGCTACGTCGGCTACTGTGCCGATAGCGACCAGTTCGAGCAGGTCGCGGGGCTTGACACTCTCGTGCAGCGGTACACCACGTTGGATCAGGGCGCGCACAAGCTGGTAGGCCACGCCCACGCCAGTCAGTTCCTTGTAGGGGTACTGGTTGTCGGGGCGGCGGGCAGAGATGAGGGCGTTGGCCTGCGGCAGGTTGCGGGGGGCGCGGTGGTGGTCAGTGACGATTACATCCATCTCCTGGTCGCGGATCGCTGCTGCTACCTCGTCTATATTGCTGATGCCGCAATCTACAGTGATCACCAGCCGCACGCCTTCTTCCTGCAACTTCGCCAGCGCACCGAGGTTCATGCCATAGCCTTCGCTGGTGCGATGTGGGATGTAGGGAATCACGTCGGCCCCCATGCCACGCAGGGCTTTGACCAGCAGGGCGGTAGCAGTCACGCCGTCCGCGTCATAGTCACCGTAGATGGCGATCTTCTCGCCCGCACCAAGTGCAACGGTGATGCGGTCAACTGCCACATCCATTTGCTCAAAGCGGTAGGGGTCATTGAGGCTAGCGTTGCCTGCCTTGAGGAAGGCGATAGCGTCGGCGGTGCCGCTCACCCCACGATTGTAGAGCAGTTGGAGGGAGAGGTCGTTGAGCGGCAGGTCACACTCGCGGGCAGCCAAAGCCAGTGCGTCGCGCACGTCGGCAGGGATCGGCTGATACACAGCCCATTGTTTGCTCAGGGTTCTCATTCTTCGTTGCCCAGGTAGTGGGCGTTCGGCTCAATGTCCATCGCCCAGTCGGAGGAGTCGGCCTTGTCACGGTCGGGAGCCTGCGGATGATAGTAGCGGTAGAAGGCCGCTGCCCCGATCATCGCTGCGTTGTCGGTGCAGAGAGCCGGGGGCGGGTAGAGCAATGGGATGCTGAGGCGGTCGGCCAGCATGGTACGCAGCAGCTTGCTGGCTGCCACGCCGCCACCGAGGATCACGCACTTTGCGCCGTATTGTTCGGCAGCGGCGGCGGTTTTCTCGACCAACACCTCGATCACCGCCAACTGGAAGGCAGCAGCGATCTCCGCCAGCGGGAAGTCCTCTGGGTTAAGCGGCGGCTTGTCCTTAGCCAGCCTGCTGCTGACCAGTGGGCGACACGCGTTCTCCACTGCGCCGAGGCTGCGGCTCGGGCGGGGACGGTTGTCATCCTCTGGCTCGTCGTCGGCAGCCGAGCCGAGGGCGTGGCGAGTTGGCTCCTCCAACTCCGCGTCCTCATCCTGCACATCGGCGGCGCGACTGCCTTTTGGCGCGGCAGAGATCGGGCGGTCGGCTAGCGGCTTCGGGGCAGGGGGGGCAGGGCGGGCGGGGTGGTTGCTGGGCCGCGCAGGCTGGTTGCTGCTGCTGCTCGGACGCTGGGGCGGCTGGCTGCTGCCGCTAGTGGGACGTTGTGGCTGCACTGGAGTAGCAGGGCGGTTGCCAGCCGCGGGCGGCTGATTGCCTCGTGGGGGTTGGGCTGGTGGCTGCTGTTGCGGACGGGCGGGCAATAGTGGTTCGCTCATGCCGCTGCGCTGGGGTGGGCGGTTGGTGGGCGGGTTGTTGCCAGTGCCACTCGTGCTACTGCGTCGAATCAAGCCAGCGGCCTGCTCCTCCGCCCCACTCCTCTGGGGGCTGGCTGGTTGGCTGCTATTGCGCGGTGCGGTGTTAGAGTCGCGTGGGGGTGGCGCAGGTGGGTTGGCAGGTGTGGTTGGTTGGCTGCTCTGCATTCCTGGCAAGGAGCGGCGTTGTAGGCCGGGGCCAGCGGGGATTGGGGGGCGGGCAGGATTGGTGAAGGGTGGCAAACCGTCCTCATCTTCATCTTCATCGTCGTCGTCAGCGGGTGCGAGGGGGCGCAAGGGTAGGGGGCGGCGTTGTAGCCCTGCGGCACCGCTCAGCGACTGTGGGCTAGCGGGTCGAGTCGGCTGCTGCCCTTGCTCATCGTCCTCATCGTCCTCATCGTCCTCATCCTCATCCTGATCGTCAGACTGCTGCACCAGCGGCAGGCGTGGGCGCAAGAGAGCGGGGCCACTGGCTGCTGTTCGGTTGACTGGCGGTGGGCTTGGCTGCTCATCGTCCTCACCATCATCTTCGTCTGGCTCAGAAGCAGCAGGCCGGGCCGCACGCAGCGGGGCTTCGTCGCCCAGCAGTTGGGCGCGCAGACCAGCCGCGATGTCGGGGCGGCGCGGGCGCACGCTGCTGCCCCCATTGGCGGTGCGAAGTGGACGCAGAGCGGCTGGGCGCAACTGTTGCTCTGGCTGCGCGGCTGTCTGG
>JBBROH010000131.1:0-12282 GCA_038229595.1 Chloroflexia bacterium | reverse complement strand
TAGGGCCGCTTGACATTGGCGTTTTGACAAAGATGGGTATATAATGCTCCCAGGCGCAAAAGCCAACCCACCCTGGCCCAAACTGGTATGCTAGCATGCGCCCAAATAGATCGGGGGATCACCAATTGGAACAGCTATCTCATCACGAACGCGCCAACGCCCTGGCCCAGATGGCCGCCGAAGGGGTTGACCTGCTGATTATTGGCGGCGGCATCACCGGCGTGTCGGTGGCGATGGACGCAGCCGCCCGCGGCTACCGCGTCGGCCTGGTCGAGCGGCACGACTTCGCCAGCGGCACCAGCAGCAAGTCTACCAAGCTGGTGCATGGTGGCATCCGCTACCTGCCGCAGTTCGATTTCGTCCTCGTGCGCGAAGCCCTCGTCGAGCGTGGCCTGCTCTTTCGCAACGCCCCCTGGATCGTGCGCCCCCTCGCCTTCATCCTCCCCCTCTACGCCAACGCAAAGAAGCCGCTCGGTGTCCCCTTCACCCTCCCCGGTCGCTTCCTGCTGGATTGGGAGGTGCAGGCGGGCTTGCTGATGTACGACCTCTTTAGCGGGCGGCTGGGCATCAAGCACCACCAGCGCATCAGCGTCGCCGCCGCCTTGCAGCGCGCCCCCTCCCTCAAGCGTGAGGGGCTGAAGCACGCCTTTGTCTACTACGACGGCCAGACCGACGATACCCGCCTGACCACCACTGTCCTCCGTACAGCAGTGCGGCTGGGGTCGTTGGCCGCCAATTATGCCGAGGTAACCAGCTTCCAGATCGACGGCGGCCAGATCACCGCCGCCCACGTCTGCGACAACATCAGCGGCAAGCAGTACACCATCCGCGCCCGCCACGTCGTCAACGCAGGCGGCGTGTTCGCCGAGAAGATCGAGTCGCTGACGGGCATCCACAGCGACCTCAGCGTGAAGCCCGCCAAAGGCGTTCACCTCGTCTTCAGCAGTGACAAACTGCCCGTCACCGACGAAGCGGTGGTGCTACCCGAAACCGACGATGGTCGCCTGCTCTTTATCGTCCCCTGGGAGGGCCGCGTTGTGGTCGGCACCACCGACACCGAGGGCGGCGACGTGGAGCGGCCAGAGACCAGTGCGGCGGATATCGCCTACTTGCTCGACCACCTGCACCGCTATCTGAACGTCAACTTGACAGAACGTGATATTATCAGCACATACGCAGGCTATCGCCCGCTAGTTAGCAGCAAAGACCCGGCCAAGTCCTCCGCCCACCTGTCGCGCAGCCACGCTGTGCTAGACGGCCCCGGCGGGATGGTGACGATTGTCGGCGGCAAGCTGACCACCTGGCGGCGCATGGCCGAGGATACAGTCAACCACGTGGCCCGGCGCGACGGCAATCCGCCTTCGCAGCTAACCCGCCAGTTGTACCTCGAAGGGACGGTCGGTTGGCCGCGGGTAGAGCGCGAGGTGCAGCGGCGTGGCACGAAGTTGGGCCTCGACCTCGATATCCTCGAACATCTCGGCCAGAGCTTCGGCGCGAACCTGGAGAGCGTCTTGCAGATCGCGGCGGCTGACCCCCACCTGGCCCGGCGGATCGTTCCCGATCTGCCCTACATCCTGGCGGAGGTAGTACAAGCCTGCCGCTACGAGATGGCTATGACCGTAGATGACGTGCTATCGCGCCGCACCCGCCTGGTGCTGGAAGATCAGCAGCAGGGGGTCGGCGTGGCCCGCGAGGTAGCACAGCTAATGGCCCACGAGTTGGGTTGGGACGAAGCCGAGAGCGAGCGGCAAGTGCGCGCCTACTACAAGGTAGTCGGGCGTAACTACAGCGAGGGTGACGGCGCAGACGGTTCGACCACCCCGCAGCAGCAGGCGGCCCTGCGGCAATCTGGGGCGAGAGAGGAGGAGGATTGGAGCAACGCCACCATGAAGATTGGCGATGCAAGCGGCAAGTAGGCAGTAAGGTCTCACAGGTCAGTGATCGATCACCCGGTTTAGAGTAGATTGAAGCCTGCGTCGCCCCAGCCCACTCAGAGGCGGGCCAGCGGCGGGCAGGCATGAGCGAGGCGGGGGGACAGGGCTGCACCAGCTAGCCACCTCCTGACCTCTAAATCATGGGAGGATTTGATGTGAGAAGGAATACACTAGCGGGCGAGTTGGCAGCCGAGTTCCTCGGTACCCTCGTGCTGTTGCTCTTTGGTACTGGCGTAGTTGGTAGCGTCGTGGCCGCTGGGCGTGGCGATGCGAACAGCATCAGCTTCGCCTGGGGCTTTGCCGTGACAATGGGCGTATACGTCGCTGGCGGTCTCAGCGGCGCGCACCTCAACCCCGCCGTCACCATCGCCCTGGCGGCCCGCGGCGACGTACCCTGGGGCAAGGTTGGCCCCTACATCCTCGCCCAACTGGTCGGCGCATTCTGCGGCGCGGGCCTCGTCCTGCTGCACTACTCGCAGATCATCGGCGCACGAGTGAACGGCACTTACCCTGGGGTTACTGCTAAGGCGACCCTGGATGACATGGGTGGCATCTTCTACACCCGCCCCAACCCGGCGGTTCACGCTGGCGGCGACATCCCCTGGGCGTTCCTCAGCGAGTTGCTCGGCACCTTCATCCTGATGTTCGTCATCCGTGCCATCACCGACACCCGCAATAGCTCCCCCGTCGGCAATATGGCCCCACTACTGATCGGCTTCCTGGTCACGGTCATTGGCATGAGCCTCGGCGCAACCACCGGCTATGCCATCAACCCCGCCCGCGACCTCGGCCCGCGCCTGTTGGCCGCCCTCGGTGGCTGGGGTGCCATCCCCTTCACCGATAATGGCGGCTACTTCTGGATACCCATCGTCGCCCCGATTGTCGGAGCGGTGCTTGGTATCTTCGCCTACGACTTCGGCATCCGCCAGTTCTTGATCGACAAGGGTGAGCAGCCGCTCACTGGCGAGCAGTCGAAGGCCGAAACCGTCCGCGAACGCCGCTGAACCCGCCAACCCCCTCCCTCTGGCAAGCAGCGGGAGGGGGATCGTAGACCCACATTTTACATACCGCCGAGCTTGACCTCCGCCAGCGGGCGCAAGGTCGGGCCTGCTGCACCCAGCGCATGAGGGGCCACCTTTGTGCGTCGGGCCAGCCCAAGCAACGTAGCTTATGTTTCTCAACGAAGGAGAACGCAAGTGGCTGAACAGTACATCCTCGCCCTCGATCAGGGGACGACCAGTTCGCGAGCTATCGTATTCGACCACAACGGCCAGATTAAGGCCCAGCGCAACCAGGAGTTCGCCCAGATTTACCCCAAGCCGGGCTGGGTCGAACACAACGCCGAAGACATCTGGAGCAGCCAGCTTAACGTGGCGATCCAGGTGCTGAGCGAACTCAACCTCACCCCCGCTGACATCGCCGCCATCGGTATCACCAACCAGCGCGAGACCACTGTGATCTGGGACAAGGCGACCGGGCGGCCCATCGCCAACGCCATCGTCTGGCAAGACCGCCGCACTGCTGGCTATTGCGACGAACTCAAGCGCGGCGCATTGGCCGAAGCCATCCCCCACAAGACTGGCCTGGTCATCGATGCCTACTTCAGCGGCACCAAAGTCAAGTGGCTGCTCGACAACGTAGAGGGCGCACGCGAGAAAGCCGAGCGCGGCGAATTGCTCTTTGGCAACATTGACACCTTCCTGATCTGGCGGCTCACCGGCGGCGCAGTCCACGTCACCGACTACTCCAATGCCAGCCGCACCATGTTGTTCAACATCCGCGAACTGAAGTGGGATGAGGAAATCCTCAAGGAGATGAACATCCCCGCCGCCATCCTGCCCCAGGTCAAGCAGAGCAGCGAAGTCTACGGCGAAACCAAAGAGGGGCTGTTTGGCAGTGGCATGAGCGGCACGATCAAGATTGCTGGTGATGCAGGCGACCAGCAGGCCGCTACCTTCGGCCAGGCTTGCTTCCAGGTCGGCCAGGCCAAGAACACCTACGGCACCGGCTGCTTCATGCTGATGAACACCGGCGAAACCCCGGTGACGAGCAAGAACAAGCTGCTCACCACCATCGGTTGGGGCATCAACGGCAAGATCACCTACTGCCTCGAAGGTTCCGTCTTCGTCACTGGCGCGGCGGTCCAATACCTGCGCGACGAACTGAAGATCATCGGCAACGCGGCAGAGACCGAAGCCCTCGCCATGTCGGTCGGCGACAGCGGCGGCGTGTACGTCGTGCCAGCCTTCGTTGGCCTCGGCGCACCGTACTGGGATCAGTACGCCCGTGGCGCGATCCTCGGCCTCACGCGCGGCAGTGGGCGGGCTGAGATCGCCCGCGCCACCCTCGAATCGGTCGCCTACCAGTCCCGCGATGTGCTGGAAGCAATGGAAGCCGACAGTGGCGTGAAGCTCAATACCTTGCGGGTAGACGGCGGCATGGTCGCCAACAACTTCCTGATGCAGTTCCAGGCCGACGTGCTGAACGTGCCGGTGGAGCGGCCAAAGGTGGCGGAGACCACCGCCCTCGGCGCGGCCTACCTGGCGGGGCTGGCGGTCGGCTATTGGAGCAGCACCGACGACATCACCAACAACTGGGCTTTGGACAAGCGGTACGAACCCGCGATGGACAAGGCCGAGGCTGACAAGGGTTATGCCGGTTGGCACCGCGCCGTAGACCGCGCCCGCGACTGGGCCGAACACGACAGCTAGGCTACACGGCTTGCAGTAGCAGCCAGCAGCAAGGGGGCGGCGCAGTATGCCGCCCCTTCTCCTTGCCCCCAAAAGCGAGCCAGCACCCCCTCCACCTTGCCCCGCCTGCTGAAACAAAATCGCGCACCAGTTCGTCTTAATGCCATACGGACTTCATGGCTAACCACGAAAGGAGCAAGACAGTGCTAACAGACGAGCTAGACCACCACGCGCAGGCCGACGAGCAGCCTGGCGATCAGCACCAGAGCGAGCAGCCAACCCCGCCCACCCCAGAGCGCGACAAGCGCAACGAGGAGCTTGGCAATCTGGCTGGTACTAGTGCCGGTTTCCTGCTTGGGGCGCGGGTCGGCAGCGTGCTGATCCCCATCCCCTTCGCTGGGGCGTTCATCGGCGGGTTGATCGGCGCATCGTTCGGCAGCGACCTGGGCAAGAGCATCGGCAAGGTGATCCTCGACAGCGTAGACCAGTTCATGCAGGCTGCGACCAGCCCCATGCAGCCTAACCAACCGGCCACCCCGCCCGCGCCACAGGCCGAAACCCTGAGTGCCTGACGACCTCGGTGCGACGCTAGCCACGGGGCGCAACCGAACCAGGTTGCGCCCCGCTATTTCCCCTCAATTTGCATAAACTTGTGGCAGGATGTTGCATAGTTTGCACTGCTAGCCGCCCAACGGTTATAATAGAGATTGAGCCATGCGCCCTTAGTAGGTAGTAGTCATAGCACAGGGCAATACCGGGGGCTTGTAGATATAGATTGGCTATAACGTTGCCGCGAGAGCTTCTATTAGCCAGCTACGCCGCTAACGTGTGCCATAATCCAGCGAGGGGGTACTGCATTTGCTAGGCTCTATGGGTATGATGGTGAAGAAGCAGCGCGAGGAACTAAAAGAGCTTCACGGCTCACGATATGACCAGGGTGCCGTAGCCAACCGGGTTGGCCTATCGCAGAGTGTGCTTTCCGACCTTGAACGAGGCCGCATCGCCTACCTGCCAGAAGCCAGTACCCTGAACAGCCTTGTAGCCGAATTGCACCTGAACATGGCAGAGCTACTCCAGGTGGCAGGCTACGACATCTACCCCGACGTGGTGGATCGGGCGATTACGCATGAGGTGATCGCTAGCGTCAGCCTGCGCGACATTCTGCGCCTGAAGTACAACATCGACGAGTCGCAGATGCACATCGTCGAGGCGGTGATCGGTCTGCTCACCAACCAGCAGCCGCAGTTAGGCCAGCAGCAAGCCGCCAGCAGCAACAAGCCGCCCCTTCCAGAGGAGCGGCTCGTTTTGTGGAGCGCGGGTGTGGGTTGGCTAGTTGGGCTAGTGGCTGCTGCGGGCCAGCCGCACGTTACGCAAGTAGCGCACCAGCAGCAGTAGCAGTAGCAAACCTGCCACGATCATGATTGGGAACTCTGCGCCAGTCGCAGGCTGCGTCGTCGCCTGCCCACCATTGGTGCTGGGGTTCACCGTCGCCGCCGGGGTTGCCCCACCAACAGCAGTCGCGACCGGCAAGACGGCACCGGCAACGGTCACGCCCTTCCAATCAATCAGCTTGTCGCTATCGGTCGTCTTCACCGCTTGGCGGCGGTAGATCAGGAGGCCAGCGTTCTTGTCTGCCCCCGCGAAGTCCGCCGGGCTGTTGTTCGAGCGCGTAATCGCCAGACCAGGGTCGAACAAGGGGCCAGCGGTAGCAAAGGCTGCATAGTTGGGGGCAGTCTTGTCTACTGCGCCCCAGTTGATGCAATCCACCACCACCCCATTGTTGTCCTTAATGCAGAGCAAGTCAGCCTCGCGCTTGAGGCCGCCCGCTGCCCGCCACTTGGGGAACTGGGCCGACTTCAGTTGCTCGCCCAGGGCGTAGTTGGCGACCGTGGTCGAGAAGTTGTCGCAAGTGCGGCTGGTACAAACCTGCCAGTTGTTGAGGGTCAGAGGGTTGGTCGAGTTGTTGGAAAGCTGAAAATACTGGTCGTCCACCGTCGTCCCCACCTTGACGGTCGCCAGCAGGATGGTCGTCGAGGCGGCCTGGGCTGGCTGGCTGCTGATCAATAGGCCAGAAAAGAGGGCCAGTAGCATCGCCCCCGCAATCACCCGCTTGCTAATCACAATCGCGCTCCTTTCGCTCCAGGGGCAAGTACACCGAGTCCGCCCCCTGCGTCCTTATCAACTAAACATAATGTAGCATAAAACATCCTGCCTGTCAATAGCGCAGCCTCCTTTTTCGCCAACTTCTTCGTCAAAAAGGGAAACTGCCTGCTCTCATCGGCTAGCTGACCCGATCTGCCCCCAACCTGGCTGCTTGCCCCCGCCAACAGATGTGCTATAATCACAGGACGGGGTTCCCTGATCGCCCCAGTTCGCAAGCCACAAGGAGGCAACCTGTTTTGGCAACCGTACACGCTAACCTCAACCTGCTGCACGATATGGAGTTTACCGCCCACGCCCCCAGCGGCCACAGCCTGACCCTGGATGTTGGCAGCGAATCCGGCGGCCACGGCATGGGCCTGGAGCCGCTCGACCTGGTGCTGCTCAGTCTGGGCGGCTGCCTGGGCATGAGCGCGCTCTCGATCCTTCGCAAGAAGCGGCAAGAGATTACCCACTACGAAATCCGCATCACCGCTCAGCAAGCCGAGAGCCAGCCCCACGTCTACCAGGAGATCGAACTTGACCACATCCTGGCTGGGCATGGCCTGGACGAGGCGGCGGTCGCCCGTTCCTTGCAACTGGCCGAGGAGAAGTACTGCCCCGTCAGTGCCATGCTGCGCGGCTCGGTCAAGATCGTCAACAAGTTCCGCCTCATCCCCGATGTGGAACACGAGACCAAGTAGAAGCAACCTGCTGACAGGAATGAGCAAGCAGGGTTAGTGGAGAGGGAGATTAACGAAGATGAGGACAAACGTGTACTTGCGCGGCTTACTACTGGCGGCGGTACTAATCAGCCTGCTGTTCAGCAGCCCCGGCTTTGGCAGCAACAATAGCAGCCCCCAACCAGGGCTAGACCCGGCGGCCAAGATCGAGCAGCGGTTGCAGCAAGACCTGGCGGGCGGCAAGTCAGCCAGCTTTATTATCGTGCTGGCAGCCCAGGCCGACCTCAGCCCCGCCTACTCCATGACCGACCAGGATGCTCGCGGCTGGTACGTCTACAATACCCTCAAGGCCGAGGCCGCCCGCAGCCAGCCTGCTCTCACGTCACTGCTTGCTAGCGAAGGGATAGCCTATCATTCGTTCTGGGCTGTCAATGCCATCGTGGTCAGCCGGGGCGAGACCGGGTTGGTCAGCCGCCTGGCCGCCCGCAGCGACGTGCGCCGCCTGGAGGCCAACCACACCTTCCCCGCGATTGACCCCATCGAGCGCACCCCCCTCAGCAGCGATAGCAGTGCCAGCCGCCAGCCCGCCGCCATCGAGTGGGGCGTGCAGAACGTCAACGCCCCCCAGGTCTGGGCTTTGGGCTATCGCGGGCAGGGCATCGTGATTGCGGGCGAAGACACCGGTATCCGCTGGACGCACAACGCGCTCAAGGCCAAGTATCGCGGCTGGAACGGCACCACCGCCGATCACAACTACAACTGGCACGATGCGATCCACACTGGTGGCGGTGGCTGCGGCCCCGATACCCTCGTCCCCTGCGACGACACCGACCACGGCACCCACACCGTCGGTAGCATCGTCGGCGACGATGGGGCAGGCAACCAGATCGGCGTAGCCCCCGACGCGAAGTGGATCGGCTGCCGCAACATGGACGGGGGCAACGGCAACCCCGCCACCTACACCGAGTGCATCCAGTGGATGATTGCCCCCACCAACCTGGCGGGCAACAACCCCAACCCGGCCCTACGCCCCCACGTGATTAACAATAGCTGGGGCTGCCCGCCCAGCGAAGGTTGCGCCCCCCTCACTTTGGAGACCATCGTTGGCAATGCCCAGGCTAGCGGTATCTTCTTCGAGGCCTCAGCAGGCAACGCAGGCCCCAACTGTGACACTGTGGGCGACCCGCCCGCCAACTACGCCTCCAGCTTCAGCACTGGCGCAATCAACATCAACAACGGTCTCGCCAGCTTCAGCAGCCGTGGCCCTGGTATCAGCACCAACCTGCTCAAGCCCGACCTCTCCGCCCCGGGCGTGAACGTGCGCTCGGCAACCAACAGCAGCGATACTGCCTACATCAATCTCAGTGGCACTAGCATGGCTGGCCCGCACGTCGTCGGCGTAGTCGCCCTGCTCTGGTCGGCCCATCCCGAACTGGCCCGCAACATCACCGCCACCAAGAATATCCTGCTCCAGACCGCCAATCCCGTCGTCGTCCTCAACCCCGTGCAGACCTGTGGTGGCACCAGCAGCAGCCAGATTCCCAACAACAGCTTCGGCTATGGTCGGGTAGACGCACTGGCCGCCGTCAACTCCGTTCCCTTCGCCACCCCGACCAGCACTGTGACTGGCACCCCACCGACCGCCACCGCCACTAGCCTACCCGCCACCGCCAACGTCACCCGCACGGCGACCGCGACCAGCGCAGCAGCCACGGCGACCGCGACCAGCGTAGCAGCCACGGCGACCGCGACCCTGACCAGCACTGCCAGCCCAGCCACGGCCACCGCGACCCTGACTGGCACCGCTAGCCCGCCGACGGCGACCGCGACCCTGACCGGCACCGCCAGCCCGCCGACGGCGACCGCCACCCTGACCGGCACGGCGACAGCAACCGCCACTCCCTGCGCGATCCGCTTCAGCGATGTGCCAACCAGCTACATCTTCTACGGTGACATCCAGTACCTCGCCTGTCGCGGCATCGTCAGCGGCGCAAACGGCTTCTTTAGCCCGAACGCCAATGCCAGTCGCGGCCAGTTCGCCAAGATCGCCACCCTCGGCTTCGCCATCCCCAGCTTCACCCCAACCAGCCCGACCTTCGTGGACGTAGCCTCTGGTAGCATCTTCTACGGCTACATCGAAGCCGCCGCCCACGCTGGGGTGGTCAACGGTCTGACCGCCAGCCAGTGCCTGGCCCTCGGCACCCCCGGCACCTGCTACGCTCCCAACGTCAGCATCAGCAGAGCGCAAGTGGCGGTGATCGTGCAGCGGGCCAAGCAGTACGCCCTCTTTACCCCAACCGTCCAGACCTTCAGCGACGTGCCAGCGGCCAACTTCGCCTACGCCGCGATTGAGACCCTGGCCCACAACAACATCATCAACGGCGCAGCCTGCGGCACCAGCCTCTGCTTCCGCCCCAACGACAGCATTCGGCGCGGCGAACTGTCGAAGGTCGTGCGCCGGGCCATCGAAACCGCCCCCTAACACGGCCCAGCGCAACAGGAAGGGGCAGGCCCACGCGGTCTGCCCCCTCTCTTTGCCCGATCATCGCGCCCCCTAACATCGGTCGTACCACCAGCAGGCCGCGCTCAACCTGCACCACCGGCACTGCAATGCTGACGTTGGCGGTGGCGGCGGCCAGGCAGTCGGCGGCCCAGCCGAAGCGCAGCAGATGCGTCCCGCTGCTCGTCTCATTGAAGGCGGTCAGGAAGGTGTCGCGGCTGGGCTGGGCCGGGTTCTCCTGCGGCGCAATGTAGCTGAGGTAGAGGCGCAGCGCAATGGTCGCCCCCTCCTCTGCCATCCGCACCTCCCCAGACCCCCCATCCTCCCCTACCTTGCGCGGCCCAGGTGCGCCCCAGCCGCTACCCTGCGCCGCATTGAAAGGCACAAAAGGGAAGGCAGCCCCGGCATTGCGCTGCATCACCTCGGCACTGGCCTCCCCCGCGCTGGTCGGGCGGCTGTCTGCCTCGGCGAAGCGGGCGTAATCGGGGTCGTCCTCGCTGAGGTCAGTCAGGGTGGTAGTGCGGGCCTGGGTCGCGCTGGTCAGCCCCGCCCCCTCGCGCAAGAGGTAGATCAGGTAGCCGCCCACGATCAGGTCGTCGAGCGAGAGGTTGTTGCCGCGCCCTCGCCCGCTGGCAACCACCGTGATGTCGCAGCCGTTGGCCGCCGCATAGGCCAGGGCTGCCGCCGTGACCGCGCGGGCGTTGCGCGTCGAGGCCGCCAGCACCAGCGGCGCACCCGCCTCCATCAAGCGGCGGAGGGCTTTGGTGCCGTTCGTAGTGCAGAAGGCCAGCCGCCGCCCGCGCAAGCTCTCCGCAGGCGCAGCCAACACCTGGGCTGGCGAGTTCGAGTAGTCGAAGCCCTCTGGCGCAAGCCCGCCCCGCTCGCCCGCCAACAGGCAGTCGCCCACCTGCGCCGCAATCGCCCGCACGTCCTCTGGGTCAACCCCCAGGTAGACTTCGCGCACCCCCTGCTCCAGGAAAGCGACCAGCGTCGTCGTTGCCCGCAGGATGTCTACTACCAGGCACACCTGCCGCTCCGGGTCGCGCACCAGGTTGGGCAGCACGGCCAGTTCAATGTTCATCATGTTCCCCTAGCCCGTCGTAGCCACCATTCTACCACAAGCGGAGACTGCTAGCCAGCCGCCAGCCCCTGCGCTCATGTCTGCGCGCGCAGATGCCCCCAATCGGCGGTTGACAAACCCGCCCCGAATCCGTATAATTAGCGCAATTGATAAGAAGATCGACTGGCGATGACGGAAAGAGTAGCTGGTTAGCGCGTCCCCCAGAGAGCCTGCGCCCGGTGCGAGCAGGTGGACGACGAGCAGCGAAAATCACTCCTGAGCCGTTGCCCGATGGTAGCCACCGCTGCCCCAGGCGCAACCGGATGCCCACCGTTAGCAGGGGTAGGGGTGTAAGATACACCCCACTGAGTGGGCCGTAGCACTACGGCCAATTAAGGTGGCACCGCGAGAATGATCTCGTCCTTAACCAACAAGGACGAGATTTTTGTTTGCCTGCTTTGCAGGTCGGTTAGGAGGAGTGAGGATGCAGGTAGCATATTTGCAGCAGCAACCGCCCCGCCGCTTGAAGGCTGGTGACGGGCGGGTGGCCGAGGGCGTGCTGGCCTACTCGCTGACCGGCAGCAGTGGGCTGGTAGACACCCGCCTGTTCGAGATCGAGGCCCAGGGGCGGCTGGCTAGCTCTGGCGGCGGCGGCGAACGCCACTACTTCGTGCTGCAAGGCTCAGGGCTGGTCGCCCCCGCCAGCGGCCAACCCACCCAGGAGCTAAAGAGCGGCGCACTGCTCTCCCTTGCCGAGGATGAGGGCTTCAGCATCAGCAATCCCGGCGACCGCTCGCTCATCCTGCTCTATATCGCCCCCGCCGCTGCCCCGGCCCTGCCCCCCGCCCCCCCCGCTGGCCGCCCCGCAGCCGCCCGCCCTGGCCGTCCCCCTGCCCCAGATGTGGACGCGGGCAGCAGCGAACAACCCACCTACCGCCTTGTCTTCAGCGCGCAGGGCGGGCGCAATGGCGGCAACGGCAGCCACGCCCTCTATCCGCCCACCGCCGAGGGTCGCCGCGAGAAGCCCCAGCTTGCCGCCGAGGAGTATAGCGACGCGACCAGCCAGGCCGACGCAGAGTATTACACCCTGCTCGACGCACTAGACGCACTGGCCGAACTGGTCTACGCTACCGGTGGCGACCCCGCCGACTCGCGGGTAGACCTCGTGACCGACAGCAAGCTGATCCTCAACCAACTACGCGACGGCAGCGAACCGAAGACCCCGCGCCTGACCGAACTGCGCGACCAGGCACTCGACAACCTCGGCAACTTCGCC
>JBBROH010000130.1:0-12284 GCA_038229595.1 Chloroflexia bacterium | reverse complement strand
CATCTCAATGATCGTGTGGCCGACCTCGGCGTACTTGCCTTCGATCTGCTTCTTCAGCTTGCCGATGTCGCTCTTGACCCGGTTCGTCCGCATGAAGCGGTCAGCCTCAAAGCTGGCCCGGTCGCCAAAGCCGCGTAGTGCGTTTAGTATCCCACCCATGTTGACCCTCCTGTGTGCTTTAAGACCGTGCAGTGACGCAATTTGTTACAGACTGGATCCACCCTTACCCCCTGTGGATGCTACCTGCGCCGGGCAGAGGGGGTGCGACTGGGGCGCGGCTGGTAGTCGGGCGCAACGATCTTCTGCTGCTCGTAGTCCATGTAGTCGTACACGCCGCTGCTGCGGTGGATCGCCACGCTCTGGCAGAGGGCGAGGGCGACGAAGACGATGATGATCGATGTGCCACCGTAGCTGATGAAGGGTAGGGGGATGCCCGTAACTGGCAGCAGCCCCACGTTCATGCCCACATTGACGAAGACCTGGGTCAGCAGCATGGTGGCGACCCCCACACAGAGGTAGCTGCCAAACTCGTCCCGCGCCTTAAGCGAAACGCTGAGGCACCGCCAGACGATCAGGTAGAGGAGGATAATGAGGGCGACCGCCCCGATGAAGCCGAACTCCTCACAAACCACCGAGTAGATAAAGTCAGCGTAGCGTACCAGCAGGTAGCCGCCCTGGTTCTGTTCGCCATGCAGCCAGCCCTGCCCGAACAGGTTGCCACTGGACACGCTAATGCGTGATTGGATCAGATTGAACGCCTCATCGGTCTTGTACTTGTCAAGGTCAAGGAAGGAGAGCAGGCGCACCTTCTGGTAGTCATGCAGGGCGTATTGCCAGGCGTAGTAGCAGGTAGGCAGGGCGAGGAGGAGGCCGCCCCCCATGTAGGCCCAACGGGGACGGGCGGCGATCAGCATCCCTAGCCAGATGGCGACGAGGACGAGTGCGCTACCGAGGTCGGGTTCCTTGAAGACAAGGGCGGCTGGCACGGCCATGATCGCCAGGCTGGTGAGGATCACCCGCAGCGACTTCATCTTCTTCTGCTGGTCGCTGAAGTAGCGGGCGAGGGCGACGATTAGCGCGAACTTGGCGATCTCGCTGGGCTGTAGCTGGAAGTAGGGCAGGCTGATCCAGCGTTTAGCTCCCGCCACCGTTTCGCTGAACCTTTCGGGCAACACCTCGACCGCCACCAGCAGGCCGAGGGCGGCCAGGTAGAACCAGACTGCGTACTTGGCGAAGAACTGATAGTTGGCGTTGGTCAGCAGCACGAAGCAGACCAGGCCCACACTGAGGTAGAATACCTGACGAATGGGGTAGTTGCTGAAGCTGAAGCTGTGGACGAGGCCAGGGTCGTGGATCGTCGCGCTGTAGATCACCGCCACCCCGAACAGGGCGGCAGCCAGCGCAAATAGCAGCAGCGGCCAATCAAAGTCTCGCCAATCCTTACGCGACACGCTAATCCCCCCAGTTGAAGTAGTAACGGCTGCTTCCCGCCGTGGCTGCTAACATCAGTTGCACATCGTTGATCAGCAAGTGGTACTGGCACTCCAGCAGTTGGGCAGCCCGCCTGCTGACCAGCATTCGGGAGAGGAATATCTCGAAGTACTCCATCACCTGGGTGATAGAGGTGTCGATCTCCACCTCAAGGGTGATCGTGCGACGCACAGCGTCCACGCGCACAAAGCTGCGGGTGGTAGACCAGTTGACCCGGTCGTGGATGTCCCAGTCCTTCGGGTTGCTAGAACGCACACGGCTGCGGTGTACGTCCGACTTGTCGGCGACGATCAGGGCGGCACTGATGTGGCTGACGGGGTGGCCGTCGCCCTCGTCGTGGTTGCCGATTGCGCCGATCACCAGGGCGATCTCGCGGGGTTCCATGTGCAGGTCGCTCAGTATCTTGTGGGCGATCAGTGCGCCGCTCTGGGCGTGCAGGTGGCGGTTGACGACGTTGCCGATGTCGTGGATATAGCCCGCAATATAGCCCAGTTCGCAGTCGCGCTCTGGGTATTCCAGCCGTTGCAGGATGTTATGCGCGATGCTGCCGACTAGTGAGCCGTGCCGCAGGCCGTGTTCGGTGTAGCCCATAACACCCAGGAAGTCATTGGCCGTCTGCATGAAGACGTGAACCTGGGGGTGGGCCTTGACCTGCTCGGCTGTGACCATCTCCGCTGCGGGGTTGTCGGCCACATCCTGGCGGGCGACCGTCTCATCGTCACCGATCTCGCCGACCCGCTCCCCAGTTGGTTGGGGGCTGCGACCGAGCGGCGAAGCAGGGAGGCTCTCGCCAACGGTGGCGGTTAGCAAGGCGGGGTTGGCAGCGTTGCGGACTGGCTCCATCGCGTTGTCGAGCAAGGCGGCGTTCTTCTGTGCCTGTTCGCGATCCTGGGGGCTGTTGCTCTTGTTGATCGCGGCGTAATCTTCGAGCGGGGCGGCAGCGTTGTTCTGCGCCTGCTCCCGATCCTGGCTGTCGCCCGCCTGCCCTGCCACCTCTAGCTGCTCATTCATGCGTGCTATCGCTCCTCGCTGGCTATCTTCGCCAGCCCATTATACCACCCATTATACCATAGGGGGTAGGGAGCGGGAAGGGAAGACGGGCGTAACGGAGCAGCCCCAGCAGTGACAAACAAAACGCCCCGCTCCTGGTTGGAGAGCGGGGCAGAGGGATGAGGGGTTACTTGCTCGCGCCGCCTGCGATAGTCGCTGCCTGCATGATGCCGGGGGCAACCTGGGCAACGGTTTCTTCCTTCGCCTTGAGCGCGTCACCACGCAGCAGGCTCAGTTCAGTCTGTGGGTCGAAGGCGTGCATATTATCCATGTTGAAGTAGAGGTCGAGGTGGTCGCCGGGGTGGGCTACCGTGCGGTTGTCGAGGCGAGCAACGAGGCTCTGGTCGCCCGTGTTAGCGTAGATGTAGACCTCATTGCCCATCGGCTCCACCACGTCAATAGTGGCGGTCATGGTGCGGCCTTCGCCCTTAGTGCTTTCGCTGTTGCCACCAAAGCGGTCGCCAGTGAAGGCGGCGTTGGCAATGTCCTCTGGGCGCACGCCGAGGGTGATCTGCTTGCCGTTGTAGGGGGCTATCGCGCTGGCGTACTTGCGCGGCACCATCAGGCGCATATTCATCGCGGTCATGTAGACACTATCGCCGCTGCCTTCAACGTTGACGTTGAGGAAGTTCATGGATGGGCTGCCGATGAAGCCAGCGACAAACTTGTTGTCGGGCAGGTTGTAGAGCCGCTGGGGGGTGTCAAGCTGCTGCAAGAGGCCGTCACGCATTACTGCAATACGGTCGCCCATCGTCATCGCCTCTACCTGGTCGTGGGTGACGTAGATGGTGGTGGTTTGCAGGCGTTGGTGCAGGCGGCTGATCTCGGCGCGGGTCTGTACGCGCAGCTTGGCATCGAGGTTGGAGAGCGGCTCGTCCATGAGGAACACCTGCGGCTCACGCACGATGGCGCGACCGAGGGCGACACGCTGCCGCTGGCCGCCGGAGAGTTCGCGGGGCTTGCGGGCGAGGTAGGGGTTGAGGCCCAGCATACTGGAAGCCTCCTTCACCCGCCGCTCGATCTCAGGCTTGACCACCTTGCGGAGCTTGAGGCCAAAGGCCATGTTGTCGTAGACGGTCATATGCGGATAGAGGGCGTAGCTCTGGAAGACCATAGCGATGTCGCGATCTTTGGGGGCTACGTCGTTGACTACCCGCTCGCCGATGCGGAGAATGCCCTTGCTGATCTCCTCTAGCCCAGCGACCATGCGGAGAGCAGTGGTCTTGCCGCAGCCAGAGGGACCGACCAGGACGAGAAACTCCTTGTCGCGGATTTCGATGTTGAGGTCGTTGACAGCGGTTACTTTGTTGTTGTAAATCTTAAACACGTGTTCGAGGTTGACGCTAGCCATCTGCAATACACCTTTCTGCGGTGCGAGGAAGCACCCTTGCTTCAGCCATGTGAGGTTGCGACAGAACTATCAGGTCACACGCCCCAACATTGAGGGCGGTGGGCATTGCCAAAACCTCTCCAACCAACACATGGCGGTTAAAACTATCGGTGGATCAATAATATTACAAGCGGGCTGCTTTGTCAAGCGGCTGTTCTGAGATCACGCCACGTCATACCACGGGTTGTAGCACCAGGGATGCGCTTGCTCTATGGCTGCTGGCAGCAACCGCCTTGCTGCCGGGTTTGTGCCTGCGTCATAGTTACGGTGCGATCTCAAGCGGTTGGGCCTGGCGGGGGAGCAGTGGGCGGGCGAATGAACCGCCCTGAGCGTGAGCAGTTGAGCGCGCAAGGTTGATCTGCCAGCCCCAGCCGCTTATAATGAGCCGCAGTGCGTTGGCGACAGCGCAGCAAACCGCAGACCGACGACTACTGTTATAAACTATGATTGTGACCACCTAAACTATGAGCAGCGAACAATCCCTCCCCCAGGCCGTCACCAGCGGACGGCAAGCAGCAGTCAGCGTTGTGCTAGCGGGGCTGCTGACTGCCTGGCTTGTCTTTGTCTTTGTCGCCTTCGACCAGGAGTTCGCGGCGGGCAAGGGGCAGGCACCAGAGTACTTTGCCCAACTGCGCTACATGAACAGTTCGCCCTTCAGTGGCGTGCTGAACGCTGCGCCCTGGCTGCGGCAGAGCGGCACCGCCAGCCTCGCCAGTTGGACGCTGACCACGGAAAGGTGGGGTGCCCTCGGCTATATCTTCCAGCTACCAACCGTGGGCGGGCTACTGCGGGCAGCAGGCCACCTGCTGGCGGGCGGCGGTCTGCTGTTGCTCACCATCGCGCTCGGCCTCTGGCTGGCACGGTTGCTACGCCTACAACTGGACGACCCACCGCTAATCCTGCTGCCATTGCTGGCGGGACTGGGCTACTGCGGCGTGTACACCGTCTACACCCTGCTCACACTCGGCCACCTGCTCTACCCCTGGATTACTTATAGCCTCACGGGGCTGCTGCTGGCGGGCGCACTGCTGACACTGGCAAGGGAGCGTGGTACAGTGCGGGCCTGGTGGCGCACGCACCTCCACCATGACCCTCCCAGTAGGGAGCGGTGGGGGGGGCTGGACTGGTTCCTACTCAGCGTACTGCTGGTCACGGCCTTGCTCAACCTGGCAACCGCGTTGGCTCCGCCAGTGCTGAACGACGCTCTACTCTATCATCTCGCCCTGCCGAAGGTTTATCTGCAACACAACGGCTTTGTGCCAGTCTACAACACCTTCTTCATCCTGATGGCTGAGGGCATGGAGATGCTCTACGCCTGGCCGATGAGCCTGTTTGGGGCGCAGAACATCAGCGGCGGGATCACCAGCAGCCTCCTACACTTCAGCATTGGCATCCTGACCACCGTATTTAGCTATGGCGTGGCCCGCCGCTTTGGCCTCAGCCGCACTGCTGGGCTGATCGTTGCCTGCTGCTTCCTGGTCACGCCGCTGGTTGGCCGCGAGGTTGGTACCGCCTACGTGGATGTTGGCACTGCCTACTTCAGCGTCCTCTGCCTCTGGACACTCTACCGCTACTGCACCGCCAGCCACTATTCGGGGCTGGCGATCCGCTGGTTGGTGGCGGCGGCTCTGTTTGCGGGCATGGCTAGCGAAGTGAAGCTATTCGCGGTCACGCTGTTCCCGGTGATCGCGGTGGCGGTGCTGGGCAAGTGGTGGACGGTTAGCCGCCGTGAGGGTATCCGGCCAACGCGGACGTTGAAGGCTTACCTGGTAGCCGGGCTGGTGGCGGTAGTGGTGGGCGGGTTGTTCGCTTCCCACTGGTACCTCGTAAGCTGGCTGGTGCTGGGCAATCCCATCTGGCCGGTCGCCAACCTCAAGCTGGGGGGCTGGTTCTGGAACGAGCAGGCGGAGGCTAGCTATCAACAGATTGTGCGTATCTTCTTCTACTCAAACGAAGGTGCGCCCTTCACCCTCGGCAACCTTGCTCGCTACGCCAGTTGGGACTTCTCACTAGCCAATACCTTGCCGATCCCGCGTGGGGGGCCACTGTCGCCACGCACCGTCCCGCTGCTGACTGCATTGCTGCCGCTCGGCACTATCCCGCTCTGCGCCTGGCTGGCGGGCAGAATGAGGGGGCGCAAGCCAGCGGCGGTGGCAGCCTCAAGCTACCAGTCACCAACTATAGCCCCGATCCTCTGGGGCGTAGCCTATAGCGTGGCCTTCCTGGTCTTCTGGTTTGCAGTGCAGGGGCAGTTGCGCTATCTCCTGTTCAGCCTGCCGCTGTTCGGGCTGCTAGCGGGCTGGAACTACGACTGGCTGCGGCGCAGGTGGCCGCTGACAGCATTGCCGCTCAACCTCTTTCTGATCGCAGCGATCCTGGTCACCAGCCTGGCAAACCTGAGCTTCAACGCCCGCGCCTTTAGTTCGGTCTACGGTAGGGTTGACGATGCCAGCTATGTGCAGGATCGGGCGGCGATCCGCTGGGGCGAGCAGTGGCAGACGATGCGTTACCTCAATCGGGCGGCTACGCCCCAGGAGGCGGTGCTGTTCGTTGACCTGGTGCCACTCTACTACCTCGACCGCGACTTCGTGATCAGCGACCCAGGCCGCGATAACTTCCTGGCTTATGAGCAACTGAAGACCGCTGCCGACTTCAAGGCGCGCCTGGATGCGGGCAACTTTCGCTACTTCAACCACAACCGCGAAGCCACCTCGTTGGCCCCGCTCGACCTCGGCGCAGAGTGGGCTGGGCGCACGCAGTACACACACCTGGAGTACGTGCAGGGTAGCTGGTACACCTACCGCAAGGACGCAGAGCCGACGGCGCAGGTGGACGCGAGCAAGATCATCAATCCCTCGATGGATGGCTCTCAGGGGAATATGTGTACCCTCGGCTATGATGGGGCGAACCCCCTGACCAGCCTGGGGGCGTGGGGCTGGGTGAGCCTCGACGGTCTGGATCGCCTCAGCAGCCAGCGGCTAGCAAGTTGCAGCCTCTTGCTCGTCAATCGCCACTCGCGACCACTACCGCCGCTGACCGCCCAGGATGATGACGCAGTGCAGCCTACCGACCCCGCTACGCTGGCGGTCGCCCTCAGGCGGGCGGGAGGGGGGAGGCTAGAGACCGCCGATTACTCGGTCTACCCTGTTGATGGCAGGCGGGCCAACGTTCCCTCGAAGCTGCGCCAGATGTTGGGCCTAACCCAGGTGATCGACCTCAAGCCCTGGGCGGTGACGAACGGCGCAGCGGCGATCAGCTTTGAGGTGCTGACTAGCAACCCCCTCGTCCCCCGTCCGCTGCTCGGTGCCAGCGTGCCGCTGACTGCCAGCTTGCTGCCAGAGCCGTTCTTCCAGCCCGATGGTATCAGCCTCGCGCTGACTGGCACCCTGACCCCGACCGCTGCCCTAAAGATTGCCGCCCCGCTGAAGCTGGCGATCCTCGCCAATGGCAATCCCATACTGCCAGCGACCAGCGCAACGGTGCAAAGTGCCGCTGCGCCATTGGAGGTGCAGGCGCAGCGGGCGATGGCCTTCCACCTGCGCCTCAGCCTCGGCGCGCAAGTGGAGGTTTCAGCCAATCTGGACGGTCAGTTCCGCATCCTGGAGGCCGCCTTTAACGGCGCAGGCGATGGGGTGGACGACACGCTGATCTTGCCGATCCCAGCGGGCGCAAAGCAGATCGGCCAGCTAACCTTCCGTATCAGCGCACCCCCTGGCGGCACCGCCAACCTGCGTGACTTCACCTTGCACTATGGGGGCGGCCAACCCGCCGCCAACTTCGCCCTGCTCGGCCTGGACCTGCTGGCGAAGTGATCAGGAGATAAAGATGATAGCAGAGAGACAAGCCACGACGATCAAGGTGCTGTTTATGGGTACGCCTGCCTTCGCGGTGCCAAGCCTACGGGCGTTGGTGGCGGCGGGCTACGAGGTAGTGGCGGTCGTCACCCAGCCAGATCGCCCAGCAGGGAGGGGGGGAGCGTTGGCCCAACCGCCGATCAAGCTAGCCGCTCAGGAACTGGGCCTGCCAGTGCTGCAACCGCCCAGGCTACGCTCGCCAGAGGTCGTCGCCGAACTGCAAGCCCTCGGCTACGATCTGGCAGTGGTGGCCGCCTATGGCGAAATCCTGCGGCCCAACGTGCTAGCAATCCCCCCCCTTGCCAACCTCAACGTCCATGCCTCCCTGCTCCCTCGCCAGCGCGGAGCCGCCCCGATCAACGCGGCGATCCTTGCTGGCGACCAGCAGGCAGGGGTGACGATCATGCTGATGGATGCAGGGATGGACACTGGCCCGCTGCTGGCCCAAAGCGCAATCCCGGTCGCGGCAGCAGAGACTACTGCCAGCCTGACCGCGAAGCTGGCCGACCTCGGCGCAGAGTTGCTGCTGGCGACCCTACCCGGCTATCTGGGTGGCACCCTCCAGCCCCAGGCACAGGACAACGCACAGGCTACCTACACTAGCCCGCTGCAAAAGGATGACGGCAAGGTGGATTGGGCGCAGCCAGCCGCGCAGATCGAACGGATGGTGCGCGCCTACGACCCCTGGCCTGCGGCCTTCACCCACTGGCAAGGCAAGCGGCTGAAGCTGGTCAAGGTGGCCGTGGCTGCGCCCGCTGGTGAGCAGGCAGTGGGCGCAGTCTATCGCCGCCCAGACGAGCAGGTGGCGGTACGCTGCGGGACGGGCGACCTGTTGCTGCACGAGGTGCAGCTTGAGGGTAAAGGAGCGACAGCGATCAAGGCATTCGTCAACGGCTACCAGGAGTTTGTGGGCAGCAAGCTGGGTTTAACCACCTTTGTGCTGGCAAGCAGAAGGGAGATGCGCTGTGCATCTCCCCTTTGCCAACCCCCGTTGTCGCCCGTGCTGGCTAGACAGCGGCAGAGAGGGCGGCTTGCTCACTCTCGTAGATGGTGGCGAACTGATCCAGGCCAACCATGTGGAATATCTTCTGGTAGTGCGAACTGAGGCTGGTCAGCACCACCCGGCGGCCATTGGTGCGCGCCCGGTTGAGCAGGCTGAGGATAATGGCGATGCCCGCACTGTTGATGTAGCTGGCTTCCTTGAAATTGAGTACGATCAGCTTGCCGCTGTCGGTGGCCGCAGTGTAAGCCGTCGTCAGGATCGCATCCGAGGTGGCGGTCACATCCCCCAGCAGGTCAACTATACTAGCGTTTTCCAGGTGGCGCAGGTTCGTTTGCAATTCGTTACTCACTTTGTACCCCTTCTCCAATTTCGGTGGTGGCCGGTAGTCTCAAGTCGCTATTGCAGGCCTATCTTAGCCAGGCTAGCGAGTGCGTGCTTGAGGTAGATCGTCATCCGCACCAGGCTACCCTCCGGCAGGCGGGTCACTTCGACTTCATCCATCAACTGGGTGATCAGGAACATCCCCATGTTGCCATGGGTACCGAGTGGTGGGTTGTCTACGGTTAGTGGCTCTGTAATGCGCGGGGCGGTTCCCCCACGTCCCTCGTCAAGGACGTTGACATCGAGGCGATCATCTTCGCAGATCATCAGCACGTTCACTTCGCTGTCTTGGGCAAACTGGTTGCCATGCTCCATCGCGTTGAGGCAGGCTTCGGCCACTGCCGTGCGGAGGTCGTCGACCCGCGTTGGCTCAAAACCCATCTGGCGGGCAACAGCACTGGCGGCATCCATCGCCACCTTCTCAAAGCCAAGCACGCTAGGTACGTGCAGTTCGATCCTGTATTTGCTGTGCGTCATGAACGCCTTGTTGCCCCCACTCTCTATATTCCACTCCAATATGGCCCACCCATGCCAGTCCCGGTTGGCTGGATCATAGCACCTTTTACACCCCCTTGTCAACCTGGGTTGACAGCATCGAACAAGTTCGTTATAATAATCACAACTGAATAGGTTCTCAGGGCAGGGCGCAATCCCCGACCGGCGGTAAGCCACTATTGGCAAGCCCGCGAGCTGCATTAGCCATGTGGCATGACCTGGTGCGAAGCCAGGGCCGACAGTTACAGTCTGGATGAAAGAGAACCACACGCGAACCATCCCCCGCACGATTGTTGCGTGCTACTAGGGTGGGTCGGCTCCAGCCGGGTGCCGCAATGTGCCTGTTGGCTTCGTGTCCCCCCTGCCCTGAAAATGTGTGGCGGGGCTTTTTGTTGCCCCAGGAGGTAGGGCGATGATCAGCACCGCAGAGACGGAACGACAGGTGGGATTGGACGGCAACGAAGTGGCAGTAAAGCGGCGGCGAAAGCGTCCTGCCCTCGGCAAGGGCTGGCTGAACCTGCTCACTTTTGCCAGCTTCCTCACCCTCTGGCAGGCGGTGGTCTGGCTAGGCGGCTATCCCAGCTTCATCCTACCCGGCCCCTGGGCGGTGCTGATCCGCTTCGGCCAGGCGATCCAGAGTGGGCTGCTGTGGGACAATATGGTGGTTACGCTAGGCGAGATCGTTCTCGGCTTCGGCCTGGGAGCAACTGGGGGGCTGCTGCTGGCCTACCTGCTCTACAAGTCGCGGCTGCTGGAAGCAATCCTCGCCCCCTATATCGCTGCCAGCCAGGCTTTGCCGGTGATAGCGATAGCCCCGCTGCTCGTCCTCTGGTTCGGCTACGGTCTGTTGCCAAAGGTGCTGATCTGCGCGATCATCGTCTTCTTCCCGATCACGATCAGCACGGTTGTCGGCTTCAAGAGCATCGAGCGCAGCCTGGTTGAGGTGGCCGACCTGTTCGGGGCGAGCGGCGGGCAGAAGCTGTGGCTGGTCGAGGTGCCGCTGGCCGCCCACAACATCTTTGCTGGGCTGCGGCTCGGCCTCACCCTCTCTGTCACCGGGGCAGTGGTGGGCGAGTTCGTCTCTCCCAGCCGCGGACTGGGCTACCTGCTCAACTTCAGCAGCAGCAGCCTGGATGCGCCGTTGCGCTTCGTCGCGCTGTTCACCCTCGTTGCCCTCGCTATCCTCGGCTATCGCAGCCTGGCCGCCCTCGAACGGCGGTTGGTGGACTGGTAGGCGAGCAGTAACTTCATACACAGACCACTACAGCATACATTACATCACATAAGATTGCATAGGAGATTACCGCATTGCAGAAGCTCAAAGGATTGTTGTTGCTAGTAACGATGGTAGGATTGGTAGCGGGCTGCGACGGCGGGGGGACAGCTAGCACCCCGGCTGCTGCGCTGAAGAAGGTCAGGATTGGCATGGGCTACATCCCCAATGTGCAGTTTGCTGCCTACTACGTCGCCCAGGAGAAGGGCTACTACCGGCAGGCGGGCCTTGATGTCAGCTTCGACTATGGCAGCACAGACGATCTGCTGGCCCAGGTTGCGGTTGGCAAGCTCGACTTCGCCAACTCGGAGGGGGATGAACTGATTGTGGCCGCTAGCAAGGGAGTGAAGGATGTCTACGTCCTTGCCCAGTACCAACGCTTCCCAGTGGCGGTCTTCTTCATGGCCGACGCGCCGATCAAGACGGTAGCCGACCTGAAGGGCAAGCGGATCGGCCTGCCTGGTAAGTACGGCGCAAACTACAACGGCCTGCTCGCCATGCTCTACGCCAACCAGATGACAGAGCAGGATGTGCGGCTGCAAGAGGTTGGTTACACCCAGGCCCAGGCGGTGCAGGGCGGCCAGGTGGACGCTGCGGTGGGCTACGCAGTCAACGAGCCGATAGCATTGGCGGCCCAGGGGGTGAAGCTGCGTACTTTGCAGGCCAGCGACAGCTACAATCTCGCCAGCATCGGCGTTATCACCAGCCAGGACAAGGTGGCCCAAGACCCCGCAACCGTGCAAGCCTTTGTTAGCGCAACCCTGCACGGCATTGCCGACATGAACGCCGACCCCGACGCGGCCTATGCGATTGCGGCTAAGAAGGAGTACGCCAACATCGATCAGCCGAACAGCGCAGTGCAACTGGCTGTGCTGAAGGAGACGGCAAAGTTCCAGCAGCCGAGCGGCAACCAGAAGCTGGGAGCCAGCGACCCGGCGGTGTGGGCAGCGACCGCAAAGTTTCTGCAAGCCAGCGGCCTGGTTAGTGGGCAGGTGGCAGTCCAGACCCTCTACACCAACCGCTTCGTCGAGGCTAGCGGGCTAAAGTTAAGGCTGGCCCGCACGGTGCTTGCCGCGCAGTCAACTGTGCAAAAAGGAGGCTACCGACCCTGCGCGAGTAATGTAAGCCTTCGCCAGCGACAAGGACGCGCCCCTCTGCAAGCAGGGGGCGCGTTTTCTTGTCCGTAGTTTGGCTTACATTACCCACGCGGGGTCGGTAGCCTCCTTTTTGCACAGTGGACTGCGCGACAAGCATCGCGCGAGCCAGCCTTAACTTTAGCCCGCTAGCCTCGACGAAGCGGTTGGTGTAGAGGGTCTGGACTGCCACCTGCCCACTAACCAGGCCGCT
>JBBROH010000129.1:0-12325 GCA_038229595.1 Chloroflexia bacterium | reverse complement strand
TGGTGGTGTAGGTGCGGACGTAGAGTTCTACATCCTGCTTGCCTGCGGGGTATACTTCCTGGCGATTCCTGTTGCCGTCCTCGGTAGCCCGGTTCTGTACGTTGTTCACTGTTTTCTCCTTCGGCAGCACCCCTTGTACCGCCCTGTTGTTCTTTTGTCTCACCATCCATTGTACCATATTGGGCGGCCAAACAGAAACCCCGCTCTACAGGCGGGGTCTGGTCAAGGGCAGCGGGGACTCGTTACTCAGTCTGCCTGGGCTGCCTCAGGCGTTTTCAGGTCAGCGGGCAGTGGCTGGGCCACGATTGCAACGCGACGCACGCCCGCGACCGACTCGCGGATATAGCGATCCAGTTCCTCCTGGGTGAAGCGCAGGTTGCCACCGGGCGTGACCATCGCTGGGCTGATAATCCCTCGCTTGACGGCGCGATGGAGGGTGACGCTGCTGATCGTCAGATAGGCAGCCGCCTTCGGTGTAGAAATCAATTCCTGTTGGCGCATAACGCTACTCTTTCCTTTCCTCTCAGATGAGCCAACAAACCCTGCCTCGAATGGTGGGCCGCTTCATCTGCAACTATTATAGCACCTCAACCTTACCAAACACCTTACCATAGCACACGAGTTTTGGCGAAGTTTACCTAACACGCCCACCAGTGTGCTGCGCTTGGCTTCAACATACGAAGGGCTACATAGCGCGCAAACAGATGCGTAGCGAAGTGATGTCAGCTTGACCAGGTAGTGTAGCCCCGCCTCATGCTGCCAGGGTAACAGACACCTGATGCTCCCTGCCATCGTCGTGTAGGGGGATGCGGCCATCGGTGATCGGCGCACCGTCGATGCTAACGGCTGGGCCGCTCGCGTCTCTCTGCACTTCTACGTGATAGGTTGTGCTGCGGTAGCGGTAGTGCAGATGGTAGCCGGGCCAGTCGGGGGGGATCGTCGGCTTGACCGTGAAGTGGTCGCCGTGCAGGGTGAAGCCGAGGATTGCTTCTAGCCCCACGCGGTAGAACCACGAGCCACTGCCAGTGTACCACGTCCAGCCGCCCCGTCCCAGGTGTTGCGGGTGGCTGTAGACATCGGCAGCGACAACGTAGGGTTCTACCTTGTAGCGGTCAGCAGTGGCGGCATCGTGGCTGTGGTTGATCGGGTTGACCATGCTCCACAACTCGTGCGCCCGCTTGCCATCACCGAGCAGGGCGAAGGCCAGGATCGTCCAGGTGGCAGCGTGGGTGTATTGACCGCCGTTCTCGCGCACACCGGGCAGGTAGCCTTTGATGTAGCCAGGGTCGAGCGCACCCTTGTCGAAGGCGGGGGTGAGCAGCAGGAGCAGTTGCTCATCATCCCACACCAGGCGGCGGTCTACGGCGGCCATCGCCTGCCGCGCCCGTGCCGGGTCGCCAGTGCCAGCGATCACGCTCCAGGATTGGGCGATAGCGTCGATCTGGCATTCGTCGTTCTGGGCCGAGCCAAGTGGCGTGCCGTTGTCAAAGTAAGCGCGGCGATACCAACCGCCATCCCAGGCTTGCGTCTCAAGCGCACTGGTCAAGCGCACCCGTTCTGCCCGACACCAGGCCGCCAACTCAGCGTCGTCGTGGCTGACAGCCAGGCCCGTAAAGCGTTCTAGCACGACGACCAGGAACCAGGCTAGCCAGACGCTCTCGCCCTCGCCTTCAATGCCAATGTGGTTCATGCCGTCGTTCCAGTCGCCCGCCCCCATCAGGGGCAGACCGTGCCGCCCGCTAGTTGCGCCTCGCTTTAGCGCACGCACACAGTGATCGTAGAGGGTGCCAGTCTCCGTGCTGGTCGCTGGCTGCAAGTAGGCATCCTCTTGTCCCGGCTGCAACACGTCTGCTTGCAGGTAGGGCGCAGCTTCGGCCAGGAGCGTCTGGTCGCCAGTCGCCTCAATGTAGAAGGCGGCGACGAACGGTAGCCAGAGCAAGTCGTCGCTGAAGCGCGTGCGTACCCCGCGTCCAGTGGGTGGGTGCCACCAGTGTTGGACATCACCTTCTTTGAACTGGTGTTGGATAGCCCGCACTAGCTGCTCGCGGGCCAGGTCGGGACGGCTGTAGACGAAGGCCATCACGTCCTGCAACTGGTCGCGGAAACCATACGCCCCTCCCCCCTGGTAGAAGGCACTGCGCGCCCAGTAGCGGCAGGCCACCGCCGGGTAGAGCAGCCAGCCGTTCAGCATCAAGTCCAGCGTGCGGTCGGGGGTTGCCACCTGCACCGCACTGGTGATCGTCTGCCAATGGGCTATGGTCTGCTGCCAGGCCTGGGCGGCCACCGCTGGCTGGCGGTAGCGAGCAGCCAGGGCCAGAGCCGCAGCGCGATCCTCAGCCTCGCCCACAACAAAGAGGAGCGTCACTTCGCCGCCTGCTGGTAGGTCAATGCCGCTTTGGATCGCGCTGCATGGGTCGAGGTCGGCCCCCACTCTGTTGCTCAGGCCACTGCTGTGCAGAGCGGCTGGGTCGGCCAGCCCACCATTGCGCCCCAAGAACTCAGCCCGATCCGCCGTGTAGCTGCTGCTGGTCTGGCTGCCGCTGACGAACGCGACTGCGCCCGCAAACTCGTTGTTGTAGGGGTTGCGGGCCAGCATTGTACCCTGCTCATCCCATTCGCTGATTACATAGCGGCTCGACCCTTCGCGGCTAACCCCCAGCACCCAGTCCAGGTAGTGGGTGGCGGTCAGGTGGCGGGCTGGGCCGAGGTTCTTCAGTTGCAGCCGCCAGATTTTGAGCGGAGCATCGGGTGGCACAAAGAGGGTTAGCTCCTGTTCGATCTCGTGGCTGGTATGCTGATAGCTGCTGTAGCCCCAGCCGTGCCGCACTGTGTAGGCAAGCGGCTGGCGGATTGGCAGGGGGGTGGCAGACCAGATCGCCCCACTTGCGTCGTCCCGCAGGTAGATCACCTCGGAGGGTGGGTCGCTGACCGGATCGTTGCGCCAGGGGGTGAGGCGGTTCTCGCGGCTATTCTGCGCCCAGGTCGTCCCCGCCCCGCTCTCGGTCGTCAGGCAGCCGAAGTTGGCATTCGCCAGCACGTTGCTCCAGGGGGTGGGGGTATCCAGGCCCGGCTCCAGGTTGATTACGTACTCGCGGCCATCTGCGCTGAAGCCGCCAATGCCATTGTCGTAGATTTTGGCTGGAGCTTGAGCTTGAGCTGGCCGGTTGCTATCTTCGCTGCTGACCGTCGGCAGCGGGTTGGTGTCGTCGCGGCGCGGGCGGTTGCCCACCGCTGCTGCGAGTGGGTCGCTTGGCTGGAAGGCAGGCAGTGGCTTGGCCGTGGGTAGTACGTTGTCAAGCTGCTCGGCCAGCGAACCGAGGCCACCAGTTAGCACCATCTGGGCGACAGTGCGGAACAGGATCAAGTCGGCGGCAGGCATATTGTCAGCCCGCAAGAGGTGGACACCACCGCGCTGGCCCAGCATCTCTGCCTCTGGGCTGGACATGATCTGCTGCCAGAGCAGATCGTTGAGCGGCTGCTGATAGCCAAGATCGTATTCGTTGACTACTACCAGGTCGTGGACAAGCCCGTGCGCGGTGATGTATTCGTGGGCGCGCAGGAGTTCTTGCAGCAGCCCGGCTTCGCGGATATCCTGCACCAGCAGCAGCACTAGCGGCGCGTCGCCAGAGATGCCGTAGGCCCACAAGCCCGATTGCCCCTTCGTGTTGGTGGCTAGCACCTTGCTGGCTGGGCGCAGAGCAGGGGTAGTAAAGAGAATGCGCGAAGCCAATTGTTGGTAGAGCATAGCCTCACTTATGCTGAGGTCGTGGCGGCGGCGGCGCAATTCGCTGTGCTGGGCAGCAAGCTGAAGGGCGCGTTCACCAGCAGCAGGGTTGGCGTAGCGGTTCGCCAGGGCTACCACCTCGGCCCGCTCCAGGCCAACTGCTGTGGTGAAGTAGAGGCTAGCCTGCTGCCCAGGGGCAAGGCGCACCCGACGGCGCAAGCTAACGATGGGATCAAGCACGGCCCCCACGGTCTTGCTGAGGGGGGTGCGCCCTTCCAGCGCAACTGGCAGGCTAGAGGACTGGCCGCGACCAATGAAGCGGGCGCGGTCGGTCTCGTACTCCAACTCGCCGCGCACATCGCCCTGGGTGGCAACCACGTGGGTCAGCCAGTAACGTGGGTCCTTGTGCGAACGGGGGCGGCGCGAGGCCAGCAATGCGCCCGGCCCTTCCAGGAACTCCGTCTCGATAAACAGCTTGCTGAAGGCTGGGTGGGCTGCGTCTGCCTCTGGCTTGCTGAGGACGACCTCGGCGTAACTGGTGACCTCAATCTCGCGCGGTCGGTTGCCATAGTTGCTGAGGGTAACCACTCTTAGTTCGGCGGCTTCGTCGGGGCTAACCACTACTCTGGTGAGCGTCTCAATCCCGCTATCGCGCCGCCAGTAGCTAACTTGCTCAAGCCCGAAGGTTGCGCCGTACCCTTCTGGCTCGGTAGCCGTTGGCTGCCAGCCAGCCGACCAATACTGGCCGCTGCGGGTGTCGCGCAGGTAGATGAACTGGCCGTAGTGGTCTAGGGTCGCATCCTTGCGCCAGCGCGTCACTGCCAGGTCTTTCCAAAGTGCGTAGCCGCTGCCGCTGTTGGTCAGCATCAGGTGGTACTCGCCGTTGGAGAGCAGTTGTGCCTCCGGCTGGGGCGTGGCTGCCGTCTCGAAGTGGCGCACGTTCGCGTTGGGGGTAGCAGCCCCTGGTAGCCGCCGGGCTGGGCGGATGCCTTCGACTTCGGGGATGTGCGGTTGCACAATCGGGGCTTGCAGGGGGATGCGCTCTTGCAGCAGCAGTTCGACTGCCTGCACTGCTGCTTCGTTGTGGAAGCGGGCGACCATCGGTGCGCCGTGCAGCACGCTATCCAGGGCTAGCAGCGACATCCCCTGATGGTGAACCATATAGTTGAACACGATTGCGTGGTCGGTGTTCTCTGGCAGGCGGCCAGGGGTATAATCCACTGCATCGTAGAAGCCGTAGCGACCGAGGGCTAGCTGCAAGCGGCGCAGGTTGGCGACCGCTGCCTGGGCGTTCACCAGCAGGGCTAGCATTGTGGCGTAGGGGGCAACCACCAAATCGTTAGCCAGCCCCCGCTTGAGGCCGAGGCCAGGCACCCCGAAGGCGCGATATTGGTAGACCCCGGCCTGGTCGCGCAGGTTGTAGGCCGATTCGCTGATACCCCAGGGTACGCTGCGCTCACGCCCATACTGCTGCTGCCGACCGACAGCGGCGCGGTTCGATTGCTCGATCAGGGTGTTAGGATAGCTACGAAGCACCAGGTTGGGCATCAGGTACTCGAACATGGTGCCAGTCCAAGACAGCAAGGCGTGGCTGCCCGCGGCGGGGGTGCGGGCGCGGCCCAGCTTGAACCAGTGCGCGATTGGCACCTCCCCACGAGCGATAGCCAGGAAGCTAGCCAGCCGCGCCTCACTAGCCAGCAAGTCATAGTATGAACCGTCACGCCGCTGCTCGGCCACGTTGTAGCCGATTGCGAACAGGTCACGCCCCTCGTCGTAGAGGAAGTCGAAGTGCATCATCTCGATCATCGCCTGACAGCGGCGGGCTAGCTCGCGTAGCTGATAAATCAGGCTCTCGCTGGCTGACCAGGCCGCTGCGACCGCCGCGTTGAACTGCTCAAGCCACGGCAGCCGGGCCGCTGCTTCTGCTGCTGGCAAGCCGCCACGCACGATGGCCGTTCGCAACTGGCGCAGGCGTGGTAGAGTGTCCACGTACCAGGCCAGGCCACGACTGAGTGACAGTCCATACTCTGGCAGAGCGACCGCCTGCCACAATCTAGCGATTTCTGGGTAGTGTTCTCTATCAGGCGCAGGTGGCAGGGTTGCCAGCAGGCTTGCCCAGGGCAGCAGCGCGTGCGTTTGGTCGGCGGCACTCTGCGCTGTCGCCCCCAACTGGCTAGCCCAGTAGCGTAGTTCGTCGCCGTCTGCTCCAGCCCCAATCCTACTTACGGTCGCCACCATGCCGCCAGCCAGGGCCGCCACCTCGTCCAGCAGGACAGCCCACTGCGCGTGGTCGCTGGTTTCGCGCTCAAGCAAGCGGTCAAGCTGGGCTAGCTGCTCGTAGAGAGCATCGGTGGTGGCGGTCAGGCGGCCAGTGTGCTGCTGGTAGGCAGTCAGGGCTGCGGCTAGCAGCCGGCTAACATCCTGCAAGCCCTCAACGGTGCAGGGTGGCACCAGTGGCTCGTCGATCAACAGCAAGCAACCCTGCTTGAGCGCGACCAGGTGGCCCGCCAGGTTGCCACTGTCCACCGTCGAGATGTAGATGGGCAGCAAGGGCTGCATAGTTTGGGTGTCATACCAGTTGTAGAAGTGGCCGCGATGCCGTTCCAGCCGCTCCATACTAGTCAGGCTATGACCCAGCCGCTCAACCAGGCTGGTGGTGGTGATAAAGCCGAAGTCGCGAGCGGCCAGCGTAGAGAGCAGGGCCAGGCTCATGTTGGTTGGCGAGGTACGGTGAGCGATGAGGTTCTTGTCCTCCTGGTAGTTGTCGGGGGCCAGCCAGTTGTCGGCTGGGCCAACCAGGGTGTCAAAGTACCGCCAGGTTTGGCGGGCCACCCCGCGCAGGTAGTGGCTCTGCTCGGTGGCAAGGTCAGTGCGGGGCGGGGGGGTCGGCTGGCTAACCCGCCAGGCCACCAGCGGGGCAGCAGCCCAGACCGCCAGGAACGGAGCCGCCACTGGCAGAGCGCGGGGGCGGAAGCGCAGCAGCAAGCCCGCCATGCCAGTGGCAACCAGCGGCGACTGCCACAACCACTTGAGGTAGGCGGGCAGGTCGTTCTTCAACTTGCGCTGGCTGTCGGCAGCGGTCTGCCATTCCAGCAAGTTGCGGTGGCTGACCGTTACTCGCCATAGCGTGCGCCCAACCGCATCCAGCATCAGCCCAGCCTGGTCTACCAGCATGGTCGTGTTGATGCCGAGGTGCAAGAGGTTGAGGCCAGTCTCGTGCAGCACATAGTTGAGGTGCCAGGGCCAGGCGGTGGCTGGCGGCTTGCGGGGGATGGTGGCGACCAGGTTGGCGACGGTCGGGAAGGCCCGCACGAAGGTTGCCAGCCCCGTCCACAGCGCAGGGCTGCCGGGTAGCACCGTCCAGCCTGCCAGCAGCATCGCCAACAGCCCCGGCGACTCCAGACTGCGGCGCAGATTGTCGAAAATCTTCCAGCGACCAATAGGAGCGATCACGTTAGCGGCGGTCTGGCCTTGCGGGGCAGGCACGCGGTTGAACAGCCAGGGCGCAATCTGCCAGTCACCGCGCACCCAACGGTGGGAGCGGCGGGCGGCAACCAGGTAGCTACCGGGCTGGTCGTCGTAGAGGGTAACGTCGGTGGCTAGCCCCACACGCGAGTACAGCCCCTCGATGAGGTCGTGGCTGAGCAGCCTGTTTTGGGCGAAGCGGTCGCGCAATGCGCCCTCGAAGGCGCGCACATCGTAGATACCCTTGCCCATGAAGATGCCTTCTTTGAACAAGTCCTGGTAGATATCGGAGACAGCGGTGGTGTAGGGGTCAACGCCAGTATGCCCAGAGGTGAGGCGGGCGAATGGCGTGGAGTTGCCACTGAGCAGGGTGGTCGTTACCCTGGGCTGCAATACGCCGTAGCCGCGCTCGACCAGCCTCCGCTCGTCGTTCAGCAGCGGCTGGTTGAGCGGGTGCGCGAGGGTGCCGACCAGTCGTTGTGGCGCAGCAGGTGGCAGTTCGGTATCCGCATCCAGGGTGATCACGTAGCGCACGTGGGGCAGCACTGCCATGTCACCAATCTTGACTGTGAAGCTGTCGAAAGGGTCGCCTAGCAGACGGCGGTTGAGGTCCATCAGCTTGCCGCGCTTGCGCTCCCAGCCCATCCACTTGCCCTGAGCCTGGTTCCAGGCCCGGTCGCGGTGGAATAGATAGAAGCGGTTCTGGCCGGGATAGCGGGCGTTGAGGTCGTTGGTGCCACTGACCAGGCGATCCAGAATGGGGGAGTCGCTGGGCAGGTACTGCTGATCTGCGTCGGCGAAGTCACTGAGGACGGCGAAGTGGAGGCTGGGGTCGGGGTTTGCCAGGGCCAGCACTTCGATGTGGCTGAGCAACTCGCGCACGCCCGCTTCGCTGCTAATCAGCACGGGGATGACCACGAAGGTGCGTAGCTCCGCAGGGATGCCCCGCTCAAAGTCTAGCCTGGGCAGCGGGCGGGGCGGCAGGATGGTGGTAATCAGGTAGTTGACCAGGCTGGTTGCCAGGCTGCTGGCGGGCAAGGCGGTCACTGCTGCTACACCCAGTGCGCCGAGCGGGGTTGCACCTTGCCGCCGGGCGTAGGCCACTGCTCCGCCAACCAATGCGCCGCTGACCGCCGCCAGCGTGCCGAGGTAGAGGCGGGTGGGGTAGTGTTCGACCACCCGCGCAACCCGGTCTAGGGGCGTAGGCCGATAGCCAATCCGCTGCTCAACTTGCATCCGCCCATCATCTATGATGTAGTAACCAACGTGGGCTTTGAGCGATTGGAGGTCAAATGGGGGCGGTGGGTCAGTCGGGCTGTAGCTCGGCACAGCGGCCAGCGAGGCTGCTCCGGGGCCAGCTTCCGCCACCAGTCCTTTACCCGCCGCCTGTGCTTTGGCTGCAAACTCGACGGCAAGGGCGGCCACCGCTAGTTCGCTGACCTGGCTTTGGCGGGCCAGCCGCTCGATTTCGTGGCGGTAGCGGTCGCGGGTGGTGAAGTCCATCTCGGCATAGACCCTGGCCGGGTCGCCCCGCAGGGTTGCCTCGACCACGCTGAGGTCTTCGACAAAGGTGGCCCAGTCCAGCGCGGAGATGGTCTTCATGCTGGTAATCACATTGCCCACCGACTCCTGGATGCCACCCAGCAGCCGTATCTCCTGCTGCACCATCTCGGTCAGGCTCGTTCCCTGTTCGCGCAGGCGTTCGCTTAGCCAATCCAGCACCGGCATGAAGGTCTCGCCCTGTTCGCGCAGCCGATGTAGGCGGGTGGCGAAGATGGGGCTGAGCGGCCCTTTGCGTTCGCGCAAGCCAGCGGGAACGGCGACTGGCTCACCCAGGCGTTGGTCGGCGGCCTCCAACAACTGGCGGGCCTGCTCGTCGGCGGCCAGCCACTCGTCGTGGACAGCCAGCATCTGAGCAGCCAGCCTGCCCAGGCGTTCGACCAGGCAGAGGCGCAGCATGATTGCTACCGACCAGAGTTCGCCCATCGTCAGCGGCTCGTCCGCAGCCTGGTACGCCCGCGTGAAGGTAGCGACCCGCTCTAGATTTAGCTGGCCGTCGCTAGCAACAATCAATGCGCGGGCCAGGGCGTAGATGCGCGGGTAGCCCGCCGTGGGGCCATCTACCAGCTTCGGCAACTGGTTGTAGTAACGGGCAGGCAGGTCAACCCGAATCTCGGCTATCTGCTCCTGAACGATGTAGTAGTTATCCAGCAGCCACTCTGCCGCTGGCACGGTTAGCTGCGTCTGCGGCTGCTCGTCAATCAGCCGCTTGTAGACGCTCGCCAGGTAGTTGGCGGTGCGTTCCAGGCGCAGCAGCAGGGACGAGCGACGGTGCGGCGCGGTGCCAACCCGGTGGCTGTGGGCAAGCTCCTGGGCATCGGCTGCCAGCCGCTCGATAGATAGCAGGAGGGGTCGGGTTGGATTGAAGCGGGCGGCGGGCGGTCGCCTGGGATTGCCTGCCTGTGACTTGCGGCGCGCACGTAGGGCTTGCTTGAGGAAGTTGAGCATGGGGGGTTGTTTTACCTTCTGTTGGCCTGGTGGCTTGCTTAACAGCGTTGGGGCAAGAACAATGCCAGAAGCAGGCCTGGTGGTCGTAATTGGCCCCCAGGCAGCAGCGCGCATAGGCGGCTGCTGGTTGCATTATAACACCGAACGCCGCTGGCGGGTGGTGGCATTGAGAACAGCGGGGCTTGCAGGGGGATACGCTCTTGCAGCAGCAGTTCGACTGCCTGCACTGCTGCTTCGTTGTGGAAGCGAGCGACCATCGGTGCGCTGTGCAGCACGCTATTCAGGGCTAGCAGCTTGCAACGGCTCAGCAATCGCTGGCAGCAAAACCGCAACAGACTAACAGAACTTATCACCGCTGCAAAGCTGCCAGTTACAATCCTTTTAGCAGCTAAGGCTACAGCGAACACGCAACGGGCGTATAGCGCAGCCTGCACCAGAGAAAGGGAGTAACCCAGTGAAAGCTAACCGTTGGTCGTTGTTCAGCCTGTTTGTTGTCGTCAGCCTGCTACTCAGTAGCCTCACCATCCAACCTGCCTTCGGCTTCAGCAGCCAGCCAACGGCGGCCAGCCAGCCGACATCAGCCAGCCCCGCCTGGTTTGAGCCGAACCAGGGCCAGTTCGCCGCCAGCGTGCTGTATGCCAGCCGCGGCGCAGGCCTCAACCTTAGCCTCAGCCAGGGGCAGGCTGATATCACCCTCAAGCAAGCGGCTAGCAAAGCCACCAGCACTATTAGCCTTGTGCCACAGGGTGCGAACCCCCAAGCCAGCCTCAGCACCAGCCAGCCGGTGCCAGGGGTCAGCAATTACTACCTGGGCAACGACGCTAGCCGCTGGGCCACCGACGTGCCGGGCTTCGCCCGCGTGCAGTACAACAGCCTCTACCCCGGCATCGACCTCGCCTACTACAGCGGCAAGGCGGGAATGGAGTACGACTTCATCGTAGCTCCCGGCGCAGACAGCAGCCTGATCCGCGTCGCGGTTAAGGGTGCAACCAGCCTTGAGCTACGCGACGGTGCGTTGGTCATCCATACCGCCAGCGGCGAACTACGCCATGCCGCCCCCTACATCTACCAGGGTGCGAAGGCCAACGTGGTCAGCGGCAGCTACCGCCTACTGGGCGACAACCAGTTCAGCTTCAGCCTCGGCAGCTACGACCACAACCAACCGCTAGTCATCGACCCGGTAATCGGCTATTCCAGCTACCTCGGCGGCAATGGTGAAGACGCGGCACTGGCCGTAACGACCGATGCCAGCGGCAACATCTACATGACCGGCCAGACCGTCTCGACCGACTTCCCCGGCGTTGTCGGTACCGCTCCAACTGGGCTTAACATCTTCATCACCAAGCTCAACGGCAATGGCGTGCGCCAGTTCACCACCCTGGTTGGTGGCGCGGGCGAAGAAAGTGCGGAAGCGATTGCGCTCGGCAGCGACGGTGCAATCTACATGACTGGCTACAGCGGCTCGGATAACCTGCCAACTACGCCCGGCGCGTTCCAGCCAGCGTTCGCGGGGGGCAACGCAGACCCCTCCGACGGCTTCGTACTCAAGCTGGCCGCCAGCGGCCAACTCAGTGGCGGCTTCCTGACCTATATCGGGGGCGGCGGTGACGACCTCGCGCACGGCCTGGTACTCGACAACGCCAACAACGTCTACATCGTCGGCCAGACCGACTCGAACACCGGCAATCACCCGCCAGCCTACCCCACCACGCCAAATGCCTTCCAGCCAGACAAAGACGGCGGTCCTAATGGCAGCCAGACCGATGCCGTCTTCAGCAAGTTCAGCCCTAGCGGTGTACTCCTCTACAGCAGCCACCTCGGTGCTGGTGGTTTTGACCTCGGCTTCGGCATTGCGATTGACCGCAGCAACAACACCGTCTATCTTGCTGGTAGAACCGGCAGCCTTGATACCTTCCCGCAGCGCAACCCGATTACGCCGCCTGCTACCTTCACTGGCGACAAGATTTTTGTCACCCAACTGGTTACTACCACCAACACCTATACCTACAGTGGCTTCTCGACCCTGTTCGGCGGTGATGGCAACGACGACGTTGGCATCGCAACCTTCCGCAACAACGTGCTGTACATCGCTGGTCAAACCAACTCGCGCAACTTCCCGACCGCCAATGCTAGCCAGCCTACATCGGGTGGTGGCACCTACGACGGCTACGTGACCGCCTTCCGCACCAACCAGAACTTCAGCTATCTCTACTCGACCTACCTCGGCGGCAGTGGCGAAGACCAAATCCAGACTATCGCGCTGGACGGCAGTGGCAACCTGCACGCCGTGGGTAACACCCGCTCCCCCAACTTCCCGCGCACCGCCGATGCCTATCAGTCCACCTTCTATGGCGGCCCCGACGACGGCTTCTACACCAGGCTCGACGCGGTGGGCGCACGCGCCTACTCGACCTACCTCGGTGGCAACAAGTCGGACGTGGCTTACGGCGTGTCAGCAGATGCGGCAGGGGTAGCCTACATCGTTGGTACCACCCAATCCGATCAGAACTTCCCCCTGGTCAACGCCCAGCAGCCGACCATCGGCGGCCCCACCTCCGACCTTGATGCCTTCATCACCAAGTTCCTGCCTGGCACTACGCCACCGACCCCCGCCCCGACCAACACGCC
>JBBROH010000128.1:0-12501 GCA_038229595.1 Chloroflexia bacterium | reverse complement strand
TCGCGGCTGTTGCTGCGCGCACTGACAGTCCAGGTGCCGTCGTCGTTCTCGTCTGCGGTGTCAATACCGGTCGCATAACGCATCCAGACTACGTGCAGCTTGCCGCGAGTGTCGGCCACCACCTGGCTGCCCTGCGCGAGGGTGGTACTGTTACCCCCTGGCGACCAGTTGGGGCCGTCGCTCCAACTGTTGCCGCCGTCGCGGGAGATGCGGTAGTAGATGCGCCCAATCACCACCCCACCCGCATCCTCGCGCAGAGTGTAGAAGACGTGGATGCTACCGTCGGGCTTGACTGCCACGCTGGGCGAGTTGAGAGTGCGGTTGCTGTAGTTCGTCACGCGCACGGGGCTGCTCCAGCTTGCGCTGGCGAAGTTGTAGCGGGCAAGCACAACATTGTCACTTACTTGCACATCGTTCCAGACAGCGTAAGCAGTTGCGCCGTCGGGCGAGACGGCAGCCCCAGCCCGGAAGTCGCTACCCTGTCCGGGGATCGAGGAGATGTTGCTCCAGTTCTGGCCGGAGTTGGTGCTGCGTGCGCTACCGATCCCCTCACGGATCGTCGCCCCCTTTGTCCAAACCGCCACAACATTGCGCCGCCCAGCAGCGAAGGGGTACTGCACGGGGGTATCACCGTTCTGCGAGATGTCGGTTGCGCCACCGAAGTCCGGGGCGGCATTGGCTGGCACCCGCGCACTACTCTGGGCATAAGCACGAGCGTCCGCCGTCGGGCTGCCCGCGGGGCTGCTGATCCGCAGGCTGGCGAAGCGCAGGCCGCTGCTAGCTTCGCTGACCAAGCCACCGCGCCCCTTGCCATAACTGCTGTCGCGCACGAAGCCGACCTGCTGGCCGCCGATCAGCACCCGTAGGCTATCACTCTGCACTTCCAGGCCGAGGCTCGTCCAGGAGTCGCGGCTGTAGCCGTCAGTTAGCTGGCTAGAGCGGAGCAGCAGGGTGTAGCTGTCGGTACTTGCGTCGTAGCGATCCAGCCGCCAACCGGGTTGACCGAGGTTAGCCGCCCCCAGCGTCAGACGATAGTGACCAGCCGGGCTGTAGCGGGCGACCAGGCCAAAGGCACCAGCGGCAGGCTGGCCGTAGGCGGTCGCCTCCACCCGGTAGTCGCTGCCAGCGTCGATGCGCGGTAGGGCAAGGGTATCGAAGTAGCCAATGGCGTAAGATGCCGTGCCAAGCAGGGTCAATGCGCCGTCCTGCACCTGCCAGGCGGCGGGGAACTCTGCCTCAAGGCCGTGGCCGACGTTCACAAAGTCGTAGCTGGCGGCAGTGGTCGGGTCGCTGAAGTCGGATTGGTAGTAGGTGGTTGCGCCCGCAGCCAGGGTAGGGAGGGTGGGGGCGGCAGGGATTGTCGGGGTTGGCACGGCAAGTTTGCTGCCCACTGGGGCTGCTGTCACAGCGGTACCACCGAGTGGGGCGACCAGGCACGCAAGGACGGCCAGGGTAAGCAGCGACTGCCGCAGTCTTGGGTTGAACATTCCTTCTCTCCTGCTGACTAGGCGCAAGGTGTAGACCAGCGCACGGCTACGACGACCCAGGCCGCCGTAGTATTATGTTAATCTACCTCATCATACAGCAGCTACCGCCGCCCTGTCAACTGTTGAGCAGTTAAGCAGTACCAATGTACCATAGCCGATAGGATGATTGGCTCAACCTGCGAGGGGACGCTTGAAGTAGGCGATGCCACCATCTACATTGACCAACTGCCAACCATTGCGGCTGGCATACGTCCAGCACTCCTCTGGGCTGCCCTCGAACAGGCGCGTGCCGCTCATCAGGTTGTAGATGATGCGGATACGCAGGTAGCAGTACTCCCAGCGTTGTTCGTCTGCCATGTTTGCCTCCCCTGTACTTATTTTCTGTCATTATACAGCATAGTCAAAGGGCGGCCATCGTCTTGTTTCTGCCACAAAGCAAAAGAGGAGCGCAGCCGCAGCCACGCTCCCCCTCGCTTGCGCGCTTACTTGGCCGCCAGTGCGTACTGCGGGTTGCCAACTTCGGCCCGGTTGTTGCGGCGCGCCTCAAACAGATCCATGATCTTCTCAATGATCGTCAGACCTTCGTCAAGCTCGCTACGGCTGATCACCAGCGGTGGGCAGAGGCGAATCACACTCTTGCCTGCACCCAGTAGCAGCAGCCCCTGCCGGAACGCCTCCTCTACAATATCGTCGCGCAGTTGCGAAGCGTATTCCTTCGTCTGCTTGTCCTCGACCAGTTCGATGCCGACCATCAGGCCCACCCCACGCACGTCGCCAACGAACGAGTAACGCTGCTCCCACTCCTTGCAGCGGGCCAGCAGGTAGTCGCCCTGGTAAGCGGCGTTCGCCATCAGGTCTTCTTCAAGCAACTTGAGGGTGGCAAGGGCTGCCGCTACCGCCAGGGCGTTGCCGCCGAAGGTGTTGGCGTGTGCGCCGCTGGGCCAGGTCATCAGGTCTTCGCGGGCGATCACTGCACCGAGCGGTACGCCGCTGGCAATGCCCTTAGCCAGGCAGATCACGTCGGGGGTTACGCCAGTGTGTTCGATAGCAAACATCTTGCCCGTGCGCCCCATGCCGCTCTGCACTTCGTCCACCACAATCGGGATATCGTAGCGGTCGGCCAGGTCACGTAGCTTAGGGAAGTAGGCAGGCGGCGGCACAATATATCCACCCTCACCCTGCACCGGCTCGACTACGAGGGCGGCTACTTCCTTCGGCTCAACATGGTACTTAAAGGTAGTCTTCTCAATGTAGTCTACGCAGGCAACGTTGCAGCTAGGGTAGGTCAGGTTGAGTGGGCAGCGGTAGCAGTAGCCGTAGGGTACTTGCTGGATACCCGCCACCAGAGGAGCGAAGCCGGTCTTGTGCAGAGCCTTGCTCTGGCTCAGGCTCATGCTACCGTAGGTGCGGCCATGAAACGCGCCAAAGAAGCTGATCAGCACGGGGCGGCGGGTGTGGTAGCGGGCCAGCTTCATCGCGGCCTCGATGCTCTCGGTGCCAGAGTTGGTGTAGAAGACCCGCTTGCCGAAGCTGCCAGGGGCGTGGGCGATCAGCTTCTCAGCCAACTCGACGGGCTGCTCCATGTAGAAGTCGGTACCCGCCATGTGGATGAACTTCTCGGCCTGCTCCTGGATCGCCTTGACCACCGCCGGGTGGGTATGGCCGGTAGAGAGGACGGCAACCCCCGCGTTGAAGTCAAGGTAGCGATGGCCGTCTACATCCCAGACCTCGCAGCCCTTGCCGTGATCCATCACGAAGTCATAGCTGCGCGTGTAGGAGGAGGAGATCACCCGCTCGTCACGGTCAATAGTGGCGCGGGCCTTCGGGCCAGGGCGGGTAGCGGCGGGCTGATCGTGGTCGGCGTGGTCGTTGCCGTTGCCGTTCGGCTGGCCGTTACCAGCGAAACCCAGGCCTTGGTGCGGGCCGTGGCCGCCAATCTCAGTAACAGCGGCATCATCGTCGCTCATCAAAGCCAGTTCCTTTACTTCGTCCATTGCAGGGTACTGCTCCTTCCGTTGCATAAACAAGGTTGACGGTGGCGGCGGGCGCATGGTATAGTGCCTAGTGGCAGGTGAGCCAGCAGCAATGCTATTCTAGCACAGTTTAGCCCGCTTGCCAACAGTTTTGCTGCGAATTGCCCCTTTTTCCGTAAATTGTTCGCCAGAGGACAATAAGATGGGGATTTTATTCGGCAGAGGAGAGGATAATGATCATTGCGGCTTGCCGTGTATATCTGGTGCTATCGGCCAGCGAGAGCGTGAAAGAGAAACGGGGGGTGGTCAAGGGGCTGCTGACCAAGATACGGAGCCGCTTCGCCGTCACCGCCGCCGAGGTGGAAGACAGTGACGATCCCACCCACTCTACCATTGGCTTTGCAGTGGTAAGCAACTCATCCGCTGTCGCCAACGCAGTGTTGGACAAGGTGCTGGCCTTCATCGACAAAGAGCAGGGTAATTACGAGATGTTGGACGACCAGACCGAAATCTTGCGCCCTTTTTAGCGTTGCTCCTATAAGGCAAGAGGAGTATAATAGACTGGTGAGTACAAGAGCTGCTAGTTGGAGCAACCTTAGCGTGCAAGCCGTTGTGGGCATTGTGGGGCGTTTGCTGCTGACTGTCGTTGCTATCCTGCCCTTCTTCACCTTTCAGGTGCAAGCGGGCAGCAACGGCCAGGTATGGGTATCCGCCGCATTGTGGCTGATGGGCTTGCAGTTCATCATCGCCCCGATCACAGTGCTAATCACTATGCGTGGGCAGGGTGGCTTGGCCGTGACTGCCTCGATCATCTACGACACGGTGGCAGTGCTGATCACCGCTCATGTCGCGGGGGGGATGAACACGCCCTATCCCGTGCTGCTGGCGACCACATTGGTTGGCGCAGGGGCGAATATGCGCCGCTATCCCCGCTCGCTGATCGCAGTCGGCCTGTTTGCCATCAGCCTCTACTTCTTCTTCGCAGTGGTTGAACACCTACCCACCCTGTTTGATGGAGCGTTGCTGGTCAATGGGGTTGGCATGGGCATAAACACCGAGTGGCTCTACAGCAGCTTCTACTTGCTGAGTTTCGCGTTCATCATCACGGTGATTGCTGCTGCTAACTTGCGCTCAAGCCGCCTGGTTAGCACTATCGCCGAACAGAGTGCCGCCCTGGGCGAGGCCAACGCCGCCCTAACCCGCAGCGTAGCGGCCCAGAGCGAGATCGCCAGCCAACTGAACGCGGCGGCGGGCGCACTGGCTGACGACGCGGGCGAACAGGTGGGTAGCTCATCCGAGCAGGCGACCGCGGTGATGGAGGTGAGTGTGACGATTGAGCAGTTGAGCCAGACTGCCCAGCAGATAGCCGAGGCTGCCCGCGCCGTGTCGCAGGCTGCCGAGCAAGCGATGAACAGGGCCAGCAGTGGGCAGGAAGCGGTACGCGACAGCATCATCGGCATAGCAGTGATCCGTGGCAAGGTGAACGACATTGCCACCCGCATCCTGGCTCTTTCTAGCCGGGCGCAGCGGATCAGCGAGGTGATCGATGTGATCAATGACATTGCGGCTCAGACCCACTTGCTCTCGCTCAACGCGGCTATCGAGTCGGCGGAAGCAGGGGCAGAGGGCAAACGGTTCGCGGTGGTGGCCGCCGAGGTGAAGAAGCTGGCGCAGCGAGCCAGCACCGCTGTGCGCGAGGTGCGCGGCCTCGTCACCGAGTTGCAGGCGGCTAGCAACACCGCAGTGATGGCAACCGAGGATGGCATGAAGGAGACGGAGAAAGGTGTACACCTGGCCCACCTCTCTGGCGACGCGAACGAGGATATCATCCAGGTGGTTGAGCGCACCAACCAGCTTGCGCTAGCAATCAGCCTGGCTACCCAGCAGCAGCGCACCGCCAGCGCACAGGTGGCGACCACGATGCACGAGATCGCCGAGATCAGCGTGGCCGCCACCGCCAGCAGCCAACGGGCCGCCGCCGCTGCTGCCCGCGTCAGCGAACTCGCCAGCCAGCTACGTAACCTGCAAGGGCGCAGCCTTGAACTCGACCCTGGCGACCCCAACCTGCTTTCTCCTACCGATGCCGAGCAGGTCAGCGACAACCAACGGTCTCTGACTCTGGAAGCCAGCAACTAGGCTCTGACGGAGCTGCTGCTGGGCAGCAAGAGATGGACAGCACTGCTTAGCCTCAGCGGGGCGGGCTGGGAGTGAGGGGAGGAACAGGGGTGGCGGCTAGCGGTGGTTCGATCAGCCAGTAGGTGGCCGAGCGCACCGCGTTATCTAGATTGGTGGCAACCGTGTTCGGGTTGGCTGCGTCGGTGATATACGCGCCAGTGTCGTCGCCCTTGCTGTTAGTCAGGTTGTCGCCCACCAACACTGCCGCCACCTGACCGCTGAACAGGGTGAGCGAGATTACAGCCCGGGGAGCGGAGATGCCCGCCAGCCCGTACTTGCTCAGGTCGCCGCTGACGAACTTGGTGGCGGTGGTCAGCTTCAGCAGCTTCTTGCTCGTTGCGCTGACCACGTTGCTGTCCAGCAGCCCGGTGGTGCCAGTGACCGCCTCCCAGATGGTGCTGCGGTGGCGCAGTTCCAGGGTCTGGCCGTTGTACTGGCGGATGGTGATCAACTCCACGTCTTCACCGCTATAATCCCAGAGGTAGGCTTGCTGACGCAACTGCACTTGCTGCGGGTCGTCGCCCTTGACCAGCAAGAAGGTGGTCGCGATCAACAGCAGCAGCACGCCCAGCAAGATGTATGTAGTACGACTGTTGCTCATCGCTTACCGCCTCCGCCACCAGATCACGCCACCGAACAGCAAGACCAGAGCGGGCAGGAACAGGGTGCTGACGTAGAAGATCAGTGAGGCCTGCGCCTGGTTGATGCTAAGGGCGCGGAAGTCCTCCGTCTTCGCCTGGATGCCGCTCAAGGTCTCGTTCTGGGCTAGCCAGTTGATCGAGTTCAGCACCAGGTCGAGGTTATAGCTGCGCCCACCAAAGTTCTGTTGGTCAATCGTCGCGTTGCTAATCAGGCGCGAGTTGCCCAGCGCAACCAGCCGCGTAGAGGAGAAGGTGCCGCTAGCCGGTTGTTCGATAGCCACCCCCAGGATGTACTTGCCGCGTTGCTCCCCACGGTTGCCTAGCTCGGTTGTGGTGCTGGCTACGCTGGCCTGGGTCAGCAGCGTGGCGGTAGACTTGAGGTAGGCGGTTTCGTTCGTCTGCAAGAGAACCGACTTCACCACCCCTGTGCCAGTAACGACTGGCTGATTGGTGAGGACAGCGGTGGCCGCGTTGAGGACGTTGGGCAGGGTAGTGCCGTTGTTCTTGAAGGCGCGGGTGATTGAGGCGAACGAGTAGTCTGTAGCGCGGAAGACGTTGTAGGGGAAGCCCTGGATCGCCGACTGTGGGCCGTCGTCCACCAGCAAGCCGTCAGCGAAGCTAACCCCAAAGGGGGCGAGTAGCTGATTGGTGCTGCTCAAGGCCGCTGGGCCGTCGCGCAAGATCAAGGGCGCATCTAGCATCACCAGCAGGCGACCGCCAGCCCGGTTGAAGCTCTCAATCTTCTGGCGGTCGCCTGTGCTGAAGGCGATCTCTGGGCCGGGGATTACCAGCACGCTGATACCGGTGTTGGTGATCGCCTGCAAGGTGTCGAGGTTGATCGTGCTGACCACGTAGTTGTTGAGCTTGAGGGCCGCCGCCAGGGTGCTGTAGCCGCCCACTCCGCTGTCGCCCAGTTCGTGTTCGAGGTGGCCGCTGAGGAAGTAGACGGTCGAGGGGGTAGGATCGAGCAGCCTGATCAGCGCGCCTGTCACCGTCCCCTCATCGGGTTGCTCCGTCACCTGCTGCTTCGCATTGGAGCCACCGCGCTTGGTTTCCAGCACGATGCCGTCCCCCGGCAACCCACTCTGGCGGCGGCGTATCGGGTCCTGGTCGCTATCCACCACTTCGTAGACAAAGTTGGGGCTGGCAGCCCGGTAGGACTCTAGGAGGTCGCGGGCCTTATCGTGGTTGATGTTGTTCTGGCTGTAGTAGGCGGTTGCCCGCAACTCATCCTGGAACTGGCCGAGGATAGTGCGGCTCTGGTCGGAGAGGCTGAACTGGCGGTTGGTGGTCAGGTCGGCGCGGGCGGTCAGGTAGCGGCCAGCCAGCAGGTTGAGGACGATCACGATGCCAATCACCGCCGCGATCAGGACGAAGGCGTTGCCGCTGTTGCGCGCTCCCCGACTGCTGAACAGGCCACCCAGCGTAGTGGGGTTGAACCAGAAGAATACGCCGATCAACAGGATGCCAGCCGCCGCCAGGTAGCGCGGCACCGTATCAAACTGGCGGCTGATTAGCCAGTAGCCGAGGGCAAAGAAGACGAGGGCCAGGCCAAAGATGCCGATGATGTGCAGCAAGCTGAAGCCTTCGGTGTCTAGTTCCTGGTTGGGGTTGCGCGTACCGCGCGGGGCAGGGCGCGGCGCAGCGGGTGGGTTGCGGGGGGTTCGTGGTTTCTGGCTCATCAACGCCACCTCCTGCTCTGCAACGACTGGATAGCCATGAAAACGAAGACGACCGTGATGCTGAGGTAGTAGAATACGTCTTTGGTGTTGATCACCCCCTGGGTGAAGCTGCCGTAGTGGGTGAATAGAGCCATCTGGCTGATGAAGGAGCGGATGTTGGGGTTGTCAACAAAGAGGGCGACCCGCTCGGCCAGCCACAGCACCAGGGTGATGGTCAGGGCGATGAAGGCGGCCACCGCCTGGTTTGCGCTGAGCGAGGAGGCGAACAGGCCGATTGCCAGGCAGGCCGCCCCTACCAGGGCCGCCCCCAGGTAGCTGCTGAGGATTATACCCCAGGCTGGATTGCCGAAGAAGGAGAGCAACAAGCCGAACACCAGGCTGAGGGCTAGCATCGCCAGGTAGAGCAGGAAGCTGGCAAGGTACTTGCCGATCACCACCGCACCATCACCGACTGGGGCGGTCAGCAGCAACTCAAGCGTACCGCTGCGCTGCTCGTCGGCCAGCAGGCGCATCGAGAGGATCGGGGCGATCAGCAGCAATAGCACCGGCAGCGGGCTGAAGAAGCCATCCATGCTGGCGGCCTGTGGGCCTCTGGGGTCGGTGACGGCACCAGCAAAGAGGATGCCACCCAGCACCAGGAAGGCAGCCATGATGATGTAAGCGAAGGGCGAGCCAAAGTAGCTGCGTAGCTCCTTGTTCAGCACAGTCACGGTGTTCAAGAAGCCACCTCCTCATCGGCAGTCTCAGCAGCGACCTCGGCGATGGTTGGATTGTGGTCGGGGGCAGTGGCGGGGTCGTAGTATGCGTCGTCCTGCGCGTCGTCCTCGTCGCGGGCGGTGACGTTGATGAAGATGTCCTCCAACGTCAGGCGGCGGGCCTTCAACTCCAACAGTGCTGTCCCCCCAGCGACCAATGCCGCCGCGAGGTTGGCCCGCAGATCGCTGCCAGCGGCTGCCTCCACCAGGAAGCGGTACTGGTTGGAGCGGTCGCCGGTTATTGGGGTCAGCAGTTCCAGCGATTGTACGCCCGTTACCTGCGCGATGGTAGACTTGAGCGGGGCGAGGCTACCCTGGGCCAGCACTTCCAGGCGGTCGGTGCTGGTCAGGCTGCTTTCCAGGTGCGCCAGGGTGTCATCTACTGCGATTTCGCCCCGGTTGATGATGATTACCCGCTGGCAGAGCATACTGACTTCTGGCAGGATGTGGGTGCTGAGGATGATCGTGTGCGTCTTGCCCAGTTCGCGGATTAGTTCGCGCACTTCGATGATTTGGCGGGGGTCGAGGCCGACGGTTGGCTCGTCGAGGATTAGCACTTCGGGGTTATGCACCATCGCTTGGGCGATGCCGACCCGCTGGCGGTAGCCGCGTGAGAGCTTGGCGATTAGCCGATTGCTCATCTCGCTGATGCCAGTGACCGCCATTACGTCCTCTACCCGCTGCTTGCGCTTGCCGCTGTCGTTCATGCCACGCAGCTTGCCCATGTAGTGCAGGTACTCGCGGGGGGTCATGTCGGTGTAGAGCGGCACGGTCTCTGGCAGGTAGCCTATCCGCTGGCGCACGGCCAAAGATTGGCGCACCACGTCGAAGCCGCTCACGCTGACCGAGCCGAGTGTGGGCGGGATATAGCCGGTGATTACCTTCATCGTCGTCGTCTTGCCCGCCCCGTTTGGGCCGAGGAAGCCGACAATCTCGCCGTCGTTGACGTTGAAGCTGATGTCGTTGATTGCCCGATAGGGGCCGTAATACTTGGTAAGCTGCTGAACCTTGATCATCACAACCTCTCTCCCCCACCCTGCGGTAGGCCAGGGCGGGTGCCATGCCCCTTGCCGCACACCCGACGGCTAGCACACAACTTGTGCAGGATGCTACAAGCGTTGCTATTCTAGCTAAGCAGGCGGTGGCTTGTCAAGCTGCCAGCCACAACTAGCCCGGTTAAAGGCTGATTAGAAGTGACTACCAGCTACTGCGCTGCCTGCTGCGCTGCCTCAATCAGGCGTTGGAAGCCAGGGAAGGGATAGGCTCCGGTGAGAGTGTAGCTGTTAATCACGAAGAAGGGGGTGCCTTGTAGCCCTGCCGCGTTGCCCAGCTTGAGCGACTGCTCTATGGTGCTGTCGAACCGCTTGCTGCTGTAGCACTGCTTAAACCTGACGAGGTCGAGACCGAGGCTGCTGGCGTAGAGGGCGTAGAAGCTGTCCTCCTGGCCCTCAACCCACTCCTGGCGTTTCTGGAACAGGCGGTCGTGGTAGGGCCAGAACTGCCCCTGCTCGTTGGCGCAGAGGGCGGCGTTGGCGGCGGAGCGGGCTTTGGGGTGGACGCTCTCCAGGGGGTAGGGGTGGTAGACAAGGAGGGCCTGGCCGCTGTCCACGTAGGTCTTGATTACCTGCGGCAGCGCGTCGTCAAAGGCGGCTTTGCAGGCGGGACACTGGAAGTCGCTGAACTCTACGATCACTACGCTGGCCTGGGGGTTGCCCTTCGTGATGCCGTTCTCGCGCAGCCCGCGTGCGTCAACCAGCGCGTCTGCTACCCCATCTACGCCCAGTTCGGCGGCAAGGGTGGCGGCAGGGATAGGGGTGCGGCCTGCTAGCACGGGGGCCAGCGTGGTGGCTGCGCTGTCGGTGACGAGGGAGGCGGGAGGCGGGCCGCTGCCTGCGCTGGGGTCGGTGGCAGTAGGCGCGACCACCTGGTTGCCGCTCGGCTCGGTCAGCTTGAACGGCTCGTTGAAGCGCGAGTAGTTAAAGCTGGCTTGCAGGTCAGTGGTCGTCCCCTCTACCTTGAGCAGATTGTTGTCGCTATCTATCCACAGGCTGAAGCTATCCTCGCCACTGCTGAGGCGTAGGCGGTGGCTGGGTTTGCCGTTGACCGTCTCGCCTGGTAGCGACTCTAGCTTCGCCTTGTCGGAGAACGACCGCCAGATGTTGGCGGTGGCGGGGTTGGCCCCAGTCTGCGCTTCGCTGGGCTGCCAGCGGTCGGCGGCAATCTTCTGGTAGGTGCGCGAGCCGACGGTCAGGTACTCGCGCTGCTCGCCGCCAACGTAGGTGATGTTCAGGTCGCCACTGGCGGGCGGCACAATCCAGCCGTGGATGGCTTTAACATCGGTGGCGGTGGTGTTGGCTGGCTTCTTGTGGCTAGCCTGAGCATCGACATAGTAAGTGGTGAGGCTGTCCATGCGCGTCTGCATCGCCTTGAACAAGGCAGCAGGGTCGGCAGTAGGCGGCTGGCTGCCAGCGGGGGCGAGGCTGGCGAGCGGGGTGGCTGGGCTGGGACTGGCAGGGCTGGGGCTGCTGTCGCCGCCACAGCCAGCCAGCAGCAGGGTGAGGATTGCCAGAGTGATGAGCTTACGCAAACAGTTTCTCCTCTTGGGTCAGTTTATGCTCAAAGGTTTGTAACGCCGCTCACGGTCTTTGCGTATATTATAACGGAAAGGGCAAGCGGCTTGCCGACAGCCTGCCCCAGGCGGGCAATGAGAGGGGAAGCGATGTTGAACCACAAGCAGAAGGCGGGTCGGGCGGCGAACGGGGTGCTGGTTGGGGTGGCGGTGCTGCTGGGGCTGGCGATATTGGTCAGTGCTGGCTTGCTGCTCGGCTGGCTGGCCTTCGGTTGGCTACCCGACTACCTAGTGGGCGTGGCGATGCTAACCTTCGGCCTGGCTCTGCTGACCAGCGACCTGTTTGTGGCGGGTCACGGCCTGCCCGCCAGCGTGGGAGTGGTTGCGCTGCTGCTGGGTGGGGGGCTGCTGTTCAGCGCGGGCGGCGGCTGGCTGGCGGCGGTGGGGCCGCTGCTGCTCGGCCTGTCGCTCGTCTTCAGCCTCTTTTGTGCCTGGCTGGTAGTCAAGGCGGTAGAGGTGCAGCGGCTGCCCGCCAGCAGTGGCCGCGAGACGCTAATCGGCCAGTTGGCTGAGGTGCGGGTTGCCCTCGACCCACAAGGCTTCGTCTATGCGGAGGGCGCGCTTTGGCGGGCGGTCTGCGCGGTCGGTTCGCTGCCAGTGGGGGCGCAGGTGCGGGTGACGGCGATTAGCGGCCTGACCTTGAGCGTCATCCCCCTTGCTAGCCTGCCCGCTGGCGGCCCACCATTGCCTGGGCAGCTTAGCAACCAGTATGTAGAGCAAGATAGAGGTGAGAGCTAGCGCGGGCGCACGGTGCGCTCAAGGAGATGAAGATGAATATAAGAGATTTTGACTTTAGCACTATCCCCTGGCAGTTGATCATCGGGGTCGTGGCGGTAGTGCTGGTGCTGTACGTACTACTAGCTGCCGTCCGTGTCTTGCAGGAGTATGAGCGCGGGGTAATCTTCCGCCTGGGCCGCTATGGGGGCGTGACTGGGCCGGGGCTGGTGCTGATTATCCCCTTTGGCATTGACCGCCTGAAGACGGTTGACCTGCGTACTGTTACCACCGATGTACCAGGGCAGGAGGTAATTACCCGCGACAACGTGACGATTCGGGTCAATGCCGTGCTGTACTTCCAGGTGCTTGACCCCAAGCTGGCGATAATCAAGGTAGTCAACTATGTGCAGGCGACTATGCAGATTGCCCAAACCACCTTGCG
>JBBROH010000127.1:0-12684 GCA_038229595.1 Chloroflexia bacterium | reverse complement strand
GGGCGAGTCATCCGATCCTTCACCATCTTGAACGAGCGGATGATCAGGAACAGGAGGAAGGCAACAATCAGGAAGTTGATTAGTGCATCAAGGAATAGACCGATCCCGATCTTTGCGTCGCCAATGGTCAGGCCAATTGCTGCAAAGTTGGTGCCGCCAAAGATAGCCCCGATGATCGGCGTAAGGATGTTCGTCACCATAGACTCGATTACTGCCGCGAAGGCTGCCCCAATGATCACCGCAACGGCAAGGTCAAGTACACTGCCCTTAGCAATAAAGTCCCGAAACTCCCTGAGCATAGCTGATCTCCTCCTGTTGTTGCTGCTAGTTGCCAATACCAGGCGGGCGTAAGCCGCTATGGTGTAGCAGTAGAGTACCACAAGTCCCCTACTTACGCAATGAGCCTGCACCGTATTGCGAAGGATAGCACCAAGTTGCAGCCGACCAGGGCTGGGGCAATGTGGTATAATTGCCGCTGCAAGCACCCTAGATTGGCACAAACGCAGATGAAGCAGATGGACAGGAGCGAGGTGAATAGCCAGCCTATGGCTGAGCGGCAAGCTGCCACCAACCGCGCCACCCTCCCCAGCATCGCCCCCGGTTCACGGCGACGTTGGTTGATGGTCGGCCTCTATATGCTGGTAGACACGGGCTTGATCGTCCTTGCCCTCTTTGTTGCCTACTACCTGCGCTATGTTCTGCGCGTTGGTCAGGACATCGCTGCCAGCAGCAACGTAGCCTTCCGCGACTTCCTGCTCACTGGGGTCGCGCTGGTGGTCGCCTGCCTGTTCAGCTTCCAGTGGCGTGGCCTCTATCGGCTGCCCCGTGGCTCAAGTTGGCTAGACGCGTTGGCGATCATCTTCAGCAGCACCCTGACCGCCATCGCGGTGGTGATCCTTGCCAGCCTACTCTTTCAGCCGGTACTGCTTTCCCGTCTGGTCTACTTCTACTTCTGGCTGACGGCGGTCGTCCTGCTCTCTGTTGCCCGCTTCCTCGCCGGTCGCTTGCGGGTTGCCCTCTGGCGGCGGGGCATTGATGTGCGGCGGGTGATAGTAGCCGGGTCGGGTCGGGCTGGGCAACGGATCATGAAGGACATTGTAGAGCGACCCGAACTGGGCTATAAGCTGGTCGGCTACGTCGAGGACGAGCCAGACGAGAAGCTCTGGGCGATCCCGATCAGCCGCCAGCACCAGGAAGCGATCCAGCACCTCGGCCCGATCAGCCAGGTGGCAGCAGAGGTGCAGCGCACTGGCGCACATGAGGTGATCATCGCCTTGCCTGCCTCGGCCCACGAAGCCAGCCTCAGCGTGGTCGAACTGTGCCGCCGCAGCAAGGTTAGCTTCCGCCTCGTCCCCGACCTGTTTGAGATGAGCTTCAACCAGGTGCAGATCAACGACATCGCCGGGGTGCCGCTGATTGGGGTGCGGGAACCTTCGCTCCAGGGCTTCAATCTGGCAATCAAGCGGGCTATGGACTTGCTGCTCACCCCACTACTGCTGTTGCTGCTCTCCCCCATCTTCCTGATTGTCGCCCTGCTAGTCAAGTTCACCTCGCCCGGCCCGATCTTCTTCGCCCAGCAACGTATCGGCAAGGATGGTAGGTCGTTCAAGTTCTACAAGTTCCGCTCTATGTACATCGATGCTGAGGCGCGCAAGCCAGAGTTGCTGGCCTTCAGCGACCGTGAAGGGCTAGCCTTCAAAAAGAAAGACGACCCTCGGCGCACTCCTGTTGGTTGCTTCATCCGCAAGACCAGCATCGACGAACTGCCCCAGTTCCTCAATGTGCTGCGTGGCGAGATGAGCCTGGTTGGCCCCCGCCCACCGATCCCCCAGGAGGTCGCAGTATATGACGAATGGGCGCGCCAACGCCTGAGCATCACCCCAGGCGTGACTGGCCTCTGGCAAGTCAGTGGCCGCAGCGACCTTTCGTTTGAGGAGATGGTCAAGCTCGACCTCTACTATGCCGAAAACTGGTCGCCGCTGTTCGACCTGAAGATAATGATCCGCACTGTTCCCGCCATAATCCGGGGCGAAGGTGCCTACTAGCTTGCCAACCAGACCACCACTGTGTTAGACTAGCCGCGCCGCAACCGCCGCCGGGCTGGTGCGTTATTGATCTAACCGCAAGCAAAGATGACAAAGGGAAGGATGTAGGCTTGGAGATACGTAGATACGGGCAAATTGTCATGCGTTGGTGGTGGGTAGTCGCCATCGTCTTCGCTCTAGCCGCTGTCGCGGGCTTCTTGCAGACGCGTGGCTACACCCAGTACGAGGCCCAGGCCACCCTGGTTGTGCGCCAGATCGCCCAGCAGCAGATCAGCGGCACCGTCCCGATCCTCAACCAGGCCGGGCAGTCTGACCTCTACCTCTCCTCCGAATACCTGGTGGACGACTACCTGGAGGTGGTGCATGGCAGCAAGTTTGCTGAACTCACCTTCGACACCCTCCAACAGAACCCTGCCGCCTACCAGAACATGACAGTAGTCTCCCAACCGACCGCCACGGCTATCGCCCTCAGCAGTTCGGCCACGATCACCAGGGTGATCACCCCCGACAGCGTCTACACCAACCTTGGTGCCACACGGGTACACCGCGTCATGTACCTCAGTGCCTACGCTGACGACCCAATGAAGGCAATAGCCATCGTCCAGGCGGCTGCCCATGCCCTTGTCACCCACCCTTCGGACTTCATCCAAACCAAAGATCAGGTGGAGTTTAGCATCCTTGACTTGCCTCGCGTGCGTGATGGCAAGATCGTCAGCGAATTGAAGTCGGATCGTGGCAAGAAACTGACAAACGCAGTCTTGACCATCATCCTCGGCCTGCTGGCTGGGATCGTCCTTGCCTTCCTGCTCGACTACCTGGATGATCGCATCCGCGACAGTCGTGATGCCCAACGGCAACTCGGCCTCCCGGTTGTTAGCGTGCCGCTGAAGGGGAAGCTACCGTGAGGGGAGCCGCTTGATGCCGCAATTCCAACTGCGCGACTACATCTCCGCCCTGCGTAGGTACTGGTGGGTCGTATTGCTAACCACGGCCATTGCCGCAGCCGCCGCTTACGGCTTCGGCTTGCTGCAAACCCCTACTTATCAGGCGAAGGTGCGGCTCGGCTTCTCGGCCAGCCAGCCCAGCGGCGAGCTGGAGAACGTGATCCGCGCCAACCTGCAACTGTACAAGAATCAGCTACTCAGCCCCGACTTCTTGCAGCGTGTCCTCAAGGATGCCAGTCTCGACCGCTCGACCGATGCCCTACTGGGCAACCTGCAAGCGCAAGCGGTGCCAGACGACAAGATCATTACCGTCAGCGTAGATGACGTGAACAACAAGGATGCCCAGTTCATCGCCAACGCCATTGGTGACGAGTTCGTAGAGCAAATCAACGCCGCAGAGAGCGGTGGCGGGGCGCGGATTGTCGCTAGCAAGCTAGAGAAGCCGGGCCTGCCCAGCCAGCCCTACAAGCCGCGCAAGCTGATCAACACCGCAGCCGGGGCTGCCCTCGGTCTGGTGCTGGGCCTGTTGCTGGCAATCGGTCTGGCTTTGCTCGACGATACGCTTAAGAACAGCGACGACGTAGAACGTCAACTCGGCCTGAACACCATCGGCGCGATCCCCAAGTTGTAGAGAGGAAATTAGTGGCAAGCAACCAACCCAACCTGAGCAACCTGCTCGTCGCCCACAGCCAGCCACAGTCGGCGGCTGCCGAGGCATATCGCACCCTTCGCCTCAATATCCAGTTCGCCAGCCCCGACCGCCCGCTGCATACCCTGCTGGCGACCTCGACCAGCCCGGGTGAGGGCAAGAGTACCACGCTGGCTAACCTGGCGATCACCCTCGCCCAGGCGGGCCACCGTACCATCCTGGTTGATGCTGACCTGCGCCGCCCCAGCCTGCACAAGTTGTTTGGCCTCGGCAACGGGAGCGGCTTGACCAGCCTGGTGCTGGCTACCACCAGCGACGCGAACAGCGCAGTGCAGCGCACGATGCAGGACAACCTCGCGCTGCTGACCAGCGGCCCCTTGCCACCCAACCCTAGCGAACTGCTCAGTTCCAACCGCATGGGCGAGATCATTGCGATGCTGGCAGCCAGCGCAGAGTACGTGCTGTTCGACACCCCCCCGATCCTGGCGGTCAGTGACGCTGCCGTGCTAGCCCCCAGGGTGGACGGCTGCCTGCTGGTGATCAACGCGGGCCAGACCCGCCGCGACCCTGCCCGCCGCGCTAAGGCAACCCTGGAGAAGGTGGGAGCTAATATTGTCGGCGTGGTGCTGAACAACGCGAAGGAAGAAGGCTATGCCTACTACGGTGAGGAGAAGGGCCTCTAGCCCTCTGCTCCTTCAGCCCGCAGCCTGCCTCGTTCATTGGCAGGCTGCTTTGCGCTAACTAGGCCTCTCGTTGCACTTTGCTACTAATCGCAGTAAAATGTAATTGCAGTTGGCGGGTGCGACCTTGCGCCCCCCTCAAATATAGTGGAGGTAGTATTTCTATGCAGAAGCGTATCCGATTGGCTGTTGTTGCCTTGCTCAACCTCGCAGTAGTCGTCAGCCTGGTGGTTGGTTCTAGTAGCAGTGGGCGGGCCGCCCCCCTCGCTGCCCTTCCTGTCGTCTTCGACCTTGCCCCCGGTCAGGGCCAGACGGTGGCTGCTGGTGGCGACGGCAAGGTGCGTGTGGGCGCGACCTTCCGCGCCGACGTTGCGATCACCGCCTACCAGGTGTTGATCGACAACTCAGCTTACTCGTTCCCACCGCCAGTCTTCCAGGACGGGAACCGCAGCCTCCTGCTCTATTCTTTCATCTTCCTCACCAACGGCACGCACAACATCTATGTCAGCGCGACCGATGCTAACGGGCAGGCGGGCGGCTTCGCCTGGAACTTTACCGTAACTGGCTCTGGCGGCACAAACCCCACCTCCACCCCGCTGCCAGTCAACCCCACCGCTACCCCGCTCCCGGCTGGCAAGCTACCCGCCATTGAGAACCTACAACCGGGTAACGGCCTCACCGTCAGCAGCCCTGTAGTACGCATCGGCTTCACCATCCGCAGCACCGCTACGATCATCGGGCGTAATATTGTACTGGACAACAGCTACATCCAGTACACCCGCGAAGGCAGCGGCCTGCGTGAGACGATCTACGTCAACGTGCAAGGTTTGAGCAACGGCCCCCACACCGTCACCGCCTCGGCCAGCGACACTGCGGGCCGCTACAATACCGCCACTTGGACCTTCTACTACGGTGTGACCGCCCCCACCCCCACCCCTGGCGGCGGCAGTGGTTGTACTGGCAGCTACCTGTTCCCCCAGACCGGCAAGTGTGTCAGCCCAGCCTTCTATCGCTACTGGCAGGCTAATGGCGACCTTGCGGCTTTCGGCTTCCCCCTCAGCAACGAGATACAAGAACGCAGCGACAGCGATAGCCGCACCTACGCCGTGCAGTACTTCGAGCGCGCCCGCTTCGAGTACCACCCGGAGAACGCCGCCCCCTTCAACGTGCTGCTAGGCCTGATCGGGGTCAACTTCCACCCGCGAGACCCGGCAGTAGCCGCCCTGCCTGGTCGTAGCTACTTCCCGCAGACGGGCCACAACGTCAGCACCGACTTCTACCAGTATTGGCAGCAGCACGGCAGCCTCAGCACCCTCGGCTTCCCGATCAGCGAGGAGTTTGTCGAGATCATTGAGGGCAGACCCTATACCGTGCAATACTTTGAGCGCGCCCGCTTTGAGCGGCACCCAGAGAACGCCGTCCCTTACAACGTGCTGCTAGGCCAACTTGGTCGCACCCTCTACCAACAGAAGTACCCCGACGGTCGCTCTAGCTTCACCACCCGTGCTGCTGCTACTGTCCCGTGAGCGGCAGTTAGCAGCGGCTACAGCACAATCTACTCCGCTGCTGCGATCCCGTCGTCGCAACACTCTGTTAGAATAGAAGCATGAGAACCAACGAGAGCCAGCGCGACTGGCAGGTATTGTTGATTGGCGGTGCAAGCGGGGTGGGCAAGACCGGTCTTGGCTACCGCCTTGCCCACCACTTCGCTGTCGGTATCACCGAGGTGGACGACTTCCAGTGCATCTTGGAGCAAATGACCACGCCCGCGCAACAACCCCTCCTCCACTACTGGCGCACGCACCCCGACGAGGTGGGTGGCTGGTCAGCGGCGCAGCGACACGACCACTTCCTGAGCGTCTGCCGCGCGGTCTACAGCCCTGCAATGGCGGCAGTGATCGCCAATCGGCTGGCTGGCGGCTCGCCTGTCGTCTACGAGGGCGATTTCATCCTACCCGAACTGGCAGCGATGGCGCACTATGGCCTGGTCGCTGCCGCTGGGCAGGTGCGTGCTGTCTTCCTCTACGAGGACGATGAGGCGCAGATCGCCAGCAACTTCTTGCAGCGTGAAGGTTGGCCCCAGCCAGAGCGGGCGCACTCTAGCTGGCTATTCGGCCAGTGGCTGCGTGCCGAGTGCCACCGCCTCAACCTGCCTGCCCTGGCCGCCCGCCCCTGGCCCAGCCTGTTCGAGCGCGCATTGGTGGGCCTCTCTGGCGGTGGCTAACCAATCCTTTCTACATAACACATAGATATGGTAAAATAATGGCAGCAGAACGTAAAGACGTTTGCCAAGCCAAAATTAGTTTAGAAGGAACAAAATGGCAACTATCCTGACCGTGACCAACCTGAGCAAGTCGTTCGTTGTCACCCAAATCTTCGAGAAGGTCAACTTCCAGGTATCTGAAGGAGAGCGCATCGCCCTGGTGGGGGTGAACGGCGCAGGCAAGTCTACCCTGCTCAAGATTATCGCCGGGGATGATGAGGCCGACGGCGGCACGATCATCAAGGCGCGCGGCCTGCGGGTTACCTATCTGCCGCAAGAAGTGACCTATGTGGGCGACAGCCAGCACACCATCCTTGAGGAAATACGGGCGGCCTTCGCCGATGTAGAGGAGATGCGCGCCAAGATGCAGCAGCTTGAGGCAGCGATGGCGGGCGACGGCGCGGGCGGCGCGATCTTTGATGCGCTGATGGAGGAGTACGGCGAACTGAGCCAGAAGTTTGAGCAGCAGGGTGGCTATGACTACGAGACGCGGATTGACCAAGTGTTGCTCGGCCTCGGCTTCAGCCACAACCAACTGGGCCAGCAGCTAGGCCGCTTGAGTGGGGGCCAGAAGACGCGGGTTGCCCTGGCGAAGGCTCTGCTGACCGACCCTGACCTGCTACTGCTCGACGAACCGACCAACCACCTCGACCTCGCGGCCCTCGAATGGCTAGAGGACTTCCTCGGCAAGTGGCAGGGAACGGTAATCCTGATCTCCCATGACCGCTACTTCCTTGACAAGGCGACCAACCGCACGCTGGAGATGACCTTCGGCACGATGGAAGATTATGCGGGCGGCTACTCGCGCTTCCTTGACCTCAAGGCCGAGCGTATGGAGCAGCGCATGAGCGAGTACACGGCCCAACAGGACTATATCGCCCGCACCGAAGACTTCATCCGCCGCTACAAGAACAGCCAGAAGTATCGTCAGGCACGGGGGCGACAGAAGCAGCTAGACCGCATGGAGCGCAAGCAAGCCCCGAAGGAAGCCGCCCAACTCAAGCTCAAGTTCACCACCGACCTCCGCAGCGGCCAGGCGGTAATGACCACCGACGGTCTTGCGGTCGGCTACCGCACGCGCAAGGATGGTGAGGCCCAGGAGCGGGTGTTGTTCACCGTCAAGGATACCGAAGTGCGGCGGCAGGATCGTATTGCTCTGGTCGGGCCGAACGGTAGTGGCAAGTCTACCCTGCTCAAGACTATCGTTGGCGAACTACTGCCCGTGCGTGGCAACCTCGAACTGGGCAGCAATGTGGTGGTCGCCTACTATGCCCAGGCGCATGAGGGATTGAACCACGCTGCCAGCATCATCGACGAAATCCGCAGTGTGCAGCCGATGACCGAGGAGGCAGCCCGCACCTTCCTGGGCCGCTTTATGTTCAGCGGTGACGATGTGTATCGTCCGGTCGGCAACCTCAGCGGCGGCGAACGTAGTCGCGTCGCGCTGGCGAAGCTGATGCTGCTGCGCGCCAACTTCCTGATCCTCGACGAGCCAACCAACCACCTTGACATCAACGCCCGCGAAGCTCTGGAGGAGATGCTCAACGACTACCAGGGGACTGTTCTGTTCGTCTCCCACGACCGCTTCTTCATTGATGCGATAGCGACCGTCACCTGGGCTGTGCGCCACCACAAGGTTGAGAGCTTTGTCGGCAACTACAGCGACTACCACGCCGAGATTGCCCGCCGCGAACGCGAGGGGACGGGCAATGCCCAGCGGCTGGGTAAGGCGGTTGCTGCGCCTGCACCGACCAGCGGCACTGCGGCTAGCAATGGTAGCCCGCCCGCTGCGAACGGCAACGGCAAGCGCAGCCATAGCGCGCCTGCGGCCATGCCAACCAACGGCAAGGCGAATGGCAAGCGCGAGGGTGGGGGGCGCAACGGACACCTGGGCGGCATGGTCGTGGTCAGCCAGAAGGTGAGCAGCCGCGAGGTGGAGGCGATGGAGCGGCAGATTGCCCAGCTAGAGGATCGCCTCCGCAGCCTGACCGACGAACTGGGAGCCGCCACCGAGCAGCGCGATGTGACGATCATCAGCCGCCTGGGGAGCGACTATGAGACGGCAGAGCAGGAGCTTGAGCGTAAGTACAAGGAGTGGGAGCGGCTGGCAGCCCAGGTTTAGCCGCTGAGGGCGCAGTCGCTTGCGCTCTCTTTCGTTGGAGGATTGTTGATGCTTGTGGGGCTGACAGGTAACATCGCGGTGGGCAAAAGCACCGTGCTAGCGATGCTCAAGGCGCATGGTGCCTTTGTCATTGACGCAGACCGGGCGGCGCACCGTGTGCTTGAGCCGGGTGGGAGCGCGTTCGGCCCGGTAGTAGCCCGCTTCCCCAGCGTGCTGCAAGCCGACGGCACGATCAGCCGCCCCGCTCTCGGCCAAATCGTCTTTGGCAACCCCACTGCCCTGGCGGAGTTGGAGGCGATCACCCACCCTGCAATCAGCAAGCTGATCTGGGACGAGGTGGCCTGGGCTAAGGCAGAGGGCTACGCCGTGATCGTCATTGATGCAGTCAAGCTGATCGAGGGGCGCACCAGGCTAGCCGACAGGGTAGCTGCTATCTGGGTCGTTACCTGCGACCCCGCCACCCAGCGCGAACGGCTGATCCGCCGCAACAATTACAGCCCCGCCGAAGTGGATGCTCGTCTCGCTGCCCAGCCACCGCTCGCTGAGAAGCTAGCCCGCGCCAACCTGGTGATCGACAACAGCGGTACGGTGGCGGAGACGCAGGCGCAGGTGGCTGCTGGGTGGGCGCGATTGTCAGCCACTCGCACCTTAATCAAGCAAGCCCACACCTATCACAACGCCGCCCCTCATTGCAGTACGCTACTGCCCGCTCGCTGGCGCAAGCGAGGTGAAGTAGTCGCGCACGTAGCTCTTGAGACCCTGGGGGATGTAGCTATTTTGCAGGTCGGTGCCAGCCTGCTGCGCGTACTGGCCGAGTATGTCCTCGTAGGGAACCTGCGACTTGCCCCCTGTGTTGCTGCTGCTGCCAGCCGCCGTGCCACCCGTGCCACCACCAGCCACCGGCTTGCCTGTACCGCTACCATTGCCGTTAGTGCGGGCGGGGCCACCGACCGGCACCGCCAGGGGAGTACCCTGGTTGTTGAAGTTTGGCTCTGGGGCGTAGACTCCCTCGCGCTGGCCGCCGTTCGTTCCCTTGCCGCCGCCCGCCGCACTCTTACCCGGTTGTTTAGCTCCCGGCTGACCCGGCTGACCCGGCTGGTTGCCCACCTGTGGCTGGCCGCCCTGCCCATTCTGGCCTTGCTGACCGTTCTGCTGGCCGCTGTTCTCCTTGCTCTGCCCGGCTAGTGGTGTGCCAGCGACCGGCGAACCATCGGCGGCCACAAAGGTAGAGTTGGGGTCGGGCGTGCCAGCGGTCGGCGTGCCGTTGCTGGGCAGGGTGGTGGGGGCAGCGGGCTGGCGCGCTTGCGGGGTCTGCTTACCCGCTTCGGCTACCGACTGTGCGCCGCTCTGCAACTGGCCCAGTGCCTTCTGCAACTGCTGCTGGGTGGCAATGGACGCTCCATTGTTGCGGATGCGCTCGTTGGCCTGGGCTAGCGCGCTTTGGGCGGCGGCGAAGTCGCCCTTCTTCAGCGCGTCAGCGGCGGCCTTTAGCTGCTGCGAAAGTTCGGCATCCACGTTGGCAGTTGCGTCGGCGGCCTGCTGCAACGCCTGGGCTACCGCAGCGCGCTGGGCTGCACTCTGCTGGCTAAGATTGCGAGCCAAAGAGTCCAGCCCCTGGGCCGCCTCTGGGTAGTTGCCCAATTGCAGATCGGCCCCAATCTGCTGCAAATCCGAGGGGTCGGTGAACTTCGCCAACTCCTGGCCCAGGCGGTTGAGGGCTTCCTTCTGCACCATCGTAGCCGGGTCTTGCAGTTGTTTGAGGTTCTGCTCACTTTGGTCCAGGCGGGCGACTGCTTCCTCGCGGCTCAACTTGCCCTGCTCCAGGTCGCGGCGCAGCTTCTCAAGCTCTTGCAAAGCCTGTTCGCGCACCGGGTCAACCTGGCTGCCAGCCTCGCGTATCTCCTTCTGCACCTTCTCGATGCGGTTGGCAACCTGCTGCTGGGCCTGGCTGACCGCCTGCTGCTGGCGGGCCGCTGCCTCAAAGGGATTGGGAGCATAGAAGGCAACCAGTAGTAGAACCGCGCATACGACAGTCGCCGCTGTCAGCAGCGGGGAGCTACGCAGGGGGAAAGTCTTGGGCAACTCAATCTGGTCGGCCACCCGCCCCGCATCCGCCAGTTGTAGAGCCAGCATCGCCCGCTCTATCTCGTTGCCAGGTTTGCGCCCCTGTGTCTCGACAGCGGTGGAGAGCCGCTCGTCCAGGCCAGCGGCCAGGTCAGAGTGCAGCGCAATCTCGCGCTCCTTGCGTGGGCGCAGGAAGCTGACTGCCAGGCCGAGGGCCAAAGCCCCTGCTACGCACGCTCCTACCGCTGCCCAAGTCTCACCCTCCCCCCAGCTACCGTTCAGGCGGGCGAAGAAGGCAACCAGTGCGCCCGCTAGCAGCCCAAAGCTGAGGGTAAGTGGCAGCCAGCGCACAGCCTCCTGCCAGCGAATGCGCCGCCCCAACCGCCCCAGGCTGCGCTGCAAGCCGAGGTATACCTCTCGCGTCTCAATCACCATGCTAATCCCTCCCACCCTGCTCCGCAAGTTGTCCCTCTATTATACTGCTTGGGGCAAGGAAAGGTTGCACTTTTGCGCCCAACCCAGCAAAGTTCCGCCCTACGCAAAAGGGGACGAGTCTCGGCGACTCGCCCCCATCCCACCTTTAGCGCGGCTCTTGCAGCCGCCTGCTACTTCTTCTTGCTTCGCAGGCTGAGGACAAGCAGGAGGGTTAGCACTGCCGACGAGCCGCCCACTACTGCGCGCAGGGTGGCGTTTGGTTCGCCCGGAACGACTACGCCATCGGGGGGGGTGTAACTCTGCATCCGGAAGAACAGGCGCACGGTTTCGCGCATCGCCCGTGTGACAACCTTGATGCTGCCGCCACTCTGTTCGCCAGCCGAGCGTGGGTAGTGGTTGACCCCCACCTCGGTTACGCTTCGCCCGCGCTTCTGGGCCTTCGCCATAATCTCAGTGTTGATCAAGGCTCCCGGTGATTGCAGGTCTATGTCCTTGAGGACTTCAGCGTGGAATATCTTGAAGGCGCAGTCAATATCGCGCACCTGGATGTTAAAGAGTAGCTTGACCGCGAGGTTGAAGATGGCAGCGTAGAGCAGGCGGATACGTGGGTCTTGCCGCTTGATGCGGTAGCCAGCCACAATGTCGTAGTGTGGCACGTAGGAGGCCAGGCGGTGGATGTCATTGAGGTCAAACTGGCGATCCGAGTCGGTGAACATGATGTATTCACCCTCTGCCGCCGCGAAGCCGTCGATCAGGCTCTGGCCGTAGCCCTTGTTGATCTCGTGGGTGACGAGGCGCACGTGGTCGTTCTCTGCCACCAGCCGGGCGGCGATCTCGCCTGTGCGATCCTTGCTACCGTCGTTGACGACGATAATCTGATAGTCGCTGAAAGCGGTAGGCAGCACCACCGCTGCGTCGCGCACGACCTCAGCGATGTTCTCCTCCTCGTTGTGGGCGGGCAGCACCAGCGACAGCTTACCTTCGATCATCTGTATCTGCGCGGTGGAGACCCTCGGCACCCGCCGCAGGGAGGAAACCGCGCCCTCCAAGGTCCCTCAACAGGGCGTTTCCTTGCGCCAAGTTGAGACGTGACTGCTTGAAAATGTTCGTTGTATATGATATGCTGTCGCTATGGACAGAACGATTGCGCTTACCCTCAACCCCAGCCCAGAACAGGCAGCGGCGATGCTGCAGACGATGCAACAGGCCACCGCTTGCTTCAACGTGGTCGCCGAGGAGGGCTACAAGGCTGGCATCTTCAACGGGGTGGAACTGCACAAGCGCACCTACTACCCGCTTAGGGCTGCCTACTCCGAACTGCCCAGCCAGCTTGTGGTCTCGGCCCGCATGAAAGCGACCGAGGCGGTCAAGTCTGCACTTACCCACCAGCGCAAGGGCCGCCGTAGCAGCCAGCCCCGCGCTAATCTCTGCCCCATCCGCTACGATATGCGTAGCTACTGGGTCAAGTGGGCCAGGCTGACG